>CANJID010000003.1 GCA_947474395.1 Caulobacterales bacterium
GACCTGGCCGGAGACAACGCCGCGCGCGCCGGGCTCCTTCGGGTTCTGGGCCACCGGCTTGGCGAGCTGGGCGGCCGAGGCCGCGCCGACCGCGAGGACGCCGACGGCGACGGCCGTCAGGACGGAGCTTCTCAGCGTTCTCTGCATCGGCCTACCTCAAGCGGTTACGGCTTCACTAGAATGGTGGTGCGGCGCTTGGTGGAGTCCGTGATCCCGTCGGCGGGCTCGGGCGCGTCCTTCCAGGCCACCTTGATGGAGGAGGGCGCGATGCCGACCTGCCCCAGGAGTTCGCCCACCTGCTGGGCGCGGACCTGGGCGATGCCTGGGGCCTCCTCGCGGGCGGGCCCGTCGGTCATCAGCACCTGGCCGCGGTAGCCCATGACCTCGATGCTCGAGGCCTTGATGGCGCGGGCGTAGGTGACCGCCTGCTGCAGCGCCCGCGACGTGCGACCGGTGACCGTGGGCGTGTCGAAGTCATAGGGCACGGTGAAGGTCCGCGCCTGGAAGGGCGGCTGCGGCGCGGCGGGGGCCGGCGGGCGGGCGGCGGCCGTGCCCGGCGCGGGGGCGAAGGCGAGGCCGCCCTTGCTGGGACCGGGGCCGCGTGGGGCGAAGGGCACCTGGTACTCGGCCCGCTCGGGCCGCATCTCGGTGCACTCGGGGGCGAGTTCGGGAAGCACCGAGACCTTATTGGGCTTCAGCACGATCCCGCCGCAGATGCGCGGCTCGTTCGAGACTGTTCCCTCCACCATGGCCTTGTGGCCGAGGAAGGGGGGGTACCATTCTGCGGAGATGTCGGTCTGGATGCCGAGGTAGTAGGTCTCGCCCTTGTACTCGGCCAGCCAGCAGGGGACCGTCTTGGTGTCCTGCACGACGGGGCAGGCGACGAAGTTGCGCTGGGTCGCCGGCGCCGCGGCCTGGGCCGCGCTCGCGAGCGCCAGGCAGGCCGTGACGGCCATGAGTCCAGTCTTGCCCATCACAGCACGCTCAGGAAGTTGATGAGGTCCTGCTTCTCCTGCTCGGAGTAGCGGATGTTGAAGCGCCGATCGTAGAAGTCGACGATCTCGCGCAGGTTCTTGGCCGAGCCGTTGGAGAAGTAGGGCGCTCGGGCGGAAAGACCCCGGAACTGCTCCATCACGATGGCGCCGACGTCGTCGCACTTGCCCGAGATCAGGGCCCGGCCCGGGTCCTGGGTGTAGATCACCCGCCCCAGGAAGGGATGCGGCGGTACGTCCGCGTGGCAGGTCACCTTGAACAGCGGCAGCTCAGGCGACTCGTTGGCCCAGGGCGCGTTGGTGGTGCCGAGGTCCATCCAGCCGGCCGAGAGGTCCATGGCCGTCATATGCATGTTGTGGCAGGTGGCGCAGGTGCGCTTGGTGGGGCTGCCGAGGCCGACCGTGTTGATGTGCATGGCCCCGGTGATCCAGAAGGGCCGGGTGAAGAACACGTCTGCGCCCCGCGCCACGGACGCCCGGAAGGCGGCTTTGGGATCCAGCTTGGCGTCCGGAGCTTTCTTCCACTCGTCGAAGAACAGGAACACCGGGGTGGTGAAGTTGTCCCCGAGCACCCCCGTCCTGCCGTCCCGAAGGTTCTCGGTGCCGACCGCGTGGGGATAGCCCTTGGCGTCGACCAGCCGGCCGCCCCAGCGGTCCCGCCGCTGGCCCGAATAGACCTGCATCTCGAAGTCGACGATCTTCTTCAGGGCGTCGGCGGAGGGGATAGCCCCGGCCTGGCCATGGTTCAGGGCCGCGTCGACGGCTTGCGTCTTCAGGGTCGGCTGGCGGGCGTCGGCCATGAAGTTCATGCTGGTGCTGCGCCCGGTTTCCGGGTCGATCGAGGCGGGCATGCCGTTCTTGCCGATGAACAGGGCCTGGCCGTTGGAGGCGGTGACGTATTTCAGGTTCGCCGCCGGGCGGGGACGCCGGTAGACCGAGATGGTCGGGTTGGCGCTCTTTATCCCGTAGACCGGGTGGGTGTTGCACCCTGCGGGGTCGCGCACGACCTCGATGTCGAACTCCGGCTTCAGCGCGCCGCCCTCGGCGTTCTTGGGCGGCCAGGGCAGGAAGACGCGGAACAGGCCGCGGTCCAGGAGCAACGAGTGGGACGCCCGCTCCGCCGCCGGCAGGCCGGGGCAGTTGGCCCCGTCCACCATGGCGAAGACCGGGTCCTTGCCGTTCGTGTCCTTCCAGCGGTGCTGCAGGCTCTCGGCCGAGACGCTCATGCCGTAGGCCGGCTGGTGGCAGGTGACGCAGCCCCGGCCGTTGGCGCCCAGGGGCTCGAAGAAGGGGTGGCCCTTGGTGTCGATCGCCCCCGCGGCGTTGATGATCCCGAGCTTGCCGTACTCGTTGTCGAACTCCCGCAGGGCGGGCAGCGTCCCGCCCTGGCCCGCGCTGTACCAGCGGTCGAGGGCGTTCAGCAGGGCCTGGTCCTTGACCGGCGCGGCGCTGGTCCGCACCGGGGCGCGCTGGGCCTGGGCGTTCTGGGCCGGGACCTGGCCGGCGATCACCCCCTGCGCGCCGGGGGTCTTCTCATTGGCGGCGGGAGACGGGGCCCCGGTGCGTGGCGTGGCGGCCATGGCCAGGCCCACGGCCGCGACCGCCCCCAGGAGGGCGACCGCGCCGAGGAGCCGGGTCCGGGAAGCGGAGAGAAGGCGATCCGGATTGGGCACTGGACTATCCGATCAGTGCTTGAAGCGAACGCCGAAGCGGAACGCCTGGCCCACCTCGTCGAACAGGCCGCCGCCGTTGCTGGGGAAGGGCGGCCAGACGTTGAACAGGTTGTTGACCCGCACGAACACCTGGGTGGAGCCGTACCGGCTGAGGCGGTCCGGCAGGTCGTATTGGAAGCTCAGGTTCGTGTAGATGATCGAGTCGACGTGGTTGATGTTCGCCCCGGCGGCGCTGATCTGGCCAAGGATGCGGGTGTTGTCGATCGTGCCCCCGCCGTAGAACTGGTTCTCCACCCCCACCGAGAAGCGGTTCAGGCTGTAGTTGATCTGGCCGAACACGGTCCAGTGCGGCGAGGTGTATTGCCCCGCCGGGTCGGTGATGGTGGCGCCGATGGCCGGGGTGGTGGCGAGGTGGCTGATGTGGGTGCCCAGAACCCGTACCGACAGATTGCCGGGCAGGCTGGCGCTGAACCGCGACAGGGGCGTCCGATAGGAGGCCTCGATGTCGTATCCGCCGGTGACGAACTTGTTGAGGTTGAGCTGCGTCAGGGCGACCCGGCTGATCTGGCCCGTGGCGGTGGTGGTCACCAGCGAGCAGTACTGGGCCAGGTTGTTGAGGTAGCAGAGGTCCAGGGTGTTCTGCGCCGTCAGGGTGCCGATCGAGCCCTTGATGAAGATGCGATAGTAATCGATCGAGGCCCTGAAGCCCGACAGCCAATGGGGCTGGTAGACCACCCCCGCGGTGAAGGTGTCGGCCACTTCCGGCGCCAGGGTCGGGTTGCCCCGGGTGTCCGACACGAAGGTGATGGTGCCGGCCGTGCGCGGGTCGCGGGCGTTGACCGTGGCGGTCTGGGAGGCGGTGAACAGCTCGGCGAGGTTGCCCGCCCGGATGTCGCGTGAGCGCGTCGTGCGCAGGCGCAGCTCATCCACCACGTCCCAGGTCAGGCCGATCTTCCAGGTCTTGACCCCGCCCGAAGAGCTGTAGTCGGTGTAGCGGAAGGCCCCCTGCAGATCGATGGACTTGGCCAGGAACATGTCGCGGGCCAGAGGAACCACGGCTTCGCCGTAGACCTCCTTTACGTCATACGAGCCCTTCGAGCCCTTGCGGTTGCCCGTGCCCCAGAGCCCCGCTTCGGAAACCGGGTCGGCGAAGGCGTCGATGATCTCCTTGCGGTATTCCGCGCCGGCCGCCATGTCGATCTTGCCCGCCCAGGTCGAGAGGGGCGCGCCGCGCAGGTTGAAGGCGGCGACCCGCTGCGAGAAGGTCTGGTCGAGCTTGGTGGTGCCGCTGATGTAGTCGTACGCGGCCTGGGAGATCGAGCCGAAGCCGAACACGTTCAGCGGCGCGCAGCGCGAGGTCGGGTCGGTCAGCGTCACCCGGCAGGAAATCTGCCCCGTGGCCGGATTGACCACCGCGTCGATCGCCTGATTGCCCTTGGTCAGGTTCAGGTTGTTCCCTCGCCGCGTCTGATAGCGGGTGCGGCCGTACTGATAGTAGGCGTCCCAGTTCCAGCCGTTGCCGAGTTCGCCCTTCAGCCCGACCACCGCGCGCCACATCCACGGCGTTCCGTCGTTGGTCTGCAGGGTGGGGATGTCGCGATAGCTGCGGCCCATGCTGAAGCAGGTGATCCCCGCGTTCGTCATCTGGGTGCGAAGGCTCGGCGACATGTACGGGTTGTTGATGTTGACGTTGATGCCGCCGATCCCGGACACGAAGCTGGTGGTGGTGCAGGCAGTGTTGCCCGTCACCGTGCCCTGGTTGCGCCAGGGGTTGGTCTGGCCGCTCGAGAGCGAGCGGGCCATGGTGGTTTCGGCGAAGGCCTCGATCGTGTCGGTGACCTTGAAGTCGGCGTGGACCATCGCCGTGTAGCGGGTGAAGGGGAAGCGCATGGCGCCGCCCGGCGCGATGGTCTCCCCGGCGTTCTCGCCGCCGATCATGTTGTTCGAATAGAGCGTGCCGAAATTGAAGGGCGCGGTCGTCCCGTTCGGAAGGATCTGCAGGCCGCGCAGGGGGCCGTTGGTGATCAGGCCGCCGAGCGCCACGTCGGCGCGGCGGACGTTCTGGCTGTAAATGGTGCCCGGCTGGCCGTTGGTGGCGAAGGCCGAGTTGCCCACCGAGCCGCGGTCTTCCCGAGCCCAGGGACGGGAGAAGTTGGGGAATTGGGACGCGCCGATGCCGTTGTCGCGGGAGAACTCGGCCCCGCCGATCAGGTGCAGCCGCCCGAAGGAATGGCCCCCGGCGACGGAGACGGCGTAGGTCTGGGCGTCGCCGTACTTGGAAATGCCGCCCTGGACGCTGGCCTGGAAGCCCTCGAGCTTCTTGTTGAGGATCAGGTTGACCACCCCGGTCACGGCGTCCGAGCCCCAGGAGGCCGAGGCGCCGCCCGTGACGACTTCCGCCCGCTCGATCAGGGCCGTGGGGATGACATTGAGGTCGACCGTCCCGTCAGCCTGGGTCGGCACGTGCCGCCGGCCGTCGACCAGGACCAGGGTCCGCTGGGCCCCGACGCCGCGCAGGTTGGCGTAGACGTTGGGGGTCGAGGTGGCCCCGGAGGTGCGGAAGCTCGGCACCAGGGTGCGCAGCACTTCGGAGATCTGCACCGGAGCGATCCGGTCGATTTCGGCGGCGCCGATCACCGAGGTCGGCGTCGGCGCGGTGAAGCCCGCAGCCTGGACGCGGGAAGCGGTGACCACCACCTCGCCTACGTCGGCGCCGTCGGCCTGTTGAGCGGCGGCGGCGTGGGCGAACCCTGCCGCGAGCGCGAAAGCCGACGACCCTACCAGAAGGCGCTTCAGCCCGCGCGTGTCGTGCCGTATGCCCATTTTTCCGTCTCCCCCGAATTCGGCGCGATTGGTTCTTGCGCCAGATATTCTGAAATCAGACTATCGTTTCGGCAGACGATTCCGCAAGGGCGTTTTCCTTTGCGCCGGGACGTGCCAATTGTCGCGGGACCCGAGGAGAAGCGTATGGCGTCTTCATCCGCCGCGAGCGGACCGCAAACGGCCCCCGGCGACGAGGTACGCCCGGGCGGCGGGCTCGGCATTCTGGCCAACACCCTCGGCTTCAGGCTGCGCCGTCTGCATACCCTTCTGATCAAGTCGATCGGCAGGACGATTTCGGCGACCCCGGGTCTCGAACAGGCGGATTTGCGTCCGGGAACCCTGGCGGCCCTGGCCCTTATTGCGGCCAACCCGGGCATCTCCCAGACCGAACTCGCCAGCCTCGGCGGCTACGACAAGACCGCCGTCATGACCATGGTCGACGTGCTGGAGGACAAGGACTGGGCCGTGCGCCGGCGCTCGCCCACCGACCGGCGCCGCCATGTGCTGGGCGTGACCCCCGAAGGGGAGCGGATGCTTCGGGAGCTGGATCGCATCGCCATCCAGAACGAGGCGCGCATCAACGCCGCCCTGACCGAGGAGGAGCGGCGGCAGCTCTATGAGATCCTCGACCGCATCTACGATGTCTGCGCCCGCGCCGAGCCGGAATAGGGCGGCCTGTTCATCGAGGTTGCCCTGAGTGGTTTTGACGGGGCATGGTCGTCATCGCACGCGTCTGAACTGAGTTCATAAAACTGAGGGGCGCGTCGCGGGAGCGCTCGGGTGGTTTCAAACGATCGGCCATGGGAGCCCTTGGCCTCCGATGTCGCGCCGGCGACCTCGGAACCGGGCGCGTGGACGGCTCGCTCGATCTATGTCCTTGCCATGCTGACCCTGGTCGGCAGCCTGAACCTGTTCGATCTGTATCGCGGCGGTCAAGAACCGCATCGTCTTCGTCAACACCGGCTTCCTGGACCGCACCGGCGACGAGATCCACACCTCCATGCGCGCCGGGGCCATGACGCCGAAGGGGGCGATCAAAGGGTCCGACTGGATCAAGGCCTATGAGGCGCGGAACGTCCGCATCGGGCTGGCCTGCGGCTTCTCCGGCAAGGCCCAGATCGGCAAGGGCATGTGGGCCGCGCCCGACCGCATGGCCGACATGATCGCCCAGAAGGTCGACCACCCGAAGTCAGGCGCCAACACCGCCTGGGTGCCGAGCCCGACGGCCGCCGTGCTGCACGCCATGCACTACCATGAGGTCGACGTCTTCGCCCTGCGGGAGGCCATCGCCGCCGAGCCCATCCCGAGCCTCGACGCCCTCCTGACCATCCCCCTGGCGGACGGGGCCAACTGGTCCCCGGAGGACGTGCGCCGCGAACTCGACAACAACGCCCAGAGCATCCTCGGCTACGTGGTCCGCTGGATCGACCAGGGTGTCGGCTGCTCCAAGGTGCCGGACATCAACGACGTCGGGCTGATGGAGGACCGTGCGACCTTGCGCATCTCCTCGCAGCACATGGCCAACTGGCTGCTGCACGGGGTCTGCGCCCTGGACGAGATCGACGACGCCTTGGCGCGCATGGCCGCCAAGGTGGACGCCCAGAACGCGGACGACCCCCTCTACACGCCCATGAGCCCGGTCTCGAAGGGCGGGACGGCCTTCCTGGCGGCGCGGGCGCTGATCGTGGACGGCATAGGCCAGCCCAACGGCTATACCGAGCCGCTGCTGCACGCCTTCCGCGCGCAGGCGAAGCTGGGCTAGGCGGGCACTTCCCCGATGACCGTGGTGCGGTACATCTCGCGCCGGTAGCCCTGGTAGTCGTTGAAGGCCTGGTGGACACAGAGGCGGTTGTCCCAGGCCACCAGCATGTTCGGCTCCCAGCGCAGGCGGCAGGTGAAGGCGTGCTGCACCAGGTGCTCGCCGAGGAACTGCAGGATCGGCGAGGCTTCCTCCTCGGTCATGCCGTCGATGCCGACCGCGTAGGAGCTATCGACGTAGAGGGCCTTCTCGCCGGTGACCGGATGGGTGCGCACCATCGGGTGGATGCTGCCCTGGATCTTGCGCATCAGGTCTTCGGGGAGCTGCGCTGACCCGCGGGTGGCGGCCAGCTTGCCGATCGGGTTGTCCCGCTGCTCGGCGCCGCCCTGGGCGGCCGCCAACACGTCGCGGAGGGAGAAGTGGACCTTCAGCCCGTCGATCATGCGGCGGTAGGTGTCGCTCAGCATCTTGTAGGCCAGGGCCGAGTTCGCCCAGATCGTGTCGCCGCCGTAGGGGGGAATCTCCACCGAGCGCAGGATGGTGATCGAGGGCGGCTCGGGCAGGAAGGGCGAGTCGGTGTGCCAGCCCTCGCCGAACACCATCTCCGACCTGTCGTCGGCTTCCTTGATCAGGGGGTGCACATCCTTATGGCCCGGCACACCGGAGGTGTACGCGTCCTCGGCGAAGGCGCCGAAGCGCAAGGAGAACGCCTCCTGGTCCGCGTGGGTCAGCGCCTGGCCCCGGAAGTAGATCATCTTGTGCTTGAACAGGGCGGCCTGGACGGCGGCGAACTGTTCGTCGGTGATGTCGGGCACGTCGATGCCGCAGATTTCCGCGCCCATGGCGGCCGCCAGCGGTCGGACTTCGATGACATTGCTGGGGGTGGGGTGGTTATCGAACTTCCCCGTGGGGTGAAGACGCAATTTCGTTGTTTCCTTGCGAAAAACTGCGAGCACGCTCGTCGGAGCGGACCTCCCCTACGCAAGTCGCGTCCCAAGCGCCAGAGGCTTCGCACCGAGTGGGCGCTCATGTCCGGGCGACGCATCGCACGCGAACTTGTGTCCGTGCCGGGGCGGGCCGAAAGTGACCGCAACGCAGCCCCGCGCTCACGACGGGGCAGGACTTCGGGGAGGCGCGGTATGAGCACGGCAGCGATCAGGGGGCTGGCCGCGGGTGTCGCAGCCCTGGTCCTCGGGAGCATCGGCGCCGCGGCTCCGGCGGATGCGGCCAAGGCGCGGGGCGGGGCCGCGTGCGGCGAGGCCTGCCTGAAGGGCGTCATGGACCGCTACCTGGACGCCCTGGCCAGGCACGATGTGAAGGCCGTCCCGGCGGCGCCCCGCTACCGCTACACCGAGAACGCCGCCGAGATCCGGCTGGGCGAAGGGCTCTGGGCGACCTTCAACAAATGGGGACCCTACCGCCACGATGCCTTCGACCCGTCGACCGGCGGGGTGGTCAGCTATCTGTCCCTGACGGAGAACCACGAGATTCCCTTCGACGACCTGCTGGCCGTGCGGCTGAAGGTGGTTGGGGGCAAGATCACCGAGATCGAGACCGTGCTGAGCCGCCACGCCCGGGCCGCCGTGAACCTGCCGCCGAAAGACCCGAGCTGGATGGAGATCATGAACCGCATCGAGCCGCCGAAGACGCGGTTGACGCGGGCGCAGCTGATCGAGGGCTCGATCGGCTACATGCGGGCGGTCGCCTTCGCGGACGGCGAACTGGCGCCCTTCGCCGAGTCCTGCATCCGGCTCGAGAACGGCAACATCACCGCCATCGGCGCCAACGATGCGTCCCCGGTGCCCGTAGGAAACGGCCCCCCCATCGGCATCGTCATCACCCCGGGGGTGCAGGCCGAGCTGCCGCCCCTGATGGGCTCCGGCTGCGGCAAGCAGCTCAACTACCGCTCCTACGCCTTCATCACCGGCAGCCGCCCGAACCGTTCGGCCAGGGCTCCGCAGAGCAGGGCGCCGACGAATTGGCCCCCAAAGCCCGCCGAGGCCAGCCCGCCCGCAAGCGCCGGGTTGAGCTTCCACTCGCCGGAGATCGACGGCATGACGAAGGCGATGGCGACGCTGTCCCAGCTATCGAACAGCATCATCAGGCCGAGGATGTAGGGGACCCACGTGCGCAGGCCCCAGTCGCCCTGGGCGTCGAGCGTCGCGCCCACCCAGCCCGGCGCGCCGGTGGGTTCCTCCATGCCTGCCGCCGCCATCGCCTCGCCCCCTATTTTGTTTTGGTCAGCCGCCGTAGATGGCGGCTGCGTTGTCGTGCAGGAAAAGCTTCTTCTCGCTCTCGGTCAGCCGCGAGGCCGCTTCGTGGGCGCATGCCGCCATCTCGGCGTAAGTCCCCGGGCTCTGTCCGATGTCGGAGCCCCAGACGAGCCGGTCGGCCCCGAAGATGTCGGCGGCCCGGCGGATGTAATCCTCCAGCGGGATGTTCGCGTCCCGCAGCCGGTCGACGTTGATCTGGGTGAGCTTGAAGGAGACGTTTTTCTGCTCGACGAACGGCGTCAGCGCCCCCACCAGCCCGTAGTCAGGGGGGCCGGGGGCGGCCATGTCGAAGCCCTTCTCGATCCCCCACTTCACCTCGGGCCCGGAGCCGTGCCGCGAACCCACGTGGTCGATGATGATCCGCAGATCGGGGAACAGCTGGGCGATGAGCAGCAGGGCGGGCAGGGCGTAGGGCAGGTGGTAGTGGAAGAAGATGATGGCTACCGGCAGCCTGTGCTCGGCCGCCTTCTCCCAGAACTTCATCGCCTGGGGGGAATTGAACCAGGCCGTGTCCATTTCCCATGGCCGGACCTGGCAAAGGCGGGCGCCGGCCAGGCCCTGGTCGCCGATCAGGCGCTCGACGATGTTGGGGGTGGCGGGGTCCTGGGCGTCGAACACCCCGACGGAGCGGAAGCGGTCCGGGTAGCGGACGGCGCTGTCGACCACATAGCTGTTGTCGTAACCGTAGGCGTGGGCGCGTTGCACGAGCGCGGCGCGGGCCGTTCCGTTGGCGTCCATCATCTCCAGCAGCATCTCGGCGGTGACCGGGGGCGGCAGGGGCGGCTGATCGGTCTGACCGCGCAGGAACCCCGGCGGATACCGCTTCGGATCGTCGGAGATCAGGTGCGCATGCGTGTCGAACAAGGACGCCAAGTCAGTTTCCCCCACGGGTCGGACGCGACTTCACTCAGGTTCAGGCCAGCGCCGGTTCGGCCGTGCGCTCGGCGGCCTGCTCCAGCCAGAAGACGGGGGTGGGCAGGCCCTCCATCCGCGCCTTGATCTGCAGCGCCAGGTGCAGGGAGTGGAAGCGCGACTGGGCGAGGTTGCCGCCCTGGAACCAGAGGCCCTTCTGACGCGTGGGCTTCCACATGTTGCGAAGCTCCCCCTCCCACGGACCGGGATCGCCCGCCGTGCCCGAGCCGAGACCCCAGCAGGGCCCGACCGCCTTCTCGACCTCGGGCGAGATGAGCTGGCCCATGAACTCGCTCATGGGGCGGTAGCCGGTGGCGTAGACGATCATATCGGCCTGGATCAGCCCGCCGTCGGCCATGCGCACCCCGTCCGGTTCGATCCCGGCGATCTCTCCGGACCGCAGGGCGATCTCGCCGTTCATGATCAGCTCGGACGCGCCGACGTCGATGTAGTAGCCGGCGGCGCGGCGGAAATAGGCCATGAAGAAGCCGGTCCCGTCCTCCCCGTGGGAGAGCTGGAAGCCGCTCTTGCCCAGGCGCTCGTAGAACTCGGCGTCGATGGAGCGAAGGAAGTTGGTGAAGCCGACCTCGGCGCCGTGGCGCTGGCTGTAGGGCGTGATCGCCCCCATCAGGTCGGCGGTGTCGGTCGATATCTCCGGCTTGGCGTAGGGGATGTCGTTGGCGAGGCGTCCCATGGTCGAGGCCTGCACGACGATGGTCGGCGAGCGCTGGATCATGGTCACGTGAGCGTCGTGCTCCCAAAGCTCGGCGCAGATGTCGTGAGCCGAGTTGTTCGACCCGATGACGACGCAGCGCTTCCTCGCGACGCCGGCATTGGAGACATGGTCGGCCGAATGGTGCTGCTTGCCCCTGAAGCTGTCCGCGCCCGGGATCTCGGGCGTGTACTTGCCGCCTGACAGGCCCGTCGCCAGGACGAGTTGCTTGGGCCGCAGGATGACGCTTTCGCCGGCGCGGTCGACCGTGACCACCCACTCGCCCGCGGCCTCGTCGTAGCGGGCGTTCCGGCAGACGGTGGAGCCCCAGAAGTTGAGCTCCATCACCTTGGCGTAGATTTCCAGCCAGTCGCCCATCTTGTCCTTGGATGTGTAGAGCGGCCAGTGATCGGGGAAGGGCAGGTAGGGGAAGTGATCCAGGAAGATCGGGTCGTGCAGGTACAGCGACCGATAGCGCTTCCTCCACGCGTCCCCGGCGCGCTCGTGCGCGTCGATTACAAGGGTCGGGACCGACAGGCGCTTCAGCCGGGCGGCCAGGGCCAAGCCGTTCTGGCCGCCGCCGACGATGAGGCAGTAGGGCTGCGTGTCGTAGCCAAGGGACTTCTCCTCGGCCTGACGCTCGTCGAGCCAGGTCCGCCGCCCCTTCACGGCGCGATGCTCGACGCCGGCGATCCGGCGCTCGCCCGCCGGTTCCTCGAAGCCCTTCAGCTCGACGATGGCGGTGAGCAGGTTGGAGCAGCGCCCGCCCTCAAGGTGCGCGAAACCCCGGCAGCGCGCCGTTGCGGTCTCGAAGTCGAACCAGCCCTCGTTCTCGCCCTGCATCTTCGGGTCGAGCGTGAAGCCGCGAGCGGCGATGGCGGCCGACTGCTGGCGGGCCATGGCGGCTATCGCGGGCGCGCCGTCCAGGGTGATGATGTTCCAGGTGAAGGCGACGAGGTCGCGCCAGTAGCACTCGTCGTTGAAAAGGGCGCGCCAGTCGGCGTCTTGCGGCGCCGCGAGCGCCTGCTGGAGCCGTGCGAGCCAAGCGCCCAGATCGCCCTGGTCAGCGACTACGTCCATCGTTTCCCCGGGTCTTTTCGTCGTTAAGCTTGGCCCTTGCCGGATTTGTATCGGCGCCCCGATGGAGCGTCTACACAAATGACACGCCGTCATGCCTGACGATATTGCACCCGGCGACACGACCTGACATCAGGCTCGAAGCCACCGGAAGAAGAGAGGCGCGAGACCCAGGATGAGCCGCATTCCCTATCCCAAGCTCGCGGACCTTTCCGAGCAGAAGAAGGCCTTCGTCGCCTCGCCCGGAACCCGCATGCTGAACGTGATCCGCATGGCCCTGCATACCCCCGACGGGCTGTGGGAGCGCCAAAGCGCCCTGTCGGCGGCGACTGTGACCATGTCCAACATGGACCAGCCGCTGCGCGAGGTGCTGATCCTCACGGTCGCGCACATCTCCAAGAGCGACTACGAACTCTTCCACCACGTCTCGATCGCCAAGACCCTGGGGATGAGCGACGCGGCCCTGAAGGCGCTTGAGACCGGGAACTACGGCCCCCTGACCGAGCAGGAGCGGGCGGTGGCCCAGTTCACAGCTGAGGTGGTGAAGGACGTGGCGCCCAGCGACGCCACCCTGGCGGAGGCGCGCAAGCACTTCTCCGTGCCCATGATCTTCGAGATGGTGGCCATCATCGGCGTCTACATGATGACCGCCCGGGTCATCGGCGTCAGCGGCTGCGAGATCGACGGCGAAGCGGTGTCGAGCTGGGACGACGAGAAGGCGAAGACCTAGAGCCTTTCTACTCTTCCCCCAGGGGGGGAAGTACCCGCGAAGCGGGGGATGGGGGCTAAACGCGACGCCCTTCAGCCCCCTTCGTCCGCCCGTTCGGGCGGACACGTCCCCCAGAGGGGGAAGAGTGCAGAACTAACCCTTCAGCCCCTCGACCAGCGCCCGGGCCCCGATCGAGAAGATTGTGGTGTCGGCGCTGACCATGACAAAGGAATAGCCCGCGTCGCGGCAGGCCAGGGCGTCCTTCGGCGACTGGACCGCTGTGCCGACCGGAAGCTGGTGCGCGGCGGCTGTCTTCAGCACGCTCTGCTCCATCGCCAGGATGGACGGGTCGTTGCGCGGCAGGCCGGTCGAGAGCATCAGGTCCCCGAAGCCGATGAAGACGGCGTCGAGCCCCGGCGTCGCGCAGATCGCCTCGATCTCTCCGATCGCCCCGACGTCTTCCAGCTGAACGATGCGGGTGACGCCGGTGCGCCCGCGCTCCAGGTAGGCGGCCACGCTGTCGGCGCCCCACTTGGCGGCGCGGGAGGTGTAGCCCATGCCGCGGCTGCCCTCGGGGGGGAAGCACATGCCGGCCAGCGCCTGCCGCGCCGCGTCCGCGCTGTCGACGCGAGGGATCAGAAGGCCGTCCGCGCCCGCGTCCAGCAGCTTCTGGGCCATGGAGGGCGAATGGTCGGGCATGCGCACCAGGGCCGCCATGCCGGCCGCCTGGGCCTGGACGATGGCCTGGTAGGCGGTTTGCAGGCTGTGAGGGGCGTGCTCCATGTCGACGACCAGGAAGTCGAAGCCCGCGTGGCCGAGCATCTCCACCGTCTCAAGCGCCGGGATCTTCGCCCAGGTGCCGAAGCGGCAGTCGCCGCCAGTGCGTGATTTCGCCTTCAGCCAGTTCACCGGATCGCTCCCCTGCGTTCGCCCCGAATTCGCAGATTTCCTAGCACGGCGACAGTGCGATGTAGCGGCTGTCGGTACATCGTTCCGATAGTGTGCGAGTTCGACCTACCGCTTGAGCGCGAGATGGCGGGTGATCTCGGCGGCGGCGGCGGTGATGCTGCTGATCTGCTCGATGGTGGGGCGCCGGCCCAGGAACTGGATCGAGTTGACCAGGGCGATAGTCGCCACCAGCCGGTTGTCGCGATCGAAGATGGGCGCGGAGATGGCGTTGATGCCGATGACCAGTTCTTCGGGCGCATTGGCCCAGCCCTGCTGACGGACGCGCTCGATCTCGATCTTCAGGGTTTCGAGGTCGGTGATGGTGTGCTCGGTGAACTTCTCCAGCTTCAGGGCCCCAATGGACTGCTGGACCTCGGGCTCCCCGAAGGCGAGCACCAGCTTGCCGCCGGCGTTGGAGTGCAGCGGCATGTCGTAGCCGATCCGCACCCCGACACTGATGACGCCGCTGCCCTCGAAGCTGTCGACGATGCTGACCCTGGCCCCCGCGACCTTGGCCAGGCCCACCGTGTGGCCGAGAGCGTTGCGCAGCCTCTGCATCACCGGCCGGGCGACGCTGGTGAGGGAGTTCTCCATCGACAGCATCTGCGCCAGCACCACGAGGCGCGGCCCGGCGCAGTAGCGTTCGCCTCCCGCCTCCTGGATGGCGTAGCCTGTATTCACCAGGGTCCGCAGGTGCCGGTGGACGCGGGCCTTGGTCGATCCGAGGGCGGTAGCGATCTCGGTGACCCCGGCGACTTCCTGCTTTGCCAGATGCTCAAGCACTTCGAGGACGAGCTGGACGGCCTGAACGCCCTGCACCGGCTCGGAGTCTGTCGAACTTCTGCGGGGCAAGCGAAAGCTCCTCGTCGGCGATCGGGGCAGTCTCAACGCTGTTTGTGGCCGCAGCTTCAGTATGCCGCCAGTGAATTCTCGCGGCGAGGGCCGGGCGGAGCGGCTCTCAGGTCAGACCTTGCGGTAGATCGCCTGGCCGCAGGCGGCGCAGCACAGGTCCCCCAGGGCGGCGTCCGAAGGGGGCGGGAGAGGGGTCTCTTCCTGGATCGGCCAATGGGCGCCGACACAGCAGCTGCACGAGGCCGGCCCCGAGATGGCGTCGAGATGCTCCAGCATCGCGTCTGTCCACGAGGCCGCGCAGAACGGGCAGGTAGGACGGAACGCATCGGCGCGATCATCGTCTGGTGAGCTACGCTGGGTCATCGAGCAATCATAAGGTGCCGAATCCGACTCGAGGAAGCGATGGCCGGCCGCTATCCGGGTCCCGACAGAGCCTGTTGCCGAGCTTGGCGTTCCGACGCATGACTTAGGCGCGGGCGCATCCGATCGGGGCGTTGAACGGCCGCCAAGGGCCGTCCGTAGTTGGAGGATGCATTACGTGGTTTCAGTCCGTCGCCCTATCCCGCTTGCCTTGAGCCTGGGCGCCCTCGCCATGGCCGCCGCGTCCGCGTGCGTCGTGTGGGCCGCCGATCCCGGCGGCGATGTCGCGCGGGCCCGGACCCTGTTCTCGAGCGGATGCGCCACCTGCCACGCGGCGGACCTTTCCGGCGGACAGTTCGGACCGCCGCTGACGGGCGCGACCTTCGCCGGGAAATGGCGCGTTCAGCCCTCCGGCGCCCTCGCGACCTACATCCACGACCGGATGCCGCCCTCCGCGCCCCAGAGTCTGTCGACCGCCGACGCGACGGCCCTTGCCGCCTTCATCACACGGGGCGCTCCCGCCGGTCCGGCGGCGGCGGCCGCCGCGGAAGGCAAGCCAGCTTCCGGCGAGGCCGTGGGCCTTGCGCCCGCTGGCCCCAGCGATCCCGGCCTCGCCAAGGCCCAGGCCGACCGCCTCGCGCCTCTGGCCCGCCTCACCCCCGTCACCGACGCCATGCTGCAGAAGCCTGCGGCGGGCGAGTGGCTGATGTGGCGGCGCACCTATGGCTCCCTCGGCTTCAGCCCCCTCAAGCAGATCGACAAGGCGAGCGTGAAGGGCCTTGCCCAGGCCTGGTCCTGGTCGCTGGCCCCCAGCCAGAACGAGATCACCCCCCTGATCCACGACGGGGTCATGTTCGTGCAAAGCGGGACCACGGTGCAGGCCCTCGGCGCCGCCAAGGGCGACCTCCTCTGGCAGTACGTCCACGCCCTGCCCGAGAACGGGGCGACGGCCGACAGCACCCGCATCAAGACCATGGCGATCTACCAGGACCGCCTGTTCGCCGGCTTCGTCGACGGCCATGTCGTGGCGCTGGATATGAAGACCGGCAAGGCGGTGTGGGACCACGCGGTGCTCACCTTCGAGGAGGCCTCCAACCGGGGCAAGGCGGACGGCGACACCTTCCACATCGACGGCGGGCCGATCATCGCCAAGGGCAAGGTGGTGCTGGGGGTCAGCCTCGGCACCAACACGGCCAGGGGCGGCTGCTTCATCATCGCCCTCGACGTCCGCGACGGGACGGAGAAGTGGCGCTTCAACACCGTGGCCCAGCCCGGCCAGCCCGGCGGCGACACCTGGAACGGCGCCCCGGCCAACGAGCGCTTCGGCGGCGGGGCGTGGACCCCCGGCAGCTACGATCCGGACCTGAACCTGATCTACTTCGGCATCGGCAACACCTACACCGCCGCCACCCTGCTGGAGCCGAGAGGCGGCAAGGTCACCAACAACGACGGGCTCTACACCGACTCCACCGTCGCCCTCGACGCCGACACCGGAAAGCTCGCCTGGCACTTTCAGCACGTCCGCCGCGACGTCTGGGACCTGGACTGGGTGTTCGAGCAGTCGCTGGTGGACCTGACCATCGACGGCAAGGCGCGCAAGCTGGTGGTCACGGGGGGCAAGATCGCCCTGTTCGACGCCCTGGACCGGGCGACGGGCAAATATGCCTTCTCCCGCGACATGGGCCTGCAGAACCTGGTCCTCGGGATCGATCCGAAGACCGGCGAGAAGCGGATCAACCCCGCGCTCGAGCCCGAGGCCGGCAAGCCGAAGTTCATGTGCCCGAGCCCGATCGGGAACCGCAACTGGCCGGCGACCGCCATCGATCCCGCCAGCGGCGTCCTCTACGTGCCGATGCTGGAGTTCTGCACCGACTGGACCTACGCCCCGAGGAGCGCCGCCGAGACCGCCAAGGGCGGCGTCGACATGAAGTTCAGCGGCATGGTCCGCCGCCCGGGCGCCGACGACAAGATGAGCCGCCTCGCCGCCGTGGACCTGAAGACCGGCAAGACGCTCTGGACCCGCCGCGAGCGCGCGCCCTTCATCGGCGCGGTGCTGGCGACCGGCGGGGGCCTGGTCTTCACCGGGGACCGCGACCGCTACTTCCGCGCCTTCGACTCCGCCACCGGCAAGGTGCTGTGGCAGACGCGGCTGAACGGCCCGCCGTCCTCCTTCCCCGTGACCTACACGGTGGGCGGCCAGCAGTACGTGGCCGTGACCACCGGCGGCGGCAACTCCTGGGACGGCTCCACCGCCTCGGCCGCGACCGAGATCGTCAACCCCGCCGCCGGGACCACGCTCTGGGTGTTCAAACTGCCGGCGCCGGCGCGCCGTTGACCCGGAAAACGCCCGAGCTTCTTCCGACGACGGTGGTGGGCAGCTATCCGCCGCCCGACTGGCTGGTCGACCGCGCCATGCTCACGACCAGGACCGTGGCGCGGGTGCGAATGCCGGAGGTCTGGCGCGTCCAGGCGCCGTTCCTCGAGGCGGCGCAGGACGACGCCACGCGCCTGGCCATCCTCGACATGGAGGCCGCGGGGATCGACATCATCAGCGACGGCGAGGTCCGGCGGGAAAGCTACTCGACCCGTTTCGCCCTCGAGCTCGACGGGGTGGACGCCGACAATCCGGGGACGATCACCGGCCGCACCGGTATCCCCGTCATCGCCCCACGCATCGTCGGGCCCGTCCGTCGCAAACAGGCGGTGGAGGTGCGGGACGCCAAGTTCCTGCGCGCCCACACCACCCGCGCGACCAAGATCACCATGCCGGGCCCCTTCACCCTGTCCCGGCAGATGAAGAACGAGTTCTACGCCGAGGACGAGGAGGTCGCGATGGCCTTCGCCGCGGCGATCAACGGGGAGCTCCGCGAGATCAAGGCCGCCGGCATCGACGTGGTGCAGCTCGACGAGCCCTGGATGCAGGCCTGGCCGGAGGAGGCGACGCGCTATGGCCTCAAGGCCCTGAACCGCGCCCTGGAGGGGATCGAGGGCGTCACCGTCGTGCACATCTGCTTCGGCTACGCCTACATTGTGAAGGACAAGCGCTCCGGCTACGCCTTCCTGCCGCAGTTCGCCGACAGCGCGGCTCGGCAGATCTCCATCGAGGCGGCCCAGCCGAACCTGGACCTCGGCATCCTCAGCGACCTCGGCGACAAGACCATTGTCCTGGGCGTGCTGGACCTCGGCTCCAAGGCCGTGGAGGCGCCGGAGCTGGTGGCCCAGAGGATCGAGGCCGCCTATCCCTACGTCCCGCCCGAGCGGATCGTGCCGGCCCCCGACTGCGGCATGAAGTACATGCCCCGCGACCTCGCCTTCGGAAAGCTGAAGGCCCTGGCCGAGGGCGCCGCCCTGGCGCGGAGCCGCCTCGGCTAGGCCCGCTTGTCGCTGTTGGCCAAGTCGGTCCTGTAGTGGCGGGCGGCCAGGAAGTAGAGCGCCGCGCTCACCAGCGACAGCACGCAGGCCGAGGCCAGGGCGTAGCGCAGGGACTCCGGACCGTGCGCGGCCTTCATCGAATCGCTGAGCGCTCCGATCAACGGCGGCCCGAAGGCCAGGGCGGTGATGTTGGAGAAGAACAGCATGAAGCCGATCGCCAGGGCGCGGGAGCGCACCGGCGCGACCCGATGGATCATCGACGAGGTCGGCCCGATCCAGATGTAGCCGAAGGTGTAGAGCGCCCCCATGCCCATCAGGGCCACGGACGCGTCGCGGGCCAGGACCGTCACCAGGAGGGACGGGAAGACCAGCAGGGCCGCCGTCGCCGGGACGTAGATCTCGGCCAGGGCGAAGCGCTTCTTCAGGCGGTCTGCCAGCACGCCGCCGAAGAAGGAGCCCAGCCCGCCGCCGAGGCCCGTGCAGAGGGCCAGCCAGCCGCCGATCTCGCTGGACTTGAAGCCGTGCAGGCGGATGAACAGCGGCGGCAACCAGGCCGCGCTGACGAACATGACGCCGATGGAGCAGGTCGCCGCCACGACGATCAGCGGATAGGAGCGCCGCCCGAACAGGGCCTTCAGGGTCGCGCCCAGGGGCAGGGTCGCCTTGGCTTCCTCTTCCAGCCCGTCGACCCGTCCGCGCACCGGCTCGCGAACCGTCAGCTTGAGCAGGATCGCCACCAGGATTCCCGGCGCGCCGGCCACCAGGAAGGCGGCCCGCCAGCCCCACCACTGATTGACGTAGCCCCCCATCAGGAAGCCGAGGAAGGTCCCGAGCGCCACCGCCGAATTGAACAGGGCGATGGCGGTCGAGCGCCGCTCATGCGGGAAGTAGTCGGCGATGATCGACTGCGATGGGGGCGTGCCCCCGGCCTCGCCTATGCCGACGCCCATGCGCGTGACGAAAAGGGTCAGGTAGTTGTTGGCCAGCCCGCAGGCCATGGTCAGGCTGCTCCAGGCCAGGAGGGCGATGCTGATCAGATTGACCCGGTGGGTGCGGTCGGCGAGGCGCGCCACCGGCAGGCCCATCAGGGAATAGAACACCGCGAACGAGGTCCCCGTCAGCAGGCCGAGCTGGGTGTCGGAGATGTTCAGCTCGCGCTTGATCGACTCCCCGAGGATGTTGATCACCGAGCGGTCGAGCTGATTGAGGGCGTAGATGACCAGGAGGACGACGACCACATACCAGTTGTAGGCGCCCCCGCGGGACGTCTCGGCGGTCGGTTCCGACGTGGCCACTGTCCAGCCCCCCGTTGGCTTGCCGGGCATTTCTGACGATGCCGGCTATGCCGCCCGCAGGGTGGCAAGCTTGCGCCGCTGCTTCAAGGGCCCTGACCGACCGCCTTGACCGGCGACCGCTCCGCCGCCACCGTTCGCCATCGGCTCGAACGAAGGCCGCCAGGGCAGGGGATTCCATGAAGCTCGTCAGTTTTCGGGTTGGAGGCAAGTCGTCGTACGGCGTCGTCACGGACGGGGGCGTCATAGACGCCGGGCGCCGGCTGGGGGCGGCGTTCCCCGACCTGAAGAGCGCCCTCGCCGGCGGGTTGGAAAAGCTCCGCGCCCTGGCGGGCGCTGCGCCGGATCATGCACTGGAGGCCGTCGAGCTGCTGCCGGTGATCCCCAACCCCGACAAGATCTTCTGCATCGGGGTCAACTACATGACCCACCTGAAGGAGACCGGGCGGCCGACACCGACCCATCCTATGATTTTCGTCCGTTTCGCCGACAGCCTGGTCGGCCACGGCCGGCCCATGCTGCGGCCGCCGGAGTCCATCCAGTACGACTTCGAAGGCGAACTCGCCGTGGTCATGGGTTCGGGCGGGCGGCGCATCCCGCGGGAACGCGCGCTGGAGCACGTGGCGGGCTACGCCTGCATCAACGAGGGCACCCTGCGCGACTGGCAGCGCCACACCGCCCAGTTCCTTCCCGGCAAGAGCTTCGAGCAGTCCGGCGCCTTCGGTCCCTGGATGGTCACCGCCGACGAGATCGCCGATCCGTCCACCCTCACGCTGACGACCCGCCTGAACGGCGAGGTGATGCAGCATGCGGAGGTCTCTGACCTGATCTTCGACGTTCCCGCCCTGATCGCCTACATCTCGACCTTTACCACCCTTCGTCCCGGCGACGTGATTTCGACCGGCACGACGGGCGGCGTCGGCGCATACCGCGAGCCGCCGGTGTGGATGAAGGCGGGCGACACGGCCGAGGTCGAGATCAGCGGGATCGGAACCCTGCGCAATCCGATCGTCGACGAAGGAGGCTGAGCCGATGGAGAAGCCCGATCTGCTGAAGGCGTTGCCGGAGCGGCTGCATCACCACGCCTTCACCGTGCGCGACCAGGAGGTCAACCGGCGCTTCATGGAGGACGTCCTGGGCATCCCGCTCGTCGCCACCTGGTGCGAACGGACCTTTCGGCGCGAGGTGGGCCGCGAGGTGGACTACTGCCACACCTTCTACGCCCTGGCCGACGGGGGCGCGCTGGCCTTCTTCCAGTGGGCGGACGAGGAGGCGTGGGAACACAATCGCACTATCCCCCAGCCTTCGGGGACGGGGGCGCACATCGCCTTCAAGGTCTCCCGCGCCACCCTCGATGAGATGGAAGGCCGGCTGAAGCGCGCCGAGGTCCCGCATCGGCTCATCGACCACGGCTACTGCCTGTCGCTCTATGTGCACACGCCGGACCTGCTGCGGCTGGAGTTCACCGTCGACGCGCCGGACGCCGAGGCGATCGCCGCCATGCGGCTGGCCGACGCGCACAGCGAGTTGACGCGCTGGCTCGCGGGCGACCGCCGCACCAACAACGACGACCGGCCGCACTGAGCCCTGCCTGTTGGACGCCCGCTTGATTCCTCCGCCCGGCGATTGGAAAGTGTGGGCTGGCGACCAGCGATAAGAACCACGGCGCCGGGAGGACTTCGCCCATGAGCGTCCGGTCGACCGGTCGGCTGCTGGCCTGCGCGATCATGGCGGCGATGATCGCGGCCTCGCCCCTCGCTTCGGCGCAGGCGCCCGTCGCGACCGCGCCCAATCACGGCCCCGCCGACGAGAACGTGCCGACATCCGCGACAGCTCCCAGGGGCGTGCAGCCTCTGCCGCTCGACGTCTTCACCACCAAGAACTTCTACAAGGACAAGGCGCTCTGGACCGACAAGCGCTATTTCCACTGCCTGTCGCCGCGCCAGATGATGGATAGCTACCGCCTCTACGGGGAGCGGCCGGGCTATCCGGCAACGGCGCCCTGGGGCGACTGCAACGTCGACTATCCGCGCGACAAGATCGTCAGTCCATACCCCTACAAGACCGCCAAGGCGCACTACGAAGCTCTTCTGGCGGCGACGAAGGCGCGCGGTGGGCCCACCGTCTACACCAAGGCCACGACGCCGGACTGGGACGGCTATTACGGCCGCGCCGAGCCCGTCGACGGTTCGGGCTGGTGGCTGTGGGGCACGGCCAACCAGTACCCCACCTACCTGTCGCTGCTGACGCCCGACTACCAGCAGCGGATGCTGCAGGGCAGCTACCACGAGGCCGTCACCAACGCGCCCCAGCACACGGCGGCGTTCTGTTACCCGGAAGGCTTCATCCGCTGGTGGTCCCTGGCCGCGCAGGGCGGCAACTTCCAGCTGACCATGAACCCCTACCAGGTCCAGTTCGTCTCCGGCATCGCCGCCAATTTCGTGCGCCAGGTCCTGATCGGCCGGACCCACGTCCAGAAGGTGCCGCAGTGGTACGGCGAGACGGTCGGCTTCTGGGACAAGGACACCCTGGTCACCTGGACCGCCAATGTGCAGCCCTGGATCATCCACTCCCTGTTCGAGTTCAGCGGGCAGATGGAGACTGTGGAGACCTACAAGCCCGCCTATGACGCCAAGGGCGCCTTCATCGGGCTGGATCATGAGGCGGTGTTCTACGACCCGCAGGCCTTCGTGCAGCCAGTGCACGTCAAGTTCCGCTTCCTGCGGCAGGCCCGTCTGGACGATCCGAACCGCCGCTTCAGCTACGTGGAGTGCCTGAGCAACATCAAGAACGTGGACGGGCGGCCGACCCAGGTCGCCCCGAGCGACATTCGCTACACGGACTACTACGGCCGCCCGTGGGCGAAGAACTGGGACCAGTATTTCGAGAAGGGCTGGGACAAGCCCGAGAGCTCGGACATCCCCGCCGATATCGCCGACCTGTTCAAATAGTAAGGTTCGCCGACCTCCCGCCGCAGGGCCATTCCGCGCTATGCTCGCGGGATGGAAGGCAAACGCGGATCCGCGGAAGCGCGCCGGGGCATGACCCCGGACCTGCGCCTGCGTCCGGCGACCGCCGCTGACGTCTTAAGCGTCTGGCGCTGGCGCAACGATCCCGAAAGCCGCGCCGCCTCGCGCAGGAGCGAAGAGGTCCCCTATTCGACGCATGAGGCGTGGTTCGCCCGCGTGCTGGCCGATAGCGATCACACCCTGCTGATCGCGACCACCGGCGAAGGCGAGACCATCGGCATGGTCAGGCTCGATCCGCTGCGGGGCGGGGAGACCGAGATCAGCATCAATGTCGCGCCGGAATGGCGCGGACGCGGGGCGGGGACCGAGCTGATCCGGCAACTCGTCCAGCGCGAGCCGGGCCGGCGTCTGGTCGCCGAGGTCCGCCCCGAGAACCTCCGCTCGGTCCGGCTCTTCGAACGGTGCGCCTTCACCCGCCGCGGCGAGGCGGACGGGATGATCGTCTTCGAGCGCTAAAGCCGGCCAAGACTATAACTTGAAAGAGTTCATCAGCTTGTGGATCGACGGGTCCTGGGTGTCCGGCACGCGCTCGCAGGTGAGCAGTGACGCGATCTCGACGTTGTTCCAGTTGGCCGCCCCCAGCAGCACCATCAGCATCATCCCGTCGTCCATGCCGAAGCGGATGAAGCGCCGGCCCTCGGGCGGGGGCGTTCCGTTGTCCAGGGCGAAGCGATAGGTCACCCCCTCGGCCGGGGTGGAGGCGATGGTGTTGGGCTGCACCACGATCTCGATGTCGTAGGCGATGTCGAGGTTCATGCCGGCGGCGGCGCCCGCCAGGGTCTTGGCCGCCTTGCCGATCAGCCGGTTCCAGTCGATGGCGAAGGCGTCCGGAACCTGGACCGCATCGTGGGGCAGGGGATCAGAGGCGCGGCTGTTGGCGAAGGCGTGGCGTTCGGCGGGGGTGTAGCTGCGGAAGAGGGCGGCTTCGTTTCGCACCACCGCCCCGGCCGCGACATCGATCACGTCGCCGCTGGCCATGTGGCATAGCTCCAGCGCTCCGGCGAAGGGCGCCTCCTCCCAGGCCGCCGCGATCTCGGGCGGGGTGGCCTGGTGCAGGTACTGGCTGAAGGGGGCGACGCGTCCGCCGAGGACATAGGACCCGGCCGCCGGGACCGTCCAGCGGGCGCCCACGATCTCGGCGTGACGGATGAAATCGCCGAGCCGGCGCGCGCCGATGCGGTCGCGCCACGCCAGCTTTGTCTCGTGCGAATAGGCGGGGCAGCCCTGCGGAAAGAAGCTCCCGCCGGCATAGGGGAGTATGGCCACGTCGGGGCGGCCGAAGCGGTCGCAGACCTCCCGCGCGGCGTCGTCGTGCAGGGCGTTGTCGACGCCGTTGAAGACGCTCGTCCCGTCGGCGTCGCGCAGCCAGATCGAGGTGTCGATCTCATAGCCGGTGTGGTCCGCGTGCCCGGCGTTGGAGGCGGCGAACTGGGGCAGGATGGCGAACTCGCCCCCGCCGTCGAGCGGCTGGCGCGACCAGAAGTCGAAGATACGCACGTCCTCGAAGCCGAGGGCGCCGATGGCGCGGTGCAGGTGCGTCAGGGCCGGCTCGGGCAGGCGGCCGATCAGGATCGGGGTCTCCCGCGGATAGACCGTCAGGGAAACCGGATCGAGGTGATCGGGGTGGATGTGGCTGATGTAGATCCAGTCCGGCCGGATAGCCTCGACCTCGGCCCGCCGCGCGGGGGCCAGGGGCGGGAAGTTCAGCCAGGTCCCGTAGTAGACCCCGTCGGCGTACCAGGGGTCGGTCAGGAGGACCTTGCCTGAGGCCAGGGTCAGCTTGAACGATGCATTGGCGATGAATTCGATCTGCATGGCCGGCCTCAGGCGGGTCGCGCGTAGGCGCCGAGGTTGCGGCCGACCCCGGCGGCGGCGCAGCCGCGGCGGAAGGCGACCACCTTGTCGATCCCCTCGCGCCACAGGCCCATCTCGAACGCGATGCGGACGAAGTGGCAGTTGCGCCCCTTGGTGGGCTCGACCGTGTAGGCGGTGTCGGGATTGAGCAGGAAGAGGTCGACGGGGAACTCGGCCAGGAGGTGCTCGACCTTCCAGCCGGCGCGCTGCATCAGCCGGGTCAGGCTGTCGGCGGTGAAATAGCTCAGGTGTTCTGGGGCGTTGACCCAGAAATCGGGCTTGGCCATCCCGCGCTCGACGATCAGCCGGTGGAGCCACGAGCCGTCGTTGGGGGCCGCCAGACGCATCAGTCCGCCCGGAGCCACCAGACGGCGCAGCCGGGTCAGGAGCCCGAACGGGTCGATCACGTGCTCGACCACATTGTTGCAGATGACCAGGTCGTAGACCTCGCCCGCGTCGATGGCGGCGTCCAGCAGGGCGAAGGCGTCCCCGGTCTGCAGCCGGTCCGCCAGTTCCGGGAAGAAGGGGCGCAGCCCGTCGTCGGTGAAGTCGATCCCCCGGACGTCCCAGCCGCGGCCGGCGAAATAGTCGAGGCTGAAGCCCTCGCCGACGCCGATCTCCAGCAGCCGTCCGGGCGGGCGGGCAGCGACCGCCTCGGCCTCGGCCTCGGCCGCGGACAGGCGCTTATGCTCCAGCTCCTCGTCGGTGTAGCCGTGGGCGTACTGGCTGCGGCCGTCGCGGGCGCCGTAGTATTTGTCGCGGTAATAGGCGGCCAGGGTCTCCGCGTCGGGCTTGGCCGCGACCTCGAAGTAGCCGTCCTCGTGCCGGACCAGAGCCGCCTGGGCCATCGCCGCCTCCATCGCGCGCCGGGAGGGCGCGGTCGCGCGGGAAGCTAAGCGGATTCGCCCCGAACCAGATGCGACACGGCCGCCGGGCCGGTCAGACCAGCTCGAACACGTTGTAGATGGCGCCGGTGGCGAGGCGGCGCCCGTGGGCCCGCCCGGTCACGAGAAACAGTTCCAGCCTGCCAAGGCGTTTCCATCGGGCCGACATACGGTAGGCTACAAGAGCAACCCACAACCTGCTCCCTCGGGCGGCGCGATGGGTTGGCAGGGGGGCACATGTCGCTGCGGGGAGGGGGCCTCCGAAGGGCCGTACCAAGCCAGCCGCTTGCGGACGGACGGAGCTATCCGACCGGCGACGCTGCCTCGCAAGCCGCTGAGATCGGCGAGCGAGCGGATCCCGCCGGCGTCGAAGCCCTGCGCTATTGATGGCTTTTCTCCCCCGCGCCTCCTGCGTTTCCGCCGCGTTGCTGGCCCTCGCCGTAGGCGCCGAGAGGGCGGCTGCGCAGGCGCCCGCGCCGGCGACGGCCTTGCCCGCGACTCCGCGCGGCGCCTCCGACACCAATACCCAGCTCTACGATCAGGGGTTCTTCGCCCAGTACAACCTGACCAACGCCGAGGACATGCTGCGCCGGCTGCCGGGGGTTTCGCCGATCCTCGACGGGGCCGGCGGCACGAACCAGGCGCGGGGCCTGGGCTCGGGCGGTGACCAGATCCTCATCGGCGGCAAGCGCCTCGCCGCCAAGGGACAGATCCTGCAGACCCTACGGCGCATCCCCGCCGCCAACGTGCAGCGGGTCGAGCTGATCCGCGGCACGTCCGGCGAGATCGAGGTCCTGAGCGAGGGGCTGCTCGTCAATGTGGTGCTGAAGGAGGGGGTGAACGTCGGAGGCGCGGGCGCCTACGAGCTCAATTACCGCTTCGACGACCTGTCCTGGTCGGACGTCGATGGCCTGATCTCCTACGCCAACAGCTGGGGCCGGCTGTCCTACACCCTGGCCTATGAGAAGAACCTCTGGACCCCCCTCGGCCAGACCCCGACCGGCGGGGCCCAGGACTACACCCGCCGCTGGCGGGACGAGCTCTACTATTCGCCCGCGGGTGTGGTGACAGAGGTCCGGCCCCAGCGCTGGAAGCGCGAGCACCACAAGCAGATCTTCACCGCCAACCTCACCTACGAGTTCCAGAGCGAGGGCCAGGCGCGGCTGAACATCCTCTACCAGCCGCACCCAACTAAGGAGACCGACGTCACCAAGCTCAGCCGGCCGGCGCTGCTGGGCGTCCCGGCGGGACGGGCGGAGGAGCTGCACATCCGCCGGACTCGCCGCGACCTCCTGGACATCGGCGGCGAGGTGGAGAAACGGATCGGGCTGGGCCGCGCCAGGCTCATCTTCATCCACACCCGCCTCGCCCTGCCGGTGCACGACTTCCGCAACCGCTATGAGGCGGCGGGCCCGGTCGAGATCAGCCGCAGCGACAGCCTGCAGAACACCGGCGAGGACATCCTGCGGGGGTCCTACAGCTGGACCCTGTTCAAGGGCCAGGAGGTGACCCTGGGCGTGGAAGGCGCCCGCAACACCCTGGCCCAGGACCTTCAGGTCTATTTCGACGTCAACCGGGACGGCCGGCTGGACACCATCGCGATTCCGACCGCCCACGCCGAGGTGGCCGAGGCGCGCGGCGAGGTCTTCGCCAACCACAACTGGAAGATCACGCCGAAGTTGACCCTGGAGAGCTCGCTGAACGTCGAACTGTCCAGGATCACCACCAACTACCCGTTCATCCCGGTGCGGACCTACGTCTTCCCCAAGCCCCGCTTCGACCTTCGCTACAACATCACCCCGCGCGACCGGCTTCGCCTGAAGGTGGAGCGGCTGATCAGCCAGCTGGATTTCGGCGCCTTCGTGCCGACCTACAACGTGGTCGACGTGAGGATCGACGCCGGCAACCCCAGCCTCGCTCCGGAGGACGCCTGGCAATACGAGGCGGGGATTGAGCATCGCCTGGCCGGGGACAATGGGACTATGGAGGCGCGGGCCTTCTACCGCGACATCTCCGGCCACATCGACCGCATCCCGTTCGGAGTGAACGCCGCGGGCCTGCCGTTCTCTGCGCCCGGCAACATCGACAAGGCGCGGCTCTACGGCCTGGAGCTGAAGGCGGGGGTTCGGCTGACGGCGCTGGGCGCACGCAACGCCCAGGTCAACGTCCGCTACCTGGTCCAATCCTCCAGCGTGGTCGACCCCTTCACCGGCCACGCGCGGAAGATGAAGGACCCCTACGCCTCGGAACTGACCCTGGGCTTCCGCCACGACGTGACGAGCCGGCGGGCCTCTTATGGGGCGACGCTCTACGGCACCACCGGCCACCAGCTGGTCAGCGACATCCGCAACCTCGAGTTCTTCTCGCGGGGGCCCCGCCTCGACGCCTTCGTCGAGAAGGCCCTGTGGGGTTCGGCGACCCTGCGCCTGGAGGTCTACAACCTGACCCGCAGCCACGAGTACAAGCAGCGCATCCTCTACACCGTCAGCCAGGCCGCCGCCGGCCTGCAGCGCACCGAGAGCTACGAGGAGTTCCGAGACCGTCGCTTCGCCATCCGTCTTCGGGGCAAGTTCTAGGCGAAGGGTCAGGAGCCGGTCAGACCAGCTCGAACACGTTGTAGATGGCGCCGGCGGCGAGGCGGTGCCCGTGGGCGACGGCGACCAGGTCGTTGAGGAAGCCGTACTTCTCGGACGAGGTCTCGAACATGACCGAGACCCGCATGTAGTAGGCCAGCGGGTTCACCGGCTCGCCGCGGCCCAGGGCGGCCAGGATGGCCGGGTCGCCGTGGCGCAGCCCCTGGTACTTCATGCTGATCTGCTCGCCGTCGTCGGTCTCCAGGAGGGCGCGCACGTCGATCACCACCGCGCCGTCCTTGCGCACCACCTGCCAGTCGTTGCCGAACAGGATCTTGCCGCGCAGGCGCTCGCCCTCGAAATAGCCGCCGGCGATGGTGCTGATGCGCCGGTCGGCGACGTCGTATGGCTTGTTGATATTGAGGAAGAAGCTGAGGAGCGGCTTCCACCGCAGCTCCTTCAACTCCGGCGGCAGGATCTCCGCCAGCGGTGGCTGATCGGTCATGCTAGAAAATCTCGCAGCCGGGCAGGCCGCAGGAGATCAGCCGGTCCGAGGGGAAGTTGGTGATGATCTGGCACCCGTCCTTGGTGACGATCACCTCTTCCTCGATCCGGGCCGCGCCCGAGCCGTCGGCGGCCCCGCACCAGGTCTCCAGGGCGAAGACCATGCCCTCCTTCAAGGGGGTGTTCTGGCCGCGGTAGCGCTTGGAGATGATCGGGCGTTCCCACAGGGACAGGCCGACGCCGTGGCCGTACTGCAGCAGGAAGGCCTCGCCCTCGTCGCGGTAGCCGAACTCGTTGGCGTCGGGCCAGACCTGGGCGATCTCGTCCGGCGTGACCCCCGGCTTGACCATGTCGATGGAGGCCGAAATCCACTTGGACGCCTTCTCGTAGGCGTCGATCTGGGCGTGGCTCGGCTCGCCGCAGACGAAGGTCCGATAATAGCAGGTCCGGTAGCCGTTGTAGGAATGCATGATGTCGAGGAACACCATGTCCCCCGGCTGGATCATCCGGTCGGAGAAGGTGTGGGAGTGGGGCCGGCCGCGGGGGCCGGAGACGGAATTCACGCACTCCACCCGCTCGGAGCCCATGCGGAACAGCCGGTCGTTGGTGATGGCGACGAGCTCGTTCTCGCGGGTGCCGGGCCGGATCGCCTTGGCCACGTCGACGTAGGTGGCGTCGACCATGGCGGCGGCGAGCTTTAAGAGCTCCAGCTCGTCCTGGGTCTTGATCTCGCGGGCGTCCAGCATGGCCTGCTGGCCGTCCACTACCTCGATGCCCTCGGCCTCAAGGGCCCGCAGCATCGGCAGCTCCATGATGTCGATGCCGATGGGCTGGTTCCCGACGCCGAGTTGGTTCATGGCCTTCTTGATCTGGCGGGCGAAGTCCTCCTGGATCCCGAGCCATAGGGGCAGGCCCCCCTGCATGGTGGAGATGGGGGCGGCGACGTGGTCGGAGATCTGCGGCGAGGAGATGCGCTTGGCCGGGGCGGCCGGGTCCCACAGCATGGGCGGGCCGTCGGCGGCGCACAGGGCGTAGCGCATGAACTTGTCGCGGGCCCATTCGCCGATGTGGGTGCCGGTCAGGTAGCGGATGTTGTCGAAGTTGAAGCAGAGCACGGCGCCGAGGCCGGCATGGCGGATCGCGGTCTGCGCCCTGCCGAGGCGCTCGCGGTGCAGTCGGTCGTAGTTGACCCCATGCTCCCAGTCCTTCGCCTGGGTGCCCCAGGAGGCCCCGGTATGCGGACGGTTGTACTTCATGACGTCTCCTTGGGTCCTTTAGATCAGGACGCTGATCGGGTTTTCCATGAGCGCCTTGAAGGCGGCGAGGAGCTGGGCGCCGACGGCGCCGTCCACCACGCGGTGATCCACCGCGAGCGTCACGGTCATCTTCGAGACGAAGCGCACGCCCCCGTCCTTGGTCTCAACCGGGCGGCGCTCGCCGGCGCCGACCGCCAGGATGCTGGCGTGGGGCGGGTTGATGATGGCGGCGAACTCGCGCACCCCGAACATGCCGAGGTTGGAGACCGCCGCCGAGCCGCCCTGGTACTCGGCGGGCTTCAGCTTGCGGTCGCGGGCCCGCCCCGCCAGCTCGCGGATTTCCGCGCCGATGGCCGACAGGGTCTTCGACCCGGCGTCCCGGATCACGGGGGTGAAGAGGCCGCCCTCGACGGCCACCGCCACGCCCACGTCGGCTCTGGAGAACTGCAGGACGCGGTCCTCGGCCCAGACGGCGTTGGCGGCCGGGACCTGGAGCAGGGCGCGGGCGAAGGCCTTGACCACGAAATCATTGACCGAGACCGCCGTCCCGCCCTCCTTGATCCGTTGGCGCAGAGCCAGCAGCTCTTCGATCTCGATCTCCGCGGTTAGGTAGAAGTGCGGCACCGTCTGCTTGGACTCGGTCAGCCGCTTGGCGATGATCCGGCGCATGCCGTCGAGGGCGATCTCCTCGAAAGGAATGTCGGCGTACATGGCCTTGACCTGGTCGGCGCTCGCGCCCGTGGCGAGGGCTGCGCCGGACGAGGCGGGCGCGGCTGAGGGGGCCTTACGCACGTCGGCGGCGACGATGCGGCCGTGGGGGCCGGAGCCCGTCAGCTTGCCGAGGTCTACGCCGCCTTGCGCGGCGAGCCGCCGGGCGAGGGGGGTGACCTTCGCGCCGCTGGCGAGGGTGGCCTTGCCGAAGTTCTTTTCCGGGCTGATGACCGCGTTGAAGGGATCGATCTCGCGCTTGACCGTCTGGGCGGCGGCCGGGACCGGCCCCGACGCAGCGGCCGGAGCGGGAGCCGAGGCGGCCGGGGCGGCTGCGGCTGCGGGAGCAGCCGGAGCGGCGGCGCCGCCTTCGCCCGTCATCACCGCCACCACGGCGCTGACCGGGACGGTCTCGCCTTCCTGCACCCGGATTTCGGTCAGGGTCCCGGCGGACATGGTCGGGACCTCCATGGAGGTCTTGTCGGTCTCGATCTCGAACAGCAGTTCACCGGCGGCGACGGCGTCGCCCACCTTCTTGAACCACTTGATGATCTTGCCCTCGGCGACGGTCTCGCCGAGCTGGGGCATCAGGACGTCCATGCGCGTTTTCGTCCCCTACCAGGTGACCGAGACGTACTGGGTCTCGAGGTACTCCATCACGCCTTCCTTGGAGCCTTCACGCCCCAGGCCGCTCTGCTTGACGCCGCCGAAGGGAGCGGCCGGATCGGAGACGATGCCCCGGTTCAGCCCCACCATGCCCGTCTCCAGCCTGCCGGCGACGCGCAGGCCGCGCCCGACATCGCGGGTGTAGATGTAGGAGGCGAGGCCGAACTCGCTTTTGTTGCACTGCTCGATCATGGCGTCTTCGTCGGTGAAGGTCTGGATCGCGGCGACGGGGCCGAAGATCTCCTCCCACACCAGGTCGGCGTTGGCGGGCACGCCGGTCAGGACCGTGGGCGGATAGAAGTAGCCCGGCCCCTCGCCGCGCTTGCCGCCGGTCGTCACCTTCGCCCCCTTGGCGACGGCGTCCTCGACCAGGCTCTCCACCTTGTCGCGGGTGGACTTGTTGACCAGCGGGCCCACGGTCACCCCGTCGGTCAGGCCGTTGCCCATCTTCAGGGCCGCCATCCGCCCGGTCATCTTGGCCGAGAATTCCTCGGCCACCGTCTCGTGCACATAGAAGCGGTTCGCGGCCGTGCAGGCCTCGCCCATGTTGCGCATCTTGGCGATCATGGCCCCGTCGATCGCCGCATCGATGTCGGCGTCGTCGAAGACGATGAAGGGGGCGTTGCCGCCCAGCTCCATCGACGGCTTGACCACATTGTGCGCCGCCTCCCTCAGGAGGGTGCGGCCGACTTCGGTCGATCCGGTGAAGGAAACCACCCGCACCCGCATGTCCGCGAGCATGGCCGAGACCACCTTGCCCGACTGCCGGGAGGGCACGACGTTGACGACGCCCTTGGGCACCCCGGCCTCTTCCAGGATCGGCATCAGGGCCAGCATGGTCAGCGGCGTGGCCGAGGCCGGCTTGATCACCACGGTGCAGCCGGCGGCCAGCGCCGGGCCGATCTTGCGGGTGGCCATGGCGGCCGGGAAATTCCACGGGGTGACCAGCAGGGACACGCCCGCCGGCTTGTAGCTCGTCAGGATGTGCGCGCCCGAGGCGGGGGCCATGGAGGTCTGGCCAATGACGCGGACAGCTTCCTCAGCGTTCCAGCGGAAGAACTCGGCCGCGTAGGCGGCTTCGGCCCGCGAGTCCTCGAGGCTCTTGCCGTTCTCGAGGGTGATGATGCGGGCGAGACGCTCCTTCTCGCGGATCATGATCTCATAGGCCTTGCGCAGGACTTCGCCGCGCTCGCGGGGGGTCTTGGCCGCCCACGGGCCGAAGGCGGCCTGGGCCGCGTCTACGGCGGCCATGCAGTCCTCCACCGTGGCGCTGGCCACCGTGACGATGGTCTGTTCGGTGGCGGGGTCCTCGACGTCGAAGCGTCCGCCGTCGGAGGCTCCGCGCCAGGCGCCGTCGATCCACAGGTCGGTGGAGACGCCGGTCAGGAGGTTTTCGTACATGGTGGGCCTCAGGACGTTAGGGCGCGGCGGATGGTCTCAACCACCCGGTCGACGCTGGGGATGACCATGTCTTCCAGGAGGTCCGCGGCGGGAAGGGGGATGTGCGGGCTGGTGATCCGGATCGGCGGGCCGTCCAGGTCGTAGAAGGCCTCGTCGGCGATGATCGAGACGATCTCGGCGCCCCAGCCGAGGACCCGGGGGTTTTCCTCGACCGTGAACACCCGGCCCGTCTTGGCGACGGAGCCGAGGATGGTCTGGGTGTCGATCGGCACCAGGGAGCGCACGTCCACCACTTCCGCGGAAATGCCGAACTCGGCGGCCAGCCGCTCGGCGGCGGCCAGGGCCCGGTGGACCATCATGCCGAGGGCGATGATGGTGCAGTCGGTCCCCTGGCGGAGAATCTTGGCGGTGCCCAGCGTGTCGACGATCTCGCCGTCGGGGACCTCGCCCTTGGTGGCGTAGAGCCCCTTGTGCTCCATGAACATGACCGGATCGGGATCGCGCACGGCCGCGGCCATCAGTCCGACCACGTCCACCGGCGAGGAAGGGGAAACCACCTTCAGGCCGGGGAACTGCATGCACCAGTTCTCGACGCACTGGCTGTGCTGGGCGCCGAAGCGCAGGCCGCCCCCGCCGCCGAAGCGGATCACCAGCGGGCACTTCACCTGCCCGTTGGTCATGTAGCGGGCCTTGGGAATCTCGTTGGCCACGTAGTCGTAACAAACGGCCAGGAAGTCGGCGAACATGATCTCGGCGATGGGCTTCAGGCCCGTCATGGCCGCGCCCATGGCCGCGCCCAGGATCGCCTGTTCGGAGATCGGCGTGTCGCGCACCCGCAGCGGCCCGAACTGCTCAAGCAGGCCCACCGTGGCCTTGAACACGCCGCCCGCCTTGGCGATGTCCTCGCCGAGGAAGACGACGTCCTCGTCGCGGGCCATTTCCTGGGCGATGCCCCGGGCGACCGCATCGCGGTAGGTCAGTTCCGCCATGCCCAGCCCCCGTCCGCATAAACGTCAGTGAAGAGAATATCCGAGGAGGTGGTCGGCGCCGCCTTGCAGGCCTCGGTGGCGTCGTCGACGATCTTCATGACCTCGGCGTCGATCTTGGCCATCTGGTCCTCGGTCACGCCGAAGCTCTTCAGGCGCTCCTTGTAGATCTTGATCGGGTCGCGCTTCTTCCACTCCTCCAGCTCGCCCTCGGGCCGGTACTTGGCCGGGTCGGCGCGGGAGTGGCCGGAATGGCGGTAGGTCAGGGCCTCGATCAGCGAGGGGCCGTCGCCCGCGCGGGCCTTGTCGAAGGCCGTGCGCATGATGCGGTAGACGGCGTCCGCGTCGTTGCCGTCGACGATGATCCGCTCCAGCCCGTTGGCCGAGGCCCGGTCGGCGGCCGGATGCTCCACCGAGGTCACCTCGGAGATCGGGGTGTACTCCATGTAGAGGTTGTTCTCGCAGACGAAGACCACCGGCAGCTTCCAGATCACCGCGAAATTCAGCGCCTCGTGGAAGGCGCCGATGTTGGTGGTGCCGTCGCCGAAGAAGCAGACGGTCACTTCGCCGGTCTTCTTGTATTGCGCCTTCCAGGCCGCCCCGCAGGCGATGGGAAGATGCGCGCCGATGATGGCGTAGGAGCCCATCACCCCATGTTCGACGGAGGTCAGGTGCATCGACCCGCCCTTGCCGCGCATCAGGCCGTTGTCGCGGCCCATCAGCTCGCCCAGGACCTTCTCGACGGGCACGCCTCGCGCCAGGGTGTGGGCGTGGCCGCGGTAGGTGCAGAAGGAAAGATCGCCCTTCTTCATGGCCGCGGCGACGCCGGCGGCGATGGCTTCCTGTCCGAGGGACAGGTGGCTCGTCCCCTTGATCAGGTTCTGGAAGAACAGGTCGTTGGCGCGCTGCTCGGCCTCGCGAATGGTGACCTGCAAGCGGTACATCTCAAGGCGCTTGTCCTCGCCGATGTCGTCGTTGACTGGCGCCGGCGAAGCGCTCGCCTTGGGTGACTTAGCCATGGAGACTTCGGGCTCCTTCTCGCGACCCACCGTCAGGTCGCCGGCGTCGTGCAGGCCACACGACGACAGGTGAACCGATATCGGCAAGGCTGGGTTTTAAGCAATATATTCCGTTTTTTTTCGCAGAAATTCCGTTTGGTCGAAGGTGGGCTTGACGACGACGGCCTCGCCCCACAACGCTATTGAGACCATGAACGCCCCGGCCGGAAAACCCAACTCCCTGACGAGGTCGGTGTATGAGCAGCTCCGCGCCGACCTGCTTTCGGGCCACTATCGCCCCGGGGAAAAGCTCCCCGCAGAAGAGCTGCGGCAGCGTTTCCAAATGGGTTCCAGCCCGATCCGCGAGGCGCTGAACCGGCTGCTGGCCGAGGGCTTCGTCAGCCTGGAGGACCAGAAGGGTTTCCGTGTCGCGCCGATCAGCGTCGAGGAGCTCCAGGAACTGGTCCAGGCGCGCTGCCTGATCGACGGCGCGGCGGTCACCGAGAGCATCCGTCGCCGCGACACCGCCTGGGAGGAGGGGCTGGTGCTTGCCCTGCACCGGCTGTCGCGGGTCCGGCGTCGGGTGGCCGACGAGGCGGACGACGACAATCCGGACTGGGAGCGGCTGCACCGCGCCTTCCATGTGGCGCTGGTCGGCGGCTGCGGCTCCCGCTGGCTCTGCAGGATCTCGGAGCAGCTGTTCGACAACGCCGAGCGCTACCGGCTGCTCGTCTCCCGCGACCTGTCCGAACGTAACGAACTCGACGAGCACAAGGCGATCACCCAGGCCTGTATCGAGGGCCGGGCCGAGGACGCGACAGCCCTGCTGGGCGAGCACTACGGCCGCACCAACCGCATGATCATGGATCAGCTCAACGCGTGACGGCGGTCCCGTCGAGCTTGCGCGACGCCAGCCAGTTCGCCCCGATCCCGATGACGAAGAAGGGCAAGAGGGCATAGAGGGCGATCCGCAGCGATTCCACCCCGTATTGTGGCTTGGCCAAGTCGCTGACGAAGCCGACGTAGAGCGGGCCGCAGCCCACCGCCATGAGGTTCAGGACGAACAGTAGCATGGCCGAGGTGGTGGCGCGGCGGGAGGCCGGCACCAGGTTCTGCACGATGGCGATGGCCGGGGCGAGATAGGTGAAGGTGAGCCCCTGAGGGATGATCAGCAGCAGCACCGAGGTGCGCCAGTCCTTGGCCGAGACGGCGGCGTAGAACAGGGGCAAGGCGATGACGAAGGCCGCAGCCGGCACCAGCGGGTACCACTTCAGGCTCGACTTCGAGAGGCGGTCGACCAGCCAGCCGCTCCCGAAGATGCCGCAGCCGACTGAGACGGCGATCAGGGGGCTGTAGTAGGCGCCGACCTCCTGCAGGGTCGCGCCCTGCACCCGCATCAGGAAGGCGGGGGACCAGGTTTGCAGGCTGTAGCCGACCACGGCCGAGAAGGCGCAGCCGAGGGTGACCAGGACCAGGCGGGGCGACTTCACGAACAGGGCGAGGGAGGTGAGCAGCGGCGGTTGCGGCTCGGCGGCGTCCGCGTCGAGGCCGCCTCGGGTGGGCTCGCGCACCAGGAAGGGCAGGGCGAGGGCGATCAGGACGCCGGGGACGGCGAGGCCGATGAAGGCCGCGCGCCAGCCGTAGTGGGCCGCCACGAAGGTGCCGTAGAGCCCCCCCGTCAGGGTGCCGAGGGGGATGCCCAGCGAATAGAGGCTCATGGCCAGGCCCCGCCGCTGGGCAGGGAAATAATCCGACAGGATGGCGTAGGAGGGCGGCACGCCTCCCGCCTCGCCGACGCCCACGCCGATGCGCGCCAGGGCCAGGTGCACGAAGTTGCCGGCGAAGCCGCAGGCGGCGGTGAAGAGGCTCCAGACACCGCAGCCTATGGCCACGATCGTGGTGCGCCGGGTCCGGTCGGCGAGCCAGGCCACGGGGATGCCGAACAGGGTGTAGAAGAGGGCGAACATCAGGCCGGTGACGAGACCGAGCTGGGTGTCGGTCAGCCCCAGCTCCTTCTTGATCGGCTCGGCCAGGATCGAGACCAACTGCCGGTCGAGGTAGTTGAGGACGTAGACGACGAGCAGGACACCTAAGACGACGTAGGGGTAGATGCGCTTCACGGCTGCAGCACCTTGCCCTTGGTCTCGGGGAGCAGGAAGGCGGCGACGGCCATGGTGGCGTAGCCTGCTGTGGCGAAGATGCCGATGGCGAGGCCCAGCCCCATCCGCTCCGACAGGAAGCCCACCAGCGCCGGGAACAGGGCGCCGATCGCCCGGCCGACGTTGTAGGTGAAGCCCTGGCCGATGCCGCGCACCCGGGTCGGGAACTGCTCCGCGTAGAAGGCCCCCTGGGCGCTGAACACTCCGGAGGCGAAGAAGCCCAGCGGCGCGCCGAGGAACAGCATGGCGGTGTTGCCCACCGGGATCATGGTGTAGCCGAGCACCACCACCATTGCGCCGATGGCGAAGAAGAGGAAGGTGCCGCGCCTTCCGATGCGGTCGGCCAGATAGGCGCCGGTCATGTAGCCGAAGAAGGAGCCGGTGATCAGGACCGCCAGATAGCCGGTGGAGTCCAGGATCGACAGGTGCCGCTCGGTCCTGAGGAAGGTCGGGATCCAGGTGGTGACGGCCGAATACCCCCCTTGAGCGCCCGTGCCCAGCATGGCGCCGAGGAGGGTGATCTTCAGCAGCGGGGGCCGGAAGATCTCAAGCACGGAGGGCTTGTCGCCGGCGTCCGACAGCTTCTTCTTGGAGGCGGTGTAGACGTCGGATTCGTCGACGAAGCGGCGCACGAAGAAGATCAGGATCGCCGGGGCGACGCCGGCGAAGAACAGCACGCGCCAGGCCAGCGCCTCGGGCAGGATCGAGAAGAGGATGCCGGCGAGGATCGCGGCGATCCCCCAGCCCACGGCCCAGGAGGCCTGCATGGAGCCGAGCGCCTTGCCCCGGTGCTCGGGGCGGATGGTCTCGGCCAGCAGGACGGCGCCCGCCGCCCACTCCCCACCGAAGCCCAGGCCCATCAGGGCGCGGGCGGCGAACAGCTGCTCGAAGTTCTGCGCCAGCCCGCAAAGGAAGGTGAAGCCCGCGAACCAGGCGATGGCGATCTGCAGGGTCCGGACCCGACCGATCCGGTCCGCCAGCCAGCCGGCGATCCAGCCGCCCACGGCGGACAGCAATAGGGCGGCGGTGGCGATCTGGCCGGCTTCGCCTCGGCTGATGCCCCAGGTGGCGATCAAGGCGGGGATGACGAAGCTGTAGATCTGGACGTCCATGGCGTCCAAGCCCCAGCCGCTCATGCACGCCCACAGGGTCCGCTTTTCCTTGCGCTCCAGCTCCCCGTACCAGCCCAATATCGGGCCCCCGGCAGGCTTCGTCGCGGATTTCGTTGTTTCCGTCATTCCCTGGTCTTTTCTCGATTTCGGACATATTCAACACGGATGCGGCGGGACGCCAATGGCGTCCGCCGGCCCCCCATGCGCTGCGAGCGGAGAGTGATGTGAAGGTCGGTTTTATCGGTCTGGGCAAGATGGGCGTGGAGATGGCCAAGCGCCTGATCGATGGCGGCCATGAGGTGATGGTCTACAACCGCACTGCCTCGAAGCTGGAGCCGCTGGTGGCCGCCGGCGCCAAGGCGGCCGGCAGCGTGGCTGAGGCCGCAAAGTTCGGCGGCGTGGTGCTGACCATGCTCGGCGACGACAAGGCGCTGGAGGCGGTGGGCGCCGAACTCCTGGAGGCCCTGCCCGCGGGCGGCGTCCACGCGGCCATGGGCACCCACAGCCTGGCGTCCGTGCAGAAGTTCACTGAGGCCCATAAGGCCAAGGGCCAGTCCCTCGTCTCGGCGCCCGTGCTGGGGCGTCCCGACGCCGTGGCGGCGGGCAAGGCCGCCATCGTGGCCGCCGGCGCGCCCGAGGCCATGGCCCGCTGCATGCCCCTGTTCGAGAATCTCGCCCGGCGCACCTTCGATGCCGGCGGCGACCCGGCCGGTGCGGCCACGGTCAAGGTGGCCAACAACTTCCTGCTGGGCTGCGCCATCGAGGCGATGGGCGAGGCCTTCTCCCTGGTCGAGAAGGTCGGCGTCGACCCCAAGGTCTTCCTCGAGGTGGTGACGGACGGCCTGTTCGCCTCGCCCGCCTACAACGTCTATGGCGGGATCATCGCCAACAAGGCCTACGACAAGGTCGGCTTCGAGGTGAAGCAGGCGCTGAAGGATCTGGGCCTGGCGATGGCCGCCGGCGAGGCGGCGCACGTTCCCCTGCCGAGCGGCAATGTCTGGCGCGACCGCCTCCTGGGCGCCCAGGCCAATGGCGACGGGGACAAGGACTGGTCGGTGATGGCGCGCGAGCAGGCCCGGGCGTCCGGCCTGGTCTGACCATGGAGCCGGCGGAGGACCGTAAGGAAGTCCGCACGCCGGTCACGGTGCTGACGGGCTTCCTGGGCAGCGGCAAGACCACCCTGCTCAACCGCGCCCTGTCGCATCCGTCGATGGCGCGGACCGTGGTGGTGATCAACGAGTTCGGCGACATCCCCCTGGACCACGCCCTCGCCGCGGCCAGCGACGACAACATCGTGGTGCTGGACAACGGGTGCCTGTGCTGCACCGTGTTCGGCGACCTGGTCCAGACCCTGAACCGGCTCTACCACGCCCGCGAGCACGGCGAGATTCCAGCCTTCGACCACATGGTGATCGAGACCTCGGGCCTGGCCGACCCCACCACGGTGCTGCAGGCCTTCCTGTCGGACCCGACGCTGGAGGGGCTCTACTGGGTGGGCTCAGTGATCGTCACGGTGGACGCGGTGAACGGGCCCGGCACCCTGGATGAGCACGAGGAGGCGGTGCGCCAGGCGGCGCTGGCCGACCATATCCTGATCACCAAGCTGGACATGATGGAGACGGGCGCCGCCGCGGAGCGCGAGCGGGAGCTTTCGGCGCGCCTTCGCCGGCTGAACCCGGCGGCGGCGATCAGCCGGGTGGATGAGCCGGGCAGGGACGCGGTCACCCTCCTGGCCCGACCGGGCTCAGACCCCTCCAAGGGTGGTGCGGGCTTGCGGAACTGGCTGAACACCGACGCCTACGCGGCAGAGACCTGCGAGGAAGACCACGACCACGCGGATCACGACCACTTCGGTCATCACCAGCACGACAAGGCCATCGCCTCCTTCAGCCTGGTGCGCGAGGAGCCGACGACGCGCGAAGCGCTGACGCTGCTGCTGTCGACGATCGAGAGGAACCTCGGCCCCAACCTGCTGCGGGTGAAGGGCCTGGTCCACGTGGCGGAGGACCCGGACCGGCCGGCCGTGATCCAGGGCGCCCAGCACCTCCTGCACAACGCGGTCTGGCTGGACCGGTGGCCGGACGAGGACCGCCGGACGCGGATCGTCTTCATCACCAAGAACATGCCGCCGCGCGACCTGGAGGAGATGGTCACTCTGCTCGACCGCGTCGCCACCCGCACCGCCGCCGCGCGGGCGCGCGCCGCTGCGAGCCTTGAGGAAGAGGCTGTCGGCGAGGCCGGTATCAAGGAATAATCGCATAGCCCCGCAGTCGAAGGGGCAGATTCAGAGGGACGGAAGAGATGCTCAGGACGGCGATCGTAGGGCTTGGATGGTGGGGCACGACCCTGGTCGATGCGGTCGCGAACAGCGACCAGATGAAGATGGTCGCCGCCTTCACCCGCTCCAATTCCGACAAGGACAAGGCGTTCACGACCGAGCGCGGCCTGAAGCTGGTCAACACCTACGAAGCCCTGCTGAACGACCCGGAGATCGACGCCATCATCCTGGCGACCCAGCCCAAGGGGCACAGGGACCAGGTGGTCGGCGCCGCCAAGGCGGGCAAGCACGTCTTCTGCGAAAAGCCCTTCATGATGAACAGGGCCGAGGCCGTCGAGGCCGTGAAGGCCTGCGAGGACGCCGGCGTGACGCTCGGCCTCGGCTACAACCGCCGCTTCCATCCGAGCTGGCTCGACCTGAAGCGCCGCATCAAGGACGGCGAGCTGGGGACCATTCTGCACATGGAATGCACCATGAGCGGCCCCAACGGCCTGTCGCTCTCCACCGACGCCTGGCGCTACAGCCCGGAAGAAGCGCCCTGCGGCGGCCTCTTCCCCATGGGCGTCCACGCCATCGACGGCTTCATCGACCTGGCGGGCGACGTCGACCAGGTGTTCTGCCAGAGCCTGCACCGGGCCGTTCCCGGCGACAACGACGACACCACCTCGGTCCTGTTCAAGATGGCGGGGGGCATGTCGGCCTATCTCGGCGTGATGACGGCGACGAGCGGCTCGTTCCGCTTCCAGGTCTATGGCTCCAAGGGCGTCGCGGCGCTTGGCGGCATGACTCACGTGGTCGGCCAGTCCTCGCACCAGCGCCGGTCGGGCCTGTTCGGCTCCTATGTGATCAAGCCGCTCAAGGGCGACGCGGAATCCATCGAGGTGCCGGAATTCGACCTCAACAAGGCCGAGCTGGAGGCCTTCGCCACCGCCGCCCTGGGCGGGCCGGCCTATCCCATCACCCACGCCGACATGATCCAGGCCGTGGCCGCGACCGAGGCCATTGTGGCCTCTGCCCGCACCGGTCAGGCTGTCCGCGTCTGACGACGGCGCGACGTTAAGAGGGGGCTGGCATGAAGATCGGCTTTGTCGGCCTGGGCCGGATGGGCGGGGGCATGGCCTCCCGCCTGATCTCGGCGGACCACGAGGTGACCGTATTCGATCCCGTGCCTGCCGCGGCGGCCAAGCTCGGGGAACAGGGCGCGCGGGTCGCCTCAGACCTGGCCGACCTCTGTTTCGGGCGGGAGCTGGTCATCACCATGCTGCCGAATGACGAGATCCTGGAGGCGGCCGCCACCGGTCCTGGGGGGCTGATCGCGTCCCTGCCTCAGGGCGCCGTGCACATGGTCAGCGGGACCCACGGCGTCGGGGCCATCGAGCGCCTCGTCGAGGCGCACCGGGCGGCGGGGCAGACCCTGGTCTCCTGCACCGTGCTGGGACGTCCCGACCGGGCGGCCGAGGGCAAGCTGGGGCTGATGCCCGCGGGGCCCGCGGCGGCGATCGACGCCATCCGGCCCGCGCTCTCCGTGCTCGGGGAACGGCTGTTCGAACTGGGCGAAGACCCGCTTTCCAGCGTGGCGGTGAAGATCGCCAACAACTTCGTCCTGGGGTGCGCCATCGAGGCGATCGGGGAGGGGATGGCGCTGGCCCGCCGCTACGGCGCCGACCCCGAGCTCTTCTACGAGGTCCTGACCAGCGGCCTGTTCGACTGCATCGCCTACCGGGCCTACGGCGACGTGATCGCCAAGGAGGACTGGGGCCGCGTCGGCGCCACGGCCACCATCGGGCTGAAGGACGCCAAGCTGGCCATGGAGGCGGCGGACCGCAAGTCGGTCCCCCTGCCGAGCGTGAACGTGTGGCGCGACTACCTGATCTCGGCCATCGGGCGCGGCGAGAAGGACCTCGACTGGTCGGTCATGGCCCGCGAGCAGTTCCGCAGGTCAGGGATCGAGTAGGCTTTTACTCGGCGGGCGCGGGCGACATGGCCGGGGCGAGTTCCCGGGGCTTGGCCCGCATGGTGAACATGGCCTGGTAGTTCTTCCAGTAGCTCAGGCAGATGAGCAGGTTGGTGCCGAGCACGACGTAGCCGTGGCCGCCCTTCGAGTGATTGATCACCGCGCCGTAGTAGAAGACGACGAACGACACCGGCAGGCCGACCACCATCATGAGCGGGGCGTATATTCCGGTCAGGGCGCTGACCCCGGCCAGCACCTCGATGGCCTTGACCAGGTCGAACAGATGGCTGTCGATCAGGGCTATGGTGAAGTCCTTGCTGACCGGGATGCCGCCCAGGGGCTGGGGCCACAGGTAGACGAAGTGGTTCATCCCGTTGGCCACCATCCAACTGCCGAAGAGCAGCCGCGAGAACCAGATGAGGTGCTTCATCGCTCGCCTCACTCTGCCGGAGCGTGGGACATCGCCGGGGCGAGCTCCCGGGGCTGGGCCTTGAGCGTGAACATGGCCTTGTAGCTGTTCCAGAAGCCCAGGCAGATGATCAGGTTGGGGCCGAGCACGAAGAGGGCGCCGTGGTGCGTCTTCGAAAGATCAAGGAACTCGCCGTAGTACCAGACGACGAACGACACCGGCAGGCAGGCGATCGCCCACAGCGGGGCGTAAAGGCCCATCAGGATGCTGAAGCCGGCGATCACCTCGATCGCCTTGACGGCGATGAACAGGTGACTGTCGATCAGCGCCGCCGTGATCTCCTTGGAGAGGGGATAGCTGCCCATGGGCTGGGGCCACAGATGGATGAAGTGCATCAGCCCGTTGGTGATCATCCAGGCGCCGAAGAGCAGACGCGCGAGCCACGCAAGGTACGCCATACACGCCTCCCTATGTCCGACAGGCGCATCTGACGCGCGCCTTTAATTAGGCAGGTTAGGCGCCACTTGCAGGGATTTGCAAATCCTCAGCCGGCGGGCCGTTCCGTCGCTCGGGATTCGAGCAGGCCCCTATTCCGCCGGCGCCGCCGGCCTGACCGGCATCAGGCTCCAGCCTTCCGTCCGGGGCTGGGCCCTGAGCGTGAACATCGCCTTGTAGTTCTTCCAGTAGCCCAGGCAGATGATCAGGTTGCAGACGAATACGATGAGGAGGCCGGTGTGCGTGCGGGAGCCCTCGAGGAACTCGCCGTAGTAGGCGACGACGAACGACACCGGCAGGCAGACCAGCATCACCAGCGGCGCGTAGACCCCGGTCAGGATGCTGAACCCGGCGATCACCTCGATCGCCTTGACGCCGATGAACAGGTGACTGTCGATCAGGGCGGCCGTGAGCTCCTTGGAGAGCGGCACGCTACCCATGGGCTGGGGCCACAGGTGGATGAAGTGCATGAGGCCGTTGGAGACCATCCAGGCCCCAAAAAGCAGACGCGCTAACCAGGTGAGGTACGCCATACACGCCTCCCTATGTCTGACAGGCGCATCTGACGCGCGCCTTGAACCGGTAGTTAGGCGCCCGTTGGCCGAATTTGTAAATGGTCGGCAGGCGCGGTGCGGCTGCGGCGAGAGGTCGAAGCGCCGGCGACTGTCTGAAATGGGTCAGGAGCTGACATCGGCTCTCGGCCGGGAACCGGACGTGAGCGCGACTAGCCGCTCTTCTATTTCATTGGTGGTTTCGCCAGCACAACGTCGTGAATGTACGTCGCGACGTCGTGGAATTCGGCGGCCGTGAACTGGCCGCGGAAGCGCGGCATCCGCTCGCCCTTGCCGGCGTCCGCCGTGGACATGATCGACTCGATCGTCAGGTTTTCAGGGTAGGGCGCGCCCTGGTCGTGACCGCCTTTGCCGTCCTGGCCGTGACAGGCCATGCAGACGGCCTGATAGATTTCCGCGCCGTGTTTGAGATCCGCCACGCGGCCCGCCGGAACGGCGGGCGGCGGCGCAACCTCGGAGACGCTGCGCGGCGCCGCTTCTGCCTTCGCCGCACTGGCCGGAAGGCTTTGCATCTTGCCGTCCAGCCCGAACAGCCAGATGCCCGTGCCGTTTTTTGCGCCCGCGCCGCCGTAGATGGCCGACCCGCCCTGGATGGCGACGTATTGCCGGCCCTTATGCTCGAACGTCGTCGGCGTGCCGTAGAGGCCGCCATCGGTCTGGAATTCCCAAATCGTCTCGCCCGTCGCGCTATCGAGCGCCGTCATCACGCCATCGGGGCGGCCCATGAAGATGAGGCCGGCGGCGGTGGCGATCGATCCTCCCCCGCAAAGCGGGCCCTGCTTGCGCCACGCGACCCTGTTCGTGGTCAGGTTCGCCGCGACGAACTGCCTGCCCGACGGCGTGACCTTGCCGCCGGACGCGCCGGCAAAGCTGCCCTGCAGGTATCGCGCGCCAGGCGGCGGACCGATCGCGGCGTCCTTGTCGCCGCCGGAAGCGCCGCCGATCATGCTGTTAGCGCAGATGAACATCAGATTGCTGCGCGGATCGTAGGAGCTGGGATGCCAGTTCACGCCGGAGCTCGGCGCGTAGAGAACGGGCTGGGCGGCGGTGTGGGGCGTGAAGGTCCTGCCTTCGTTGACGAGCGTCCGGCCGGTCGGCGCTTCGTCGATCCTGTGCGCGACAAGATCGTCGCCGATCGGGATCGGCTGGGTTGCGGCGGTCGCCTGGGTCGGCTCCTGCGGCACGGGTGTTTCGGGAATGCCGATCAGCGGCTTTCCGGTGATCCGGTCCAGGATGTAGAGGTAGCCGGACTTGCCCGCTTCAGCGATACCTTTGCGCGGCTTGCCGTCCACGACGGCGTCGAACAGCACGACGGGATTGGGTGCGTCATAGTCCCAGATGTCATGATGCACTTCCTGGAAGTGCCAACGATATTTTCCCGTCTTCGCGTCGAGCGCGACGATCGATGACGAGTAGAGATTGTCGCCCGCGCGAATGGCGCCGTTGAGATCGGGGCCGGGATTGCCGGTTGAGAAATAGATCAGGCCGAGCCCTGGATCGATGGCCGGCGTCTGCCACACGGGCGCGCCGCCATATTTCCACGCTTCGTTATCTTGCGGCCAGGTTTCGTGGCCGGGCTCCCCCGGCCCCGGAATCGTCCAGAAATTCCAAACTTCCTTGCCGGTCTTCGCATCATAGGCGGTGACCCGGCCGCGAACGCCGTATTCGCCGCCCGTGACGCCGGTGACGACGAGGCCATCGTAATACAAGGGCGCCGCCGTGATCCCGTAGCCGACCTTCGGATCGGCGGCCTGCACGCTCCAGAGCACCTTGCCGGTCTTCTGATCGAGTGCGACGAGCTTGGCGTCGAGCTGGCCGACGAAGATCATCCCATCGCCCATGCCGAGCCCGCGGCTCAGCCAGCCGCAGCAGACGTTGACCTGTTTGAGATCGATCTTCGGCTCGTATTTCCAGAGCACCTTGCCGGTTTCGACATCGACCGCGAAGGCGTCGTTCGCCCCCGTCACCGCGTAGAGCACGCCCTTGTAGAACAGCGGCTGGCCCTCGGACGAAAAGCCGGGACCGATTCCGGATTTGTCGAGATCGGCGTGCCAGACGGCCTTCAGGTTCTTGACGGTGGCCTTGCCGAGGCGGGTGAGAGCCGAATAACGCTGATTGTAGACGTTGCCGCCGTTCGTCGCCCAGTTCGCGGCAGGAGCCGGCGCAAGGGATTTGGCGGTGAAGGCCTGCGCCCACGTCTGACCGCTGCCGGCGGAAAATAGAGTCAGCGCTGCCCCGGCCGCAAACATGGCCAATCGCGTTCCCACCGCATCCCCCGAATCTATCGTCTCGTTGCGATGACCCTAGCCGCACTCGCGGCGCCCGGGAAAGGCGCGCGCCGGGCTCAGGTTGAACCATCCGCGCCCACGGCCCATTCTCCGGCCCCGAGCAAACCCGTCACCGTCGAAATTCCACACAGGCACGGCAAGGCCGAGGCCCGCCGCCGGATCGAACTAGGACGACCTGCAGACCGATCCGCACCTCGATGCGGTCGGCCTCTTCGAACGGTATGAACACCCTGACTTAGGCGCCTATCTGCAGCTGCGCCCGTCGGTGACGTTCTCGGCCACGCCGTCCGCACAGCGGACCTCTGAAACGTCGCACAAGGGTCGAGAGGCGACTTTCCCCTAAACCACCCCCAACTGCCCCTTCACCCATTCCAGCTCCATCGTCACGTAGTCGACGATGTCGCCGGTCTTCAGGTGGTCGGGCAGGACGTCCCAGGTGTAGGTCTCGATCTCGAGCTGGGTGCTCTTCATGTGCTTCTTGTGGAAGGCCAGGGCCTCCTCGATGGCGAAGCGGGTGGTCTTGAAGTGCTCGCCCAGTTCCTCAAGGAAAACAGGCACGTGGAAGTGAATCCGCCACTCGCGCTTGCCCGGGTTGGCGTGGAAGTCGGCGAAGGCGTCCTCCAGGTTCAGGAAGCGGGTGATGACCCCGTCCTTCATCTGGATGGTCTGGGTCAGGTAGACGGAGTCCGCATATTCCTGCAGGGCGTCCACCGAGGCCTGGGTGACGTCGGGGATGCGCACCGCCGCGGCTTCCTGCAGCTTGAAGACCGGGATGTCGTTGTCGGCCAGGCTCTGCAGGGACTCGGTGATGTTCTCGAACTCAACCGCCTGGTGGCAGATGTCGTAGACCGTGCCGATGTGGCGCTGGAGGATGGCCCGCGCCTCGTTGGGGGTGGTCTCCAGGTCGCGGGCCAGGGCCGCGATGGACTTGTCCGAGCGCAGGACGTTGACGAAGAAGTCGACGGTCTCGGCTGTGGTCTCGAGGAAGCAGCAGGGCTCCGGCTCGAGCGCCAGGGTGACCGTGCGGCCCGTGCGCTCGCGGATGCGGTGCAGGTGGGCCGCCAAGTGGCGGACGTTGGCGGCGAAGGCCTCGACGTAGTCGGGGCCCGTGACATTGCCCTTGAAGCCCAGCGGCGGGCTTTGGATCGACGGGTTCACGAAGTCGGGGCAGACCTCGGCCAGGATGTCGGCGACCTGCATGGTGTAGCGGGTGCGCCGTTCCGTGGCCCAGTCGGGCTCATAGACCTCCAGCTTGACGATCTGGTTCTTGAACGGGCCGTAGGGGAAGGCGTTGACCGTGTAGAGATACATGTCGTTGTCATCGAGGAAGGCGCTCAGTTTTTTGCGCTCCTCGGGGGAATTGGTCAGGGTCTCGGCGGACGAGGCCGAGATGCGCAGCGATACGCCGTAGGGCTTGTTCGGGCTGACGCGGGCCTTCACCTGCGGCACGTAGGTGGTCAGGCTGTGCCACATCTCTTCCCAGGTGTCGCCAGGGTGAACCAGGGTCGAATAGGTCAGGTGGCCGTACTTTCCGAGGTCCATCAACAAGCTCCGAAGTCTTGGCGCGAACGCGATCCGCGCGGGTATCCGACGAGATTAGCGATTCAACGGCGTCGCCGGGACGAAGGCGTATCCGGCCGCCGTCCGACGATTTAGTGCGGGTTCAGCGCGACGATGGCGCAGCAGAGGGCCCAGAAGAAGGGATACTCCATCCCGCCGATGGGCCAGAGCCACTTCTTGGAAACCTTGAAGGTCAGGAGGGCCGCGACCAGCAGGAAGATGGCCGCGATCGCCGCCGCGAAGTGGGTGAAGATTCCCAGGATCAGGCAGGGGGCGAGGATGACCTCACAGGCGATGGAGAAGGTGATCCACGCGTTCTCGGGCTTCAGGCCCATGGCCGTGTAGATCGGCCGGAGCTGCTCGCGCCCGGTGATCTTGCTCCACAGGTGGGGGATGAAGAACAGCCCGCAGATGATCCGGAGCAGCACATAGCCGTCGTTGAGCGCGAAATTGAACACCCTGGCGTTCCCCCGATCTTATCGTTGCCGGGCATATTGCCCATCGGCCGGGGCGGAATCCAGTGCGTCCCGCCTCAGGTCAGCAGCCAGCCGCCGTCGACGACCAGGTCGACCCCGTTCACGCCCTTGTTGTCCAACAGGAAGGTGATCGCGCCGACCACGTCGGCGGTGGCCACGAGGCGCCCGGCGGGGGTGCGCTCCATCAGGGCCTCGAGGAATTCGGCCGGCTTGCCGCTCCAGGTCTCGGTGTCGCGGATGATCCCGGGGTGCACGCCGTTGACCCGGATCGGGCCCAGTTCCTTGGCGAGGGTGTGGGTCATGCCGACGATGCCGCCGTTGACGGTCGAGACGGTGGTGGAGCCGGGATAGGGGCGGTCCTTGGCGAGGCCGCCCAGCAGCACGATCGAGGCGTCGTTGGTGAAGCGGGGGATGAGGGTGTGGATGGTCTCGGCGTAGCCGACCAGCTTCAGCGTCACCAGGTTCAGGGCGCGCCGGATGTCGTAGTCGCGGATGGTGTTGGCGTCGCGGTCGATGGCCGAGATCACCAGGTGCTTGATCGTTCCGACCCCGGCGAGGGACTCCGCTATGGTCTCGGGCTTGCCCAGATCGACGGCGATGCCCGTGACGTCCATGCCGATGCCGTTGGCGATGGTGGCGGCCCGCTCGGCGTCGCGGCCGGCGATGATCACCCGGTCGCCGCGAACGGCCAGGGCCTGCGCCACCGCGCGGCCGATCCCCGAGGTGCCGCCGATGATCAGGGCGCCGGGCCTGTTTGAGGTATTGTCCGCCACTTCGATTTCCAATCTGTCCGGATGGACTCTCTATGTCCGCCGCCTCAGGGAGGCTGTCGTTTTAGGCCTTGGCCAGGGTCTCGGCGAGATAATCCCAGTCGCGGCTGAAGCGGTAGGAGCCGCGGGTCGGCGGCTGCGGGGAGGCCGTTTCCAGCCAGCGCACGGTCTTGCCCTCGATCTCATAGAAGGCGTGGATGCAGCCGACGCTGGTCCAGAGGATGTCGCCAGGGCCGACGGTGTAGCGCTCGCCGTCCATGACCACGTCCACCACGCCCTCGAGCATCACATAGGCCTCTTCCAGCGGGTGGTCGTGCGGGTGGGCGACGGCGCCGGGCTGGTACTCCACCATGAACATGGTCGACATGGCCGCGCCCAGGCGCTGGTCCACCAGCATCTTCACCGCGATGCCGGAATAGGCCAGGACCGCCGTCGCCATCGAGGCCGAGACGGTCGGCTCGTTGACCTTGGACCCGGCCGACAGGTGCTTCAGGTCGATGTCCTTGTCGCGCATGCGGAACAGCGACTGGTTGCGCGGGTCGCGGATGTCCATGTCGTGCGCTTCGAGCTCAGGCGGCGGGCCGACGAAGAAGGTGTCGGGGTGCTCGCCGTCGGGGCCGCGAGGACGGGGCGACAGGTTGTCGATCCACTTGGACACGCCCTTGCCGTCGCCGACCCAGGCGTGGGGGACGCCGGTCAGGATCGCGCCGCAGCCGCCGGGCTCGAGCCGCACGGCCTGGCCGTTCATGATCAGGATCGGATTGCCTTCTAGGACGTAGAAGGTCTCCTCGAACGACTGGACGCAGAGATCGATGGAGCCGTCCGCCTCCAGGGTGCAGATGCCGATGTCAGTGTGGACCGCGCCGCTGCCCTCGGTTAGGGCCTTCAGCCGCGCGAAGCCCTTGGAGCGCCCGACGTATTCGGGCGTCGGCTTCACTTCACTCGCGCGAAGAAGAATGTGCATCTTGGCTATCCGTCCTAGAGGGGTGGCTGGCCTTAAGCCCCAGATCGTTTAGTGTCAATAAACAGGACCAGGTGTTTCGGAGAAGACTGTGGACGATGACCGCCCGCAACAACTCGGCCCCGAGCTGGGACAGCGGCTCAGCGCGGCGCGTAAGGGAGCGGGAATAGGCCTGCGCGCCCTGGCGCGCCAGCTTGGCGTTTCGCCTGGCCTGATCTCGATGGTCGAGAACGGCAAGATCGCGCCGTCGGTCTCCACCCTCTACGCCATCGCCACGACGCTGGGCCTGTCGTTCGACTACCTGTTCAACGGGACCGACACGGTCGCCGGCGACGAGACGGGCGCGGTCCAGCATGAATCGCAGCGCCCCACCGTCCGCCTCGATTCCGGGGTGCGATGGGAGCGACTGACCCACGTCGTCCGCAAGGATTTCGAGTTCCTGCACGTGGTCTATGAGGTCGGCGGCGCTTCCTGCGAGGAGGGGGCCCTGTTGCAACACGGCGGCCAGGAGTTCGCCTTCGTCCTCGGCGGCGTCCTGGGCATGACCATCGGCGAGAAGACCTCGACCCTGCGCGCCGGCGACGCGATCAGCTTCAACGCCCAGACGCCCCACCGCATCTGGAACGCAGGCGAGGAGCCCGCCTCGGCCATATGGATCGTCCTGCAGCGCATGTTCGACGAGCGGACCGTCTAGGCGCCACTACCCCTCTCCCCACCGGGGCGAGGGAATAGAGCGCAAAGAAAAACCGCCCGGCAGGGGTGCTGCCGGGCGGCTTATCTTTCGCAGATGGCGATCGTGCTTAGGCGGACACCTTCGCCGTGGCGCCGCCGGGAACCAGGGTGAAGCGGGGATCCTCGACCAGGCACTCGGCCTCGGGCAGGCCCAGCTCCTTGCGCACGATATTGGTCCCGCGCACCAGGGCGACGATCTTGTAGAAGGCGTGGCGGCGGCTCATGCCCTCGCGGCCCATGCCGCAGTCGGAAGACAGCACCAGGCGCTCGGCCGGGATGTACTTCAGCGCCTTGCGGATGTGGGCGGCGATCTCTTCCGGCCGCTCGATCTGCAGGGAGTGGTGGTCGATCACTCCGATGCAGATCTTCTTGCCGGTGATCTCGCGGCCGAAGGCTTCCAGGTCCATGCCGCCGGCGCTGCAGGATTCGAAGGTCACGACGTCGGCCTCGACCTCGTTGATCTTCTTCAGCGAGGTGCCGTAGCTCTGCACCTCGGCGAACATGCGCTGCTGCGAGGGGTTGCCCCAGCAGGTGTGGCACCAGACCTCGGTCTTCGCGGCCAGGCCTTTGACCGTGCGGTTGTAGATCTCGATGCTGTAGTCCGGGTTGATGATGTCATCGACGATGCCGCGCACGGCCAGCAAGTGGATCTGCGGCTCCTCGAACTGGATCACGGAGCAACCGGCGTCGGCCAGGGCGTGCAGCTCGGCGTTCAGGGCGTCGGCGATCGCCTCGATGCGGTCGCGGATGTTCTTGTAGTACTTGTCGGCCGAGGCGAAGGCGACGAGCTCGGGCCCGATGGTCCCGAACTTGACCGGCTTGTTGGTCATGCGCTGCGCGACCTTGAACATCTCCGCGTACTGCAGGTTGCCGCGCCCGACGGGGCCGACGATGTCCGGCATCACCCGGGCTTCCAGGTAGTCGTGCAGGATGTGCCCCGGCGGGAAGGCGAGGCCGCCCTTGCCGGCCTGGGTCGGGTGCGGATGGGCGTGGTCGAAGCCCTCCATCATCCGGCCCGGATAGTTGGTCCAGCTCTGGCCGCCGATGTGCTGGTCAAAGTGGGCGTCGCCGTCGGTGACGATGTCGAGACCGGCGATCTCCTGCTCTTTCAGATAGATCGAGACGGCGTCGGTGTACTGCTCGCGGAAGGAGGTGGAGACCATCGCTTCCATGAAATGGCGCTTGCCCAGGTTCTCGGTGAACCAACTCGGCCGGGGAAGGGAGCCGGTGATCGTAGTCGGCAGGATGATGTCTTTGGTCGCTCGCTGCATAAGCCCCACGCCATTGGTTGGTGTTGAGTTAAAAGATAGGCGGAACGTTTCCCAGGTAGAGTAGATTAAAAATTCTACTCTTCATTTTTATGTCGATATCTCTACGTGATGCGCCTGACCTCCCCGACGCGCAGGCGCCGTCGGGATGAATGCAGTAAAGCGCCCCACGTGAAATAGGCCCCAGCGTCTATGGCAGAGAGCGGGTTCAGGGTCAATAAACACCCCCCGCCTCAAGGGGTGAATCCGGCGGGGCGAAACGCCCGTCAGCGGGCCTCGAACCCCTCGAGAACCTTGCCCGCCCAGCCCATGATGTCCTTGGAGCGGATCAGCCAGTTTCCGTCGACCTTGGCCACCACGTCGCGGATATGGCCGCACCAGTGCAGGTGCGGCGGCGCGGGCGGGTGGTTGATGGTGGCCCAGGCATAGGAGCGGACGACCCAATGGTCGGGGCGGCCTTCCGGATCGGCCTCGAACACGAACTGCGCCATCTGGTGCTGGTGGCCCGGGAAGTCCGGCCGGTCGTGGAACTTGCGGACAAGCTTGCGGACCTCCTCGCGTCCCTTGCGCACCTCCAGCCCGCCCTCGCGGGTCTCCTCGGTCGCCTCCGCGTCCTCGGTGAAGAGGGCGACATAGGCGTTGGTGTCGCCCGTATCGAGCGCCCAGCTGTAGCGCGCGTAAAGCTCGTAGATCGCGACCCGGTCCTCGACGCTCGGCAGCACCATCGGCTCTCCCTTTCGACGCCGGCGCCCATGGGGACCGCGGCTCGCGACAGTTCTGGAAAATAAAATTGCCCCGCGCCAGCTTTCCTGGGTCTCATCCCAAGCGTGAGCGTGGATCGGATAGCGGGCGGGGGCGGCGCGACGGCATGAGCGAACCGGCTGAAAGTCAGCGTTCTTCCGGCCGTTACCAGGTGATCCTGGTCTCGGTCCTGTGCCTGAATTTCGGCATCCTGTTCTTCGACCGGAACGCGCTGAATTTCCTGATGCCCTTCGTGCAGCCCGAACTGGGGCTGTCCTTCACCCAGGTGGGTCTCTTGGGATCGGCCCTGTCGCTCACCTGGGCGCTCGCGGCGATCTTCGTGTCCTGGCTCTCCGACAAGATCGGCAAGCGCAAGATCATCATCCTGGTCTCGACCCTGATCTTTTCGGTCTGCTCGGTCGTGTCCGGCCTCGCCTCGTCCTTCCTGCTCCTGCTGGGCGCCCGCCTTGTCATGGGCCTGTCCGAAGGCGGGGTCATGCCGATCAGCCACGCCATGGTCGCGGCCGAGGTCGCCCCCGAGCGGCGCGGCCTGGCCATGGGCGTCACCCAGAACCTCGGCTCCAGCCTGCTCGGCTCGACCGCGGCGCCCCTGATCCTGGTGTCTATCGCCATGGCGTTTGGATGGCGGCACGCCTTCTTCCTGGCCGCCGCGCCGGGCCTGCTGTCGGCCCTTCTCGTGATGCTGCTGGTGATGGAGCGGGCGCCGCCGGTCCGCGACCCCGCCGTCCGGAAGGAGGAGGGTGCGCCGATCCTGCAGGTCATCCGGGAGAGGAACGTGCTGGTCTGCGCCATCATCTCCGTGCTGCTGGTGTCCTATCTGGTGGTCTGCTGGGCCTTCATGCCCCTGATCCTGGTGCAATTTCGCGGCTACAGCACGGACACGGCGGCCCAGCTCATGGCCGTCCTCGGCGTGGCGTCGGCGCTCTCCAGCTTCCTGGTTCCGGGGCTGTCGGACTACATCGGCCGCAGGCTGGTGATGTTCCCGATCATCTTCCTCGGCGTCATCCTTCCCCTCGGCGCCCTCTATTTCCACGGCCCCGTGTGGGTGCTGATGGCGATCTTCTTCGCCGGCTGGTTCTTCAACGGGACCTTCCCGATGTTCATGGCCACCATCCCTTCGGAGTCGGTCAGCCCTTGGCACGCCGCCACGGCCATGGGCGTGGTCATGTCGGTGGGTGAGGTCCTGGGCGGAGTGCTGTCCCCGTCGCTGGTCGGCGCCCTGTCCGACCGCTTCGGCCTGCAGGCGCCCCTGTGGTTCCTGTTCGCCCTGGCGCTCTGCGCCGGGACCGCCGCCCTGTTCCTCAAGGAAACCGCGCCCCGCCTCGTGGCCCGGCGTCCGCAATAGCTGGCCGGCTGAAGCCTTCGCGGTCAGCGAAACCGGCGTCTCCTCTTTAAGGCTGGGCCGGGCGTCGAAGCTTGCTAGGGTCCCGCCGGATGATCGCCGACCTCGGTCAAGCTCTGGAGCGAACCCACGCCCTCCTGCCCTCGCTGCGGGAGCGGGCGGCGCGCGCGGAGGCGGAGCGATCCGTCTCCGCAGAGACCATCGCCGCTCTCAGCGAAGCCGAGCTTTTCCGTCTCAATGCGCCGCGCGCGTTCGGCGGCTCGGAGCTGGGCTTTGCGGCGCATGTGCGCGTGACGGCGGCCCTGGCGTCAGCCTGCGGCTCGACGGGTTGGCTCTACGGCGTCTTCGCCGGCCACAACTGGATCGTCGGCCTGCTCGAGCAGGCGGCGCAAGTCGAGGTGCTCGCCGATCCGACGATGCTCGCCTCTTCCATGTTCCGGCTCGCCGCCAGTGCGCTTCCCACAGGCGCGGCCAGCAGGGCGGCGGCGAGAGCGCCGGCGAGGGCGCGTCTGAGGGGCGTGTCGCGCATGGGCAGTTTCCTTGTCCGGCGGCCACGATGGGTGGCGCGTTTTTCCGGGCGAGGCTACGGCCGCTTCCGCCCAAGCGAAAGAGCTCTGGTCCCGATGGTTGGAATTATCATTCCGACCATCGGAACAGCCGCCGTCAGTTGGCGACCGCCTCCACCGCGACGCCGTCTGCGATCAGGCGCTGGATTTCGGTCTCGTCGTAGCCCGCGCGACGGAGCACCGCGGCTGTATGTTGGCCGAGACGGGGAGGGGGCCTGTCGATCCCGGGCCCTCCGTGGGCGAAGACGAAGCCGGCGTTCAGGACGTGGACGTCCTCGTTGGGCAAGCCAGGAATGTGGACCGGCAGCTTCAGCCCGCGGCTGTCGAGTTGAGGAAGGTCGCACGCCTGGCCCACGGTGCGCACCAGGCCGCAGGGCGCGCCGGCGCGGCTGAGGATCGCCTCCCATTCGTCCCCCGGCTTGCGGCGGAAGGTCTCGCGGAGCTCCGCGGTCAGGAGGGTCGAATATTCGGGGCGAGTCCGCGCTTCCAGGGTGGCGAAGCGCGGGTCCTCCTTGAGGTCGAGCCGCTCCATCGCCTTGCACAGGGACTCGAACTGGTTCTGCTGCACCACGCCGAGGGAAATCATCGAGCCGTCGGCGGTCTCGAACATGCCGGCCGTCGGCTGGGCGCTGTAACCCGTGTTGCCGGTGCGCGGGGGCGTGCCCCCGGTGACGAGATAGGGCACGGCCGCGCCGATCAGCAGCAGCACCGATGCATCCAGCATGGCCACGTCGATGTACTGGCCATCGCCGAACCGCTCGCGCTGCACGGTCGCCGCCAGGATCGCGAGCGCCGCCAGGGTGCCGACATAGGTGTCGACCACCGGCACCCCGACGCGGCTCGGCGGATCATCCGGCTCGCCGTTGACGCTCATCATGCCGCTGGTCGCCTGGACCACATTGTCGATGGCGGGGTAGTCGCGCATGGGCCCGGCCTGGCCGTAGCCGGAGACCGAGCAGTAGATCAGCCGAGGGTTCAGCGCCTTGCAGGTTTCGTAGTCGAGGCCGAGCTTGGCCATCACGCCGGGGCGGAAGTTTTCCACCAGCACGTCCGCCTTGGCGATCAGCCGGCGGGCGACCTCCAGCCCGTCGGGGGCCTTCAGGTCGAGGGCGATGGACTCCTTGCCGGCGTTGGCCGCGATGAAGGCGGGGGACATGCCGTCATAGCGTCGGTCGGCCCCGTAGTTGCGGAACAGGTCCCCGCGGCCGGGGGCCTCGATCTTCACCACCTCGGCGCCCAACATGCGCAGGAAGTGGCTCGCGAACGGGCCCGCCATCACATGGCTGAAATCGACGACGAGAAGACCGTCAAGCGGTTGCGGCATCACCAAATCCGTAACGGGGGAAGCCCCGGGCGGGGCGCTCAATAGACGGCATCGCAGATTGTATGTAAACCCAACGAAATAGGGCGCGGAGCGATGGCTCCGGCACATGAATGGGGCCCAGGCCGACGCATTTAATTTCGATTCAAAATTGTTTGAATCACAGATCAAGTTTCTCTAGGTTTTTCTACAAGGGCGCCGGGCAGAGCGCCAGGGAAACCCCAGGAATGGACGAGACTCCTCAGGCCAGTGAAGGCGGGCTCAATCCCGAACCGACCGCCCCCGGCGGCATGGCGGGGATGTTGCTCAAGGGCTCGTTCATCACCGGCTCCGCCGCTCTGCTGGCGGCCATGTCGACCGACTTCGTCGCCGTGATCTGCCGCCACCTGCACGTCTCCTTCATCGGCGCGATCGAGATCATCCAGGCCTGCGTGGTGCTGGCGATCTCGGCCAGCGTGATCGCGGTCACCCTGACAGGCGGCCATGCGGCGGTCCATCTGGTGACCGAGCGCCTGTCGCCCCGCTGGCAGGGCCGCCTGGCGCGGATATCCTATGGCCTGGGCTTCCTGGCGTTCGGCGCCCTCGCGGCGGGCGAGGCCTGGCTCTACTACGACACCCACGACTGGGACGAGCGCAGCGACCTGCTGGGCCTGCCGATCTGGCCCCTGCGGCTGATCTGGACCGTCAGCCTGTCCGTGGCGGCGGTGCTGTTCCTTCTGCGCACTCTGCGCGGCGCTCCGGCCAAGGAAGCGCGGCCATGACGCCCGGCCTGATCGGCATCCTCGGGGTCCTCCTGCTGTTCGCCATGTTGAGCGGCGGCGTGCCCATCGCCGTCTCCCTGATCCTCGTGGGCCTCGGCGGCCTGGCGGTGCTGATCTCGCCGGAAGCGGCGGTGATCAAGGCGGCGGTGATCGGGTTCGACATCGCGGGGAAGTATGAGCTCGGGGTCCTGCCCCTATTCCTCTTGATGGCCCACGTCTGCTTCGCGGCAGGCGCCAGTCGAGACTTCTTCGACGCCGCCGCCAAATTCGTCGGCCACAAACGCGGCGGCCTCGCGCTCGCCTCCATCGCCGCCTGCGGCGGCTTCGGGGCGATCAGCGGCTCCAGCCTGGCCACCGTCGCCACCATCGGCCTCGTCGCCTACCCCGAGATGCGCAAGCACGGCTATTCGCCGGCCCTGGCGACGGGCGCCGTGACCGCGGGGGGAAGCATCGGCTCGCTGGTGCCGCCGAGCGCGGCCCTGATCGTGTTCGGCATCCTCACCGAGCAGTCCATCGGCAAGCTCTTCACCGCCGCCATCATCCCGGCCACGACCCAGGGCCTGTTCTACATGGCGGTCATCGCCATCCTGTGCGCCTTCAAGCCATCGCTCGGCCCCGGCCTGCCCCGCGCGCCCTGGCGCGAGCGCTTCGCCTCCCTCGTCCGCCTGTGGGACGTGACCCTGCTGATCTCGGTGGTGATCGGCGGCATAGCGGTCGGCTGGTTCTCGCCGACCGAGGCGGCCTCGGTGGGCGGGGTCGGCGCCCTGCTGCTCTGCGCCCGGCGCAAGCAGCTCTCCGTTCCCATGCTGCGCAAGGCCCTGACCAGCACGCTTCGAACCACGGGCATGATCTACGCCATCGTCATCGGCGCGATCACCTTCTCCGCCTTCATCGCCGCCACCGGGGTCGCAGCCTCCCTGGCGGACGCCGTGGCCGGCGCCCACGCCGACAAGCTGACAGTGACCCTCGCCATCGTCGGGGTGGTGCTGGCGCTGGGCATGTTCCTGGACGGCCTCGCCCTGATGACCCTAACCGTGCCGATCTTCCTGCCGATCGTCACCCACGTCGGGATCGATCCGATCTTCTTCGGCATCCTCCTGGTGCGGGCCATGGAGATCGGCTTCGTGCACCCGCCGGTGGGGATGAACGTCTACGTCATGCACTCCATCGCCAAGGACGTGCCCCTGATGACCATCTTCAAGGGGGTGGTGCCGTTCCTGATCTCCGACCTCCTGCACGTCGCCCTGCTGGTCGCGGTTCCCGGCATGGCGCTCTTCCTTCCCAAGCTGCTGGGGGCGTGATCATGGCCGGGTGGGAAGCCTTGCGAGACGTTTATGCAGCGCCCGACGCCGCGGCCCGGGCGTGGAAGGCGGGGGGAGGGCGGGTCGCCGGCTACCTCGCCAACACCGCTCCGCGCGAACTGATGGCCGCCGCGGGGTTCTTCCCCCTCCAGCTCTCGGGCGTGGCCGGCGAGCCCACGCCGCTCGCGGACCGCTACATGGAGGACCTGTTCGACCCCATGGTCCGCTCGGTGTTCCAGCGCCTGCTGGCCGGGCACTACGACTTCCTCGATGTGCTGGTGCTCCCCCGTACCTCGGACTCCGTGCAACGGCTCTACTACTACCTGTCGGAAATGGACCGGGTGGGGGCGGCGCGCCTGCCTGAGGTGAGGCTCCTGGACCTGCTGCACACGCCCTGGTCCTCAAGCGCCGCCTATAACCTGGCCCGTATGGGCGAGCTCCGGGCCGCCCTTGAGCGTCTGGGCGGCAAGCCCGTCGCCGACGCCGCTCTCTCGGCCGAGATCAAGGCCGCCAACAGCCGCCGGGCGTCCCTGCGCCGCCTCGCCGAGGCCCGCAGAACCCGCCCGCCCAGCCGGGGCGCCGAACAGGCCCTGCACGCCTTTTCCGCCTATCACCACATGGCCGGCGCCGACTTCGACGCCGCCATCGCCGCCGCCCTGCAGGCGCCCCCAGAGGCGTTCCCGGGGGCGCCCCGGGACGGCCCCCGCCTGGTCCTCAGCGGCAGCCCCCTCGACAATCCGGCCCTGCACCGCCTGGTCGAGAGCCTGGGCGCGGTCGTGGTGGGCGACCACCACCCCTGCGGCGAGCTGATGATCGGCACGGACGTCGCCGAGGCCGGCGATCCGATGGCCGCCTTGACCGAGCACTATCATCGGGGCGTCGCCTCCAGCCGCACCTTCCCCAGCCGGCCCGGCGAGCTGGTCGACTTCGCCCGCGCGGCCGGGGCGGACGGGGTGGTGTTCTACTTCCTAGCCGAGGAGGAGGCCCTGACCTGGGAATATCCGGGCCAGAAGCGCGCCCTCGAGGCGGCCGGGATCGCGACCCTGGCCTTCACCATGCAGCCCTACCGCCTCGACGCCGAACCCCTCTCCGGCCCCCTGACGGCCTTTATCGACGGCCTTCGGAGCGCCCGCCATGGCTGAGACCCTGCTCAACGGCTTGAGGGTTCTGGAGCTTCCGGGGCTCGGCGGGGCCTGCGGCGCTTTCCTGGCCAGCCTCGGCGCCGACGTGGTGAAGCTGGAGCCGCCCGAGGGCGAGGCGCAGCGCCGCCTCGCGGACGGCGCGCCGGACCCGGCCTGGACGGCGCGGAACCTGCGCAAGCGCAGCGTGGTCGCCGATCTGGAGAGCGCCGCGGGGCGCAAGCTGGCGCAACGCCTGGCCGCGCGCTGCGATGTCCTGATCGAGTCGCTGACGGAAACGAGAGCCAAGGACGTTGGCCTCGACCCGGCCGCCCTGTCGGCTCTCAATCCCCGCCTCGTGCAGGTCTCCATCACCCCCTTCGGCCGCACCGGGCCTTACGCCGACAATGCGGCGGGGGAACTGGTGGTCTCGGCCATGGGCGGCGCCTTGTGGACCGTCGGCGACGAGGACCGTCCGCCGGTCAAGGAGGCGCTCGACGCCTGCGTCTTCCACGCCTGCGCCGTCGCCGGCACGGGCGCCATGTTCGCCTGTTTCGAGCGCGAGGCGAGCGGCCTCGGCCAGCTGGTCGAGGTCTCGGCCCAGCAGGTCGCCGCCAGCCGCGCCACCAGCGGCCTACTCGCCTGGCAGTTCGACCAGCGGATCCTGAAGCGCACGGGGGTCAAGGTCTCCTACGGCACCGCCCAGGTGCGCTACATCTGGACCCTGGCCGACGGCTACTGCTTCCACGGCCTGATGTCGGGCAAGATCGGCGCGCCCGCCAACACCGCCCTCAGCGCCTGGATGGACGAGGCCGGCTTCGACAATCCCATGCAGGGCGTGGAGTGGGAGCGCTACGACCGGGGCTCCCTGCCGGCGGACACGCGCCTGGTCTGGGAGGCGGCCATCGACCGCTTCTTCCGCAGCCGCACCCGCGCCGACATCTCAGGTGAAGGACGGCGGCGGGGGATCAACGCCACCGTGGCCGCCGAGCCCGCCGACGTCCTGGCCGACCCGCACCTGGCCGCCCGCGCCTTCTTCGAGGAGACCGCCGACGGCCTGAAGGCGCCCGCCCGCTTCGTCCGCCTGGCGGGGCTCGAGCCGCCGCCGCTCACCCCCGCGCCGGCGGTGGGGGAGGGGAGCGAGGCGGTCTTACGCGACTGGTCCGCGCTTCCGCCCGCCAAGGTCCCGCCCTCGCCGCGCAGCACGCCGCCTCTGGCGGGCGTGAAGGTGCTCGACTTCTCCTGGGCCCTGGTGGGTTCGATCACCACCAAGATCCTGGCCGACTTCGGCGCCGAGGTGGTCAAGGTCGAGTCCTCGACCCGGCCCTGCCTCAGCCGCATCGACGTGCAGGTCTCCGCGTCGAAGCGCGGGGAGTTCGACGACAAGCCCTGGTTCGCCCACCTCAACAGCTCCAAGCGGAGCCTGCGCCTGAACATGAAGCGCCCCGGCTGGCGCGACGTGATCGATCCCCTGGTCGAATGGGCCGACGTGGTGGTGGAGAACTTCTCCCCCGGAACCATGAAGTCCCTGGGCCTCGACTACGAGAGCCTGTCGGCCCGCCGCCCCGACCTCGTCATGGTCTCGGGCAGCGTCTTCGGCCAGACGGGGCCCCTGGCCCGCGAGTGGGGCGTGGACGGCACGGGGGCCGCGCTCTCCGGCCGCCTCTTCCTCAGCGGCTGGCCTGACCGCCCGCCGCTCAATCCCAGCTCGACGCCCTACGGGGACGTGATCCTGCCGCCGATGATGGCCGCCGCAGCCGCCGCAGCCCTGGCCCGCCGCAACCGCACGGGCCTTGGCCTGCACATAGACGCCAGCATGTACGAGGCCTGCGTGCAGCAGATGGCCGGAGCCATCGCCCGGGCCCAGCTCGGCGCCGCACCGCGCCGCGCCGGCAACCGCGACCCGGGCGTCCTGCACCAGGGGGTCTATCCCGCCGAGGGCGAGGAGCGCTGGATCGCCGTCACCTTCGAGGACGCCGCCGCCTGGACACGCTTCGCGGCGCTGGCCGCCGGCACGCAATGGCCGCGGGCGAGCGACATAGCCGGCGCGGACGGCGCGGCCCTGGACAGCCTCGACGCCGCGATCGGCCAATGGACCGCCGGCTTCGAGCGCTTTGAGCTGATGCGCCGACTTCAGGGCGCGGGCATCGCCGCCGGGGTGGTGCAGGACCCCTCCGATATGGTCGAGCGCGACCCGCAGCTCCGCGCGCGGGACTTCCTGGTGACCGTTGACCACCCCCTGCTGGGCGCCTTCGAGCACCAGGCCACGCCGCTTTGCCTGTCGCGCACCCCTTCGCGCATGGCGCCGGCGCCCCGCCTCGGCCAACACACCGAGGCGATCGTGCGGGAGATCTGCGCCATGCCCGAGGCGGCCTTCGCCGAGCTCCAGAGTTCAGGATTGTTCGAATGAGCCAGGCCACAGTCACCCGCACCGGGGAGCGCAGCACCAAGCTCCTGCGCTCGACCGCCGAAGCCAACGCCTTCCAGAAGGCCTTCATCCAGACCCTGCGCGAGAAGGTGATCGAGAACGGCGAGCCCTTCGCCATCGCCCAGGCCGACACCCCGCACGAAATCTTCCACGCCATGGACATCGCCCTGGTGACCAACCAGTGGTGGGCGGCCTACATCGCCGCCAAGCAGCTCTCGCCCTACTATTTCGAGGTGATGGAACGGGAGGGCTTTCCGGCCTCCAGCTGCCGCTACTGTTCGCTGGGCCTGGCCTGCACCCTGGACAACGATCCCTCCAAGGCGCCCTGGGGCGGGCTGCCCAAGCCGGTGGTGCTGGTGGCGCGCCTGACCTGTGATTGCATCCAGCGGGTGTTCGCCCTGTGGGCGGAGGCCCTCGGCTCGCGGTTCTACGCCCTCGAGGCGCCCGGCTGGGAGCACAAGGACCCCCGCTGGTTCGAGCACAACGACACCGACTGGGAGGAGGTCTACGGCTCCCAGCGCATCGACCTGATGGTCGAGGAGATGAAGGGCCTGATCGCGCTCCTGGAGGAGGAAACCGGGCGAACCTTCGAGCGCGATCACTTCGTCGCCCTGATGGAGCGGATCAACGAGCAGGAGGAGCTTCTGAAGGAGGCCTCCAACCTCGTTACTCGCACGCGGCCCTGTCCGGTGGGCATCGCCGAGCAGATGCCGAACGTGATGATCCCGCAGTGGCACCGGGGCTCGGAGTGGGCGGTCGAGCACGCCCGCCGCTTCCGCGACGAGGTGAAGGCGCGAGTAGACGCGGGTCTCGGCACGGTGCCGAACGAGAAAATCCGCCTGATGTGGATCGGCGCGGGCCTCTGGCACGACCCAGGCTTCTACAACGCCCTGGAGGAGCGCCACGGGGCGGTGTTCGCCTGGTCAATGTACCTGCCGTTCGCCGGAGCCAACTACATCCGCTACGATCTTTCCGATCCCTTGCGGGCCCTGGCCAGTCGCATCTGCAGCATGAACGAGGTGCTTCACCTGCCACCCTGGATGAACACCTGGATGGTCTCGGAGGCCAAGGCCTGCGAGATCGACGCGGTGATCATGCTGACGCCGCGGACCAACCGGCTGTCGGTCAGCGGGACCAAGCTGACCCGCGAGGCGTTGGAGGCGGCGGGGGTGCCCGTGTTCGAAATGAGCGCCGACATGGTCGACGCCACCAACTGGAGCCACGATGGAATGGTGGACGCCGTTTCCACCTTCCTAACCGAACGGGTCGAGTCTCGCCTCGATCCCGCTCAAGTCCGTTAGGAGTACGCCTATGTCCCCGAGATCGTCCGTCGCGCGCCGCGCCTCGTCCGCCGGCTCCACGGCTCCTGAGAGCGTCGACCTCGGCGTCCTGAAGGATATGCTGGGCTTTCGCCTGAGGCGGATCCAGAACCACCTGTCGAAGAACTTCGCCGAACGGCTCGCCGGCCGGGACATCAAGCCGGGGGAGTTCAGCGCCCTCGCCCTGATCGCGGCCAATCCGGGGATATCGCAGATCCAGCTCGCCACCGAGGGGGGCTTCGACAAGGCCGCCCTGGTGGTGCTGCTCGACGACCTGGAGCGCTGGGGCTGGGCGGTGCGCCGCCGCTCCACCGCGGACCGCCGGCGCCACGCCCTGGAGATCACGCCCAAGGGGGAGAAGGCCCTGGCCGAGCTGTTCGCGATCGGCCTGGCCAACGAGGCGACCGTCACCGACGCCCTTGCGGAGGAGGAGCTGGCCAATCTCTACGCCGTCCTCGACCGCATCTACGGCCTGTGCTTCAGCGATGACCAGGCCTGACCGCAGAGCCTGGCGCGCCGCCGGCTTAAGCCTCCTGGTCCTCGGCGCGGCGGCGCTGGCGTCGATGGGCGCGGCCTTCGCGGCCGCCGGTCCGGCGAAGCCCATCGTCCTGCGCTATGCCTCGCCCTATCCGCCGGGCCATCCCTTCAGCCGCGCCGACATCGCCTGGATGAAGCGGGTGGAGGGCCTGTCGGGCGGCCGGCTGAAGGTCCAGCCCTTCTGGGGCGGCACCCTCATCTCGAGCGACAGCGCCATACTGGAGCTGCGCCACGGGGTGGCCGACATCGCCCTGATCACCCCGATCTACATGCGCGGCGGGGCCCAGGCGATCAAGCTGCAGGCCGGCTTCTACGCCGGTGCGCGCACGCCCATCGAGCAGGTGGCCGTCTATCGCTGCCTGCAGCGAGACTTTCCGGTCCTGCGCCAGGAAGTGGAGGGGGTCAGGGTGCTGGCCATCCAGGGCGGCAACCTGCCCAACATCCTCACCCGCGACCGCCCGGTCACCAAGCTTTCCGATCTCAAGGGCCTGCGCCTGCGCACCCCCACAGAGATCGCCCCCGCGCTGCGTAACCTCGGCGCCGATCCCGTCACCATGTCGATGGCGGAGGTCTATTCGGCCCTCTCGAAGGGCGTGGTCGATGGGGTGGTGGCGCCTGCCGACACCATCCGCTCGCTGCACTTCTCGGAGGTGACGCGCTACCTCGGCACGATCGAGGTCGCGCGCGGGGCCTATCCGTCCCGGGCCATTTCGGGGCGGTCCTGGGATCGCCTGCCGCCCGACCTGCAGAAAATCCTGGCCGACAGCCAGCCCTACTGGGAGGCCCAGCTCAGCGAGCTCGTGCTCAAGGCGGAAGCTGAGGGGATCGAGTTCGGCAAGGCCAACGGCATCAAGACCGTCATCTTCGATCCGGCCGACCAGCAGCGCTTCAATGCTCTCTACAACCGCATGGCCCTTGAAACCGCGGCCAAGGTCGCGCCGTCGTACGGGCCGGCGATGTTCCGCCGCGCCCAGGCCGTGACCGCGGGCATCCGCGCCGGCAAGCCTGAAGCCTGCTAGGCCGATGCCCCGCCCGTTCAGCCTGATGATGGTCGGTGACCTTGTGCTGGACGAGCCCGATCCCGACAGCTTCTTCGAGCCGGCCCGCGCCGTGCTCCAGGCGGCGGACGTGCTCATCGGCCATGTGGAGACGCCCTACACCTTCCGCGGCCGCGAGATTCAGTCCGACGTCCCGGCCGAAGCCGCCGACCCCGCCAAGATCGCGGCCCTGGGACGAGCGGGCTTTCATGTCGGCACCCTGGCGGGCAACCACGTGTTCGACCGCGGCGCCGAGGGGATCGAGGATACGGTCGAGGCCCTGACCGGGGCGGGGATCGTCGCTTGCGGCGCCGGCGGCGACCTCGCCGAGGCCCGCCGCGCGGCGGTCGTGGCGAGGGAGGGCCGATCTGTCGGCGTCCTGAGCTACAATTGCGTCGGCCCCCGCGAGAGCTGGGCCGGGCCCGAAAAGGCCGGCTGCGCCTACATCCACGTCCTCACCCACTACGAGACCGAGGGCGCCAATCCCGGCGGTCCTCCGAAGGTCTACAGCTTCGCCGAACCCTCTACCGTCGAGGCCATGCAGGCCGACGTCGAGGCCCTGCGCGGCGCGGCCGACCTGGTGGTCGTCGCCTTCCACAAGGGGGTGGTCCACACCCCGGCCCACATCGCCATGTACGAGCGGCCGCTCGCCCGCGCCGCCATCGAGGCGGGGGCGGACGTGGTGGTCGGCCATCACGCCCACATCCTGCGCGGGGTCGAGGTCTACAGGGGCAAGCCGATCTTCCACGGCCTCGGCAATTTCGTGGTGGTGACCCGCGCCCTGAACGTGGACGGCAACGCCCACCCGGCGCGTCTCGCCTGGGCCAAGCGGCGGCGCGAGGTGTTCGGCTTCACCCCCGATCCGGGCTACCCGACCTATCCGTTCCACCCGGAAGCCAAGAACGCCATGATCGCCGCCTGCACGGTGGATGGGGATGGCGCGCTCAGCCCCGGCTTCCTGCCCTGCTGGATCCGCCCCGACGGCGCCCCCGAGGTGCTGGCCCGCGGCGAGCGCGCGCAAGGCGTCCTGGACTATGTCGCCGACATCACCCGCCGCGCCGGGCTGAAGACCGAATTCGCCTGGGACGGCGACCGGGTCGTGTTCGCCTAGGAGACGAAATCATGAGCCTTCGGCGCGCCCTCGTCGCCTTCGCCGGTCTCGCAGCGCTTGGCGTCGCAGCCGCCGCCACCGCCCAGGCCCCTGCGGCCCCCGCGCCGGCGTTTCCCCCCGCGGCGCCTGTGTCCCGCGAGGCCTCCGCCAAGGGCTTCGGCGCCTACAAGCCGGCCCAGCCCTATTCGGAACAGGTGGTGACGTCCTTCTACCTGCCCATGCGGGACGGGACGCGGATCGCCGTGAGCCTGCATCGCCCGGCCCGGGGCGGCAAAGCCGTCGAGGGCAGGTTCCCGGTGATCTGGCACCACACCCTCGACATCCAGGGGCCCGGCGCCCGGGGCGGACCGGTGGGGCCGGAGACCCGCGAGCTCAGCCAGATGACCTACAACGGCTACGTCGTCGCCGTGGTCGCCCGCCGCGGCGCGGGCGCCTCCTTCGGCGTGCGGCGGGGCTACGAGGACCTCACCGAGGCCTACGACGCCTACGAGGTGAACGAGTGGCTGGCCGCGCAGTCCTGGTCCACCGGGGCGGTGGGGCTCTACGGCTGCTCCAACACGGGCGAGGCGGTGATGCACGTCCTGACGGTGCGCCCGCCGCACCTGAAGGCCGCCTTCGCCGGCTGCTTCTCCTGGAACCGCTACGACGGCTTCGCCCGTGGCGGCATCCTGGCCAACTGGGGCACCGGGCCGACGCGCTCCGTCGAGGAGGACATGCGGGCCGTGCCGGTCCAGGGCGACGAGAGCCGCACCCTGCTGCGCCAGGCGGTGGAGGAGCACCAGGCCTCCACCAACCTGTTCGAGCTGATGCGGTCCATGCCTTTCCGCGACAGCTTCTCGCCCTTGGTGATGAGCCGCTTTTGGGCGGAGGCCAGCCCGTCGAGCTATCTCGACCAGGTCCGCCAGGCCAATGTCCCGCTCTACATCCAGGCGGGCTGGCACGATGACTTCCGTCGCGAGGGACTGGTCGCCTTCGCCAACATGGCGGCGGGACGACGCTGGATCGTCATCGGGCCGTGGCTGCACTGCTCGAATGCCGGGTTCGAGCTTCGCAACGAGCAGCTGCGCTTCTTCGACTACTGGCTGAAGGGCATCGACACCGGCATCACCCGGGACGATCCGATCCACTACTACACCGAGAACGCGCCCGCCGGCCGCGAGTGGCGCTCGGCCAAGGCCTGGTCGGGCCCCGCCGCCGGCGACCGGCGGCTTTACCTCGCCGGGGGAGCCCTCAGCCCCGCCGTCCCCGCCGGCGCCGAGCGGCAGGACGCCTTTGAGGTCGATCCGGCGCCCACCTGCGCGCGCCAGGTCGCGAGCGGCAACCAGACCCTCTACCAGCCCTGCCATCCGGTGAGGGGCGCGGCCAGCTACGCCCTGGCGCCGCTGTCGGCCGATCTCGAGGTGACCGGGCATCCGACTCTGGACGTCTGGGTTTCATCCTCTGCGCCGGAGACCAACCTCTTCGCCTATCTGGAGGACGTGGCCCCCGACGGGACCGTCACCGCCATTACCGACGCCCGCCAGCAGCTCTCGCTGCGCAAGGAGGCGAAGCCCGCCTGGGCCTACCTCGGCCTGCCCTGGCACCGGGGCTTCGCGGAGGACAGCGAGCCCCTCAAGGCAGGCGAGGCGGTGCGGGTCCGGATCGATTTCCTGCCGGTGTCCTATGTGTTCAAGGCCGGCCACCGGCTGCAGGTCAGCTTCGCGGGCTCCGACTATCGCGAGCGCGTTCGTACCGGCGCCGCGCCGCGCCTCGCCATCCACACGGGTCCCGGCAAGGCGTCGCTGATCACCCTGCCGGTCGCGGGATGAGCGGGCGATAATTCCGAACTTCGTTCGTGGCTTAGGCGAAATTTCTCGCCTTGGGCCTTCTAGTCGATCCGCTTCTTCTGCACCTTCCATTCGGCGTTGGTGCAGAGGCCGCATTTGGCGCCCTTGAACATGGCCGCGGCCTTGGCGTCGCCCTTGAGGCGCCAGTCGAGCCAGGCAATCCCCACGGGCGCGAACTTGCCGCCGTTGGCCTGGCGGTAGGTGCCGCCGTGCCCGACGTCCAGGTTGGCGATCATCACCGGCACCTGGTCGATGCGGGCGAAGTCGTCCATCGCGTTCTCGTAGGCGATGTCGCCGGGCCCGCCGATGATGTAGGCGATCGGCGCGTGCAGGGACTTCAGCTTATCCTTTGAGATCACCACGCCGCTGCGCCCCTGGCCGCGATTGTAGATGCCGCTGTTCCAGATCATCGAGGTCGTGACGCGCGGGTCGTCCGAGACCGACAGGGCCTGCAGGCCGCCGCAGGACTGGCCCATCACCGCGATCCTGTTGGTCTGCAGTTTGCCGGCGTAGCGGCTCGCCTTGCGGCCGTTCTCGGCCACGGCCCAGTCGATGGCCTCGATCAGTTGCTTGGGCTGGGTGGGGTCCACGCCGGGGCCGGGCCCCGCAGGATTGGGGGCCGTCGGGGGAGGCGGCAGGGTGGAATAGGGGGCGGTCGGCGGCGGTTGGAGGTCCGGCGCCTTGCCGGGGGCGCCCAGGGCGATGACCAGGTAGCCATGGCTGGCGATCTCGGTGAGGAAGGGCTTGAACGAGGCCCCGTTGTCGCTGCAGGCGCCGTTGGCCCAGGCCACGATCGGCAGCTTGGCCATGCCCTTGGCAGCCATGTTCGCGGGCCGGTAGATCGTATGGGCGGCAAGGCCCGGATCGGCCTCCATCACCGCCGGATAGGGGCCCGCGCCCCCGGGGGCCGAAGCCGCGGCGGCGAACACCGCGAGGGCGCCAACGAAGGTCGGGAGCAGCATGTCTCGTCTCCTGTCAGCCGCGGGCGCAGGTGTAGCTGGCCGCGTCGTCGGGCGATCCCTTGCCGCTGTAGCGGGCGCGGGCGGGATAGGGGCAGAGGGGGTGGGTGCGGACGACGCGCCCGCCCGTGATCTTGGAGGCGACGATGGTCTGGGGCGCGCGGCCCTTCTCGACCCAGTCCTCCAGGGCGGTGAGCATGTCGTGGGAGGCGTCGACGGTCGGCGCGTCGCTCCCGGCGCCGCCGAACTGGTCAGCGCCGGGGCCGCCGGCGCAGTGGCCCATGCCGGGGACCATGTAGAGCCGCATGAAGCGGTCGGCCGTGGCCTTGCCCCCCATGGTCTTGGCCACGTCGTCGGAGTAGGCGAGCATCATCCGGGCGGCGACCGCCGGGTCCATCCAGCCGTGGTAGAGGATCGCCTTGCCGCCGCGGCGCTCGAAGGCGGAGAGGTCCGTCTTGTCGGCGGCGAGGTCCGGCATCACCCGCTTGATCGCCTTCAGGTCCCCCGCGACGCTGAAGCCCGCGCCGTTCCAGTTCGTGTCGCGGCGCACCGCCTGGCCGAAGGTCGCCGGCGCCAGGCGTGAGCGTCCGGAATCCACCAGCACGCCCGGCAGGAGGCCCCCGTCGATGGCGCGCCCCGCCTCGTCCTTCATCGGGCTGTAGAAGCCGCCGGCGAACTCGACCTGCTCGGCGCTCAGGCAGCGCCCCGTCCGTTCCTTGCCGCACTGCAGGACGGCGGGATCGAAGCGGCAGGTCTGCGGGTCCTCGGCGACGCCGTCGGCCACCCCGTCCTCGCGGTCGCAGGTCTTCGCGCCCTCCTCGGCGATCAGGGCCCAGTCCGCCGGCGCCATCAGGCCGGGGCGAGCGTCGCGGCGCAGGATCTCCCACATGCGCCGCACGGTCATCTCGGGGGTCTTGGGTCCCGGCGCGCCGGCGATGATCCCGTCGTAGTCGGCGGGATAGGCCTGCATCTCCTTCAGCCCCTGCCGGCCGCCGCCGGAGCAGCCGATGAAGTAGCTGAGGCGGGGCGCTTTCGCGTAGTAGGCGGCCGTGATCGCCTTGCCGGCCTGCGCCAAAAGGTGGTTGGCGCGGTGGGTGTAGTTGGCCAGCCGGTCGGGGTCGCCCATCATCCAGGTGGAATCCGAGCTCTTGTGGCCGGTATCGGTTGTGGCGGACGCGTAGCCCCTGGCCACGCCGCGAGGCAGGTCGCGCAGGTTGAAGGCTCCGGCGTCGCCGCCCACGCCCGCGCCGAGGAACTTGCCGTTCCAGACAGCCGCCTGGGGCAGCCACAGCTCGAAGGCCATCTCCTTTTCCATCACCCCCTGCACGCGGCAGAAGGGGACGGCGACGGTAATGGGACGCTCGTTGGGAGCCGCGGACCAGGCCCCCTGGGGACCGATGGTCTCGGCGCTGGTGATGCGGGCGGGCCCCAGCCTGCGCCCCGCGAGGCTGCTGCAATCCCCCACGGTCGCCGCCCGCGGGGGAGCTGACGGCGCCGGGGTCAGGATCCAGGCCGCGGCGGCCCCGGCCAGGAGGAGCCCAACGCTTGCGGCGGTCGCGCTCCTCACAGGCATGGGCCCTACGCCTCCCGGATCAGAACTTCTTGTTGAGCGACAGGCCGACGATCCGGCCGACCGGATTGACCAGGGTCGGGTCGAAGCCGCCGCCGCCGTTGGCGCTCTGGGCGATGTTCACGAACGGCGGGTCGCGGTCAAACAGGTTGGCGACGTCCACCGCCACAGTGAAGTCCTTCAGCCCCGCGAGCGAGAAGCTGTAGGCGACCCGCAGGTCCACGGTGGCGTAGGCGCTTACCCGCTGGATCGGGGTGACCAGGTTGTTGTTGTAGCCGTTCAGGTAGTTGACGAAGAGGTTGGCGGATATCGGACCGCGGGACCAGGAGGCGTTGCCGCGCATCTTGAAGCGCAGGGGGTTGTAGATCTTGTTGAGCTGGCTGATCAGCGGCGCCGTCGGGGTGATGGCGACCTGGTACTCGGTGAAGTAGGTCCCGTTCACGCCGAACAGGAACTGCCCCATGGTCTCGGTCGGCACCCGGTAGGTGGCCTGGAAGTCGAAGCCCTGGGCCAGGGTCACGCCGAGGTTGCTGTTGCGCCCCTCGACGAAGAGGGTGACCGGGCTGGGCAGCACGCCGGTGAAGCCGGTCTCGGCGACCTGCTGGGCCATGAAGGCCGGCGTCGGGTTGCGGGTGATGATGCCGGTGCCGGCGAACTGCGCCTCGCGGCCCAGCAGCGACAGGTCGGACAGATAGGCCACCACCTGGTTCTCGTAGGTGATGTTGAAGTAGTTCACGTTGAACCGGACCCGGGGCAGGAAGTCGGGGGTGTAGTCCACCCCGACGGACCACGTCTTCGCCGTCTCCGGCGTCAGGTTCAGGTTCGCGCCCGAACGGGCCACCCCCTGGCGGATGCCGCCGGTGGTGGGGTCGGCGTAGTTCTGGACGAACAGGTTGTTCGTGTTGCCGTAGATCTGAGAGATCGTCGGCGCGCGGAACGAGGTGCCGTAGCTGCCGCGGAAGACCACGCCGTTCAGCGGCGACCAGTTCACGCCGATCTTCGGATTGGTGGTGCCGCCGACGTCGCTGTACTTGTCGTAGCGGACGGCCACATCGAGATCGAGCCGCTTGGCCCAGGGCATGGCGTTGGCTTCGCTGACCAGGGGCACGAGGATTTCGCCGTAGATCGAGTTGACGCTGCGGTCGAAGATCCTGAGCAGTGCCGTCGGCGCCGCGATGGTGCCGGCGATGTTGTTCTGGGCCACGTGGAACTTCTGGCCCTCGTAGCCGAAGGCCGCGCGGACCTCGCCGCCGGGCAGGGCGAACAGCGGCCCGTCGACCTTGGCCTGGTAGAACTGCAGGGAGCTGCGGCCCGGCGCCTCGCTGCGGCCGATCAGGATGCCGTTGATCACCGACGGGCTGTTGGGCCCGCCGAAGAGATTCAGGGCGGTGGCCGGGTTGGCGCTGTTGATGGCCGCCGTCTGGGCCGCGGCGTTGGCCACGTTGCGGCTGATCGAGCGGTCAACGTCCATGCCGTAGGTATAGTCGGCGTCGAATTTCCAGCTACGGGGCAGCTTGATCGTGGTCCCGAGGGTCGCTTCATAGGCCTTGGAGAAGCCGTAGGTGTAGCCCTGCGGATAGTCGCCGATGAAGGAGTACTGCACCGACTCCGTGGCCGGCGTCAGCCCCGGCGGGGCGACGAAGAAGGCGTTGGTGCTGGGCACCGTGGCGGTGGTGGAGGCCGCGCCGTTGCGGTTCTTGAAGTCGCGCTTGGCCGCGAAAGCGTCGCCGTAGATCGAGATCGTGTCGTTGATCTTCTGATTGAACGTCATCATCGCCGAGTCGTGCTTCTGGCGCGGGAACAGGTCGGCGATCTTCAGGTTGTCGCACTTGTTGACCGTGCCGGCGGTGAGCGCGGAGCGGTTCGCCGCCGTCACGCCGCCCGGCGGGATGGCGTAGCTGACGCCCGCGACCACGATGTTGCCCGGGTTGCAGAGGGTTGGCCGATAGTCGGCGCCGCCCCGGTCGCGCAGGTCCGCCCTGAAGAAGTCGGCGCTCGTGCCCCTGAACGCGCTGTGCGCGCCGTTCTCGTAGGCGATGGTGATCTGGCCGGTGCTCCAGCGGTGGCCCATGATCAGGCCGAGCTGGCGCTCATGGTAGCCGTCGCCCGCGCCGTAGCGGATATTGCCTTCCACCCCCTCGAAATTGCGGCGCAGGATCAGGTTGACCACGCCGGCGACGGCGTCCGAGCCGTAGATCGCCGAGGAGCCGTCGGGGACGATTTCGACCCGCTCGATGCCGATGGTGGGGATGATCGAGGGGTCGACCGCGAAGCCCGTCGTTCCTTGCGGCACCGCCCGGTGGCCGTCGAGCATGATCAGGGTGGTGAAGGGCCCGATGCCCCGGACGTTGATGGTCGTGCCGTAGGTGATGTTGTTCGACCCGCCCGACTGGCCGCGCGAGTTCTCGGAGATGCCGAGGTTGAACACCTGGGGCACCTGCTGGATTAGCTGGGTCGTGGTGACCGCCGACGAGGTGACGATGTCGTTGCGGCCGACCGTGACGATGGCCGAACCCACCGGAGCCACCCCGGAAATGCGGCTGCCGGTGACGACGACTTCCTGCGCCGTGGCTTCGGCGGCGGGGGCCGCGTTCTGGGCCTGGGCCGCGCCCGCCGCCAGCAGAGCGGTGAACGCCACGCCCGCCATCAGGGCGGTCGAGCGACGCAAACGAACGGACACGGTCCGGCGAACCTGGGCGTCATTCATCTTCGTTCCCTCCGCGGGCTTTCCGCCCACTTTTTCTGCGACGCCGCGCATCTGGGGTGGACAGCCCAGACGCCGCATCGACGGAGAAAACCGTATTACCGAGCAAATGATTTGGTCAACATACAATATTATTTCTGGGAGAATCTGGTTCCCTCATATCGACGCCGCTCGGGGCAAAAAAGAGAAGCCGGGGCCTTCACCCCGGCTTCCGGTTCTTCGAGTGGGATCGGAATGGAGGACGCAGCCGGTGTTCCGGCTTGCCCTATTTCGCCCCTTCGGGCGTCCGCCGCCAGGCGAAGTAGCCGTCCAGCACCTCGAGCTGCCGGGGATTTGGAACGGGTCCGGCGGCGGAATTGGCGTTGAAGCGCATCCCGACCGGGTTCGCCTTCGTGAAGGCCGGCCAGTTGGGAACGCCGGGACCGTTGGGATCTCCGAACTTGGCGAAGTTCGTCCAGGCGGCCACCATCTGGGCGGAAACCGCATGGTCTTCCGGCCGCCAGGCCATCGCCTTGTCCTGGTCGAGGTGGCCGAAGACGTAGGGGATCTCCGACCCGTGAGGCGCGCCCTTCGCGTCGGCCTGCCGTGAGCCGGCAGGGTAGGGCGGGCGCTGCTCGAAGTAGTAGTAGAAGACTTTCGGACCCCGCTGCTCGTTCTGCAGCCGCGCCCAGACCCAGGTGTGCCAGCCGAAGCCGGCGTCGCGCATCAAATCGCGGGAGGCCTGCTTGGCGCTGGGGTCGTCGCTCGAGGGATAGGCGGCGAGCAGCCTGTCGGCGAAGGGGCCGTAGCGCCAGCGCACATAGTCCTGGTGGGTCGCCAGCGTGGTCGGCGCGCCGAAGCTGGCGCCCTCGTCGGAGTTGATGCCGATCAGGACCGGCGTCCGGTTGAAGCGACCGGCCTGGTAGAGCTGGTACTGGTCGTCCGGAATGACCCAGCCGTCGATGACCGGCCAGGCGATGGTCTCGGTGAGGCCGCGAGGGGAGGGCCCGGCGTTGGCGGGCGCTCCCGGCGCGCGTTCGGCCAGGCGCTGGGGAGTGAGGGCGCGGAGCTCGGCCACGGTCCTGGCGCCGAGCCGCTGGCCATAGGCCTGGCCGGACGTCTCGGCGTCCCGCAGCCGCAACATGTTCTCACCCGGCAGCGACAGCGTGTTCGGCGCGGCGAAGGAACCGCCGCTCTCGGACACCGCGCCCTGGAACAGGTCCTTGGCCAGGGGCGAGGCGGCGAGCATGGAGACGGCCATTCCCCCGGCGGATTCTCCGAAGATGGTCACCCGGTTGGGATCGCCCCCGAAGGCGGCGATGTTGCGCTTGACCCACTTCAGCGCCTCGATCTGGTCGAGCATGCCGTAGTTGCCGGAGACGTGGTTGGAGGTCTCCGCGCTGAGCCCCGGATGCGCCAGGAACCCGAGCACGCCCACCCGATAGGCGATGCTGACGTAGATCACGCCCTTGTCGGCGAACGGCTCGCCGCTGAAGACGGGGGTGGAGGTCTGGCCGCCGCTGAAGCCGCCGCCGTAGATCCAGACCAGGACCGGCAGCTTGTCTCTGGGCGATTTCGCCGGGGACCAGACGTTCAGGTAGAGACAGTCCTCGCTGGCGGTCGGCCCGTTGCCGATGCAGCCGGGGGCGAACCTGTCCGCCTTCCTCACGCCGCTCCACGGGGCCGCAGGCTTCGGCGCTTTCCAGCGCAGATCGCCGACGGGCGGGGCGGCGAAGGGAATGCCTCGATAGACCGAAAGGCCGCTCTCGACGGTTCCCTCGACCAGGCCGCCCTGGACCTTCACCGGTTCGGCCATGGCCAGGCCGGCCGCGGCCCAGAGCGCCGCCGCCAGCGCCACAATTCCCATACGTCCCATCGCAGGTTCCTCGCCTGAACGCTTCGACACGAAGGTCGCCGGTTCGCCCCATCCCGCCTGGCGGAAGCGCGATTCCAATCAGCTAAATAGCGCCGCTAAGGGGCCGATCGTCAAACCGCGGACCGATCCCCCGTCACTTTTCGTCGCCGGGTTTCGCCAGGGTCGGGGCGCCGATCGGGGAGCCGTCCGGGCGGTTCGCCTTCATCATTCGCAGGTAGTGCGACCCGTCCCGGGCGGCCCAGCCGGTGATGGTGACGGTGTCTCCTACCTTGAGCGAATCCTTCGTCCACCCCCGGCGGAGCATGATCGAGGGCGAGTTGGTCTCGGCCTTCCACGCTTCCTGGCCACCCTGTCCCTTCACCCGAAGCGTGAGGCTTCCGTGAGGATTGGAGAAACGGAAGTCCTCCACCACCCCCGTGACGGTCACGGTCTTGTCCTGGTCGAAGAACACCGCGAACGAATGGTGGGCCGAGGCGGCGGCGGCCCAGGCCGTCCCGGCCAGGACGACGCCCCATGAGATCGCCTTGCGCCGGGCCGAAGCGCCCCGGCTATGCTTCACCGTCATCACACTCGTCATCGACGCTCTGTCCTCGATTGCAGCTCCAGCGGAGGGGACTAGACCCCCGCGGCGCCTCGCCTGGTTTTCCCTGCCGGCTTGATCGGCGCCGGGGTACGGATCGAAGCGGCCTCATCGGCCGGATCGCCGCCGATGGCGGCGCTGAGGCGTCGGGCGCCGTCGGAGACCGCGGCGCACAGCGCTTCCTGGTCGATCTGGCCGAAACGGGACGGCGGCATGGTCACGCCGATGCAGCCGACGACCTTTCGATTCAGCCCGAAGACGGGCGCCGCCACCCCCGCGAAATCGACGGAAGTATCCTGGTAGACCGCCACGCCCTTGCGGCGGATGACGGCGAGCTCCTCGAGGATCTGGGCCTCGGAAGGGGGGCTCCGGCCGCTCAGCGGACCCTTTGTCCTCAGGGCGACCACGGCCTCCATCTCCTGCTGGGGCAGGTGCGCCAGAATCGAGCGTCCGAGCGATCCCCACGGGAGCGAGATCTCCGTGAACCGCTCGATGACGTAACGCAGGGGATGGGGCGTGGGGATCGTGTCCACCACCATCGCCGTGTGGGTCTGTGGCCGGTAGACGGCGAAGGAAACGGTTTCCTGCCATTGCAGCCAGAGTTCCTCCACGAAGGGCTTGGCCGCCCGGTGCACGTCGAAATCCCGCAAGACCATGGAGGCCAGCCGAAGAAGCTCCGCGCCCGGGCGATAGCTCTGTCCGTCCGCCCGCTCGACCATGCCGGTCTCGATCAGCACCTGAAGCAGCCGGTGCACCGAGGTGGTCGGAAGTCCCGACCGGGCGGTGAGCTCCTTCAGGGTGAATTCCGCCTCGAGGCCCGCGATGACGCGCAGCAGCAGGATCAGTCGGCGACCGGAGCCCTCGGTCTTGTCCTCGGCCATGCCTGTGTCGCCCCCTGTCGAAGGTGAAAAATTCTCTATTCCGGAAATGACATTCCGCCAAACGGAATCGGCGCGATCCCACCTGATCGAGATCGTAAGCCACCTGGAATTTGACCGCAGGGCCGACCCGGCCAAGGCGTTCAGGGGGCTAGCCCGCGGGCGGCGCCTCGCCGTCGGGGTTCTGCTGGGTGCCCAGGGGTGTCATGAGGCCGAGCTGTTCGGCACGGGGGTTGTCCTCGACCCTGGACTGGTAGTTCAGGATCATCGTCGGCCGCTTGACGCTGTCGTATTCGGGCCAGGCGGGCAGTCCGGGCGCGGAGGGTCGGCCGTTGCGGGCGAAGTTCGCCCAGGCCGTCGACATATTGTCCGCCAGCGCCTGGGCCTCCGGCGTGACGGGGCCGACCATGCTGGGCTCGCGCGCCAGGGTGTCGAACACGAACGGAATCTCGCTGGCGTGCGGCACGTGGAACCGACCGCCGTGGACCGGGGTCTCCCGGTAGAAGCTGTAGACGAAGGCGGGGGCGCCCTTCTGGTTGGCCTTGCGGCCCGCCTGCAGCCAGGCGTCCATGAAGTAGCCCCGGTCCGTCTGGACCATGTAGATGATCTCGTCGTTCTTGGCCTGGGGATAGAGGCGCCGATAGGTGGCGACGACCGCCGCCGCCTGCTCCGCCGGGACCTGGCCGGCGACCCGCTTCAGCAGGCCTTCGTCGGTGAGGGACTCGATCCCAGGCGCGAAGCCCAGGCCGAACGAGGCCCTGAAGAACGACAACCGCTATTCGGCCAGGCTGGAAAAGCCCAAGGGGCCGGACCTTGCCGCGATCAAAGTCTATCCCGCGGGGACCGTGCTGCCTGCGAACTTCCAGGACCAGGATTGGCAGGGGGTTTCGGTCACCTGCAGCAAAGACAACAAATGCGAGGCTTACCGCATCGATCTCGACGGCGATGGTGTGGACGAGGTCGTGCTGGCCCACCGCTGGGCGTGGTCGGTTTTCGCCATCGGCGCCGAAGGCAAGTGGGCCGAACTGGGTAAGCTGGAGCCGATCGACTGCGCCCTGAGGGACGCGTTCCGCAAGGGTCAGGCCGCTAGGACCGCCCCCCGCTGGCAAGACGTCGCTGGCGCGGGGAAGCGCGCGGTTTTGACCGAGAAGGACGAGCCGAAGGCTGCGCCGGAGTGTCCTGGCTGAGCTGTCGTTCGAAGGCCAGCCACTCCTGGGTAAGGCTGGATTCAAGCTGCAGCAGCAGGGCGCGGGCGCCGGTCGGGGCCTGGTCGGCGTCGTCGGACAGGGCCGGGGGTTCGAGCTCCGCGGGGGCGTCGTTGCCCGCCACGAGGCGCGGTTCGGGGCGAGCCTCGACGGCCTCGACTTCTGCATCGAAGACTTCCGCATCGAGGACTTCTGCTTCGAGGACTGGCGTCTCCGGTTCAGCGGTCGTCTCGGCGACGGGTTCGGGCCGGCATTCGGGGCGGACGCCCGTCGCCTGGAACAGCACGTCGGCCACAGCGTCCAGTTCCTCGTCGAGGTCGTCCAGCAGGTCGTCCATCAGATCGACCGGCGGCGGGGCGGCCTGGCGGCGATCGGGCAAGGGGTCGAGGGACAACAGGAGGGGTTCGCGCTCCTCGCCCGGCGTCTCGAACGGCAGGCCGGGCTGGACCGGGCGCCGCGCGGGGGCCAGCGGTTCGGACAGCTCCAGCGGCTCGTCGGGGCGCAGGCCGAATTCGCGGCGGGGGAAGGCGATCTCGTCGGCCGGTTCCAGGAAGGCCGGAGCCGCGCGCTCTGAGGGTTCGAGCGCTTCGACCGGCTCTTCCGCTTCCGCGACGGTCTCGATCTCGAGGTCCAGGACGGCGTCCACGACCGCTTCGCTCTCGGCAACGGCGAGTATCTCCTCGTCGCCCGGAAGGGCGGGGAGCGAGAGGGGGCCGGTCTCCATCGGCGTGCTGCGCGGCGGGCCGAACAGAAGGCGCAGCCGGCTCACCAGCCCGCGCGACCGCTCGTTCTGAAGCGCCGCCTGGGCGATCAGCATTGCGCGGTATTCTGCGAGCTCGGCGTTCTTCATCGCCGGGGAGCTTACGGGCCGCTTCTGTACACATGCTTAACCGCGTGGAGACTGGACATTTGTCTCCAAAATGGCGAAGCCTCGGGCCATGCCAGCACCCCAGACCTACCGCCGCATCGCCACCGAAGAGACCTTCGCGGTCCCCGAGCAGATCAAGGCCATCCGCGCCCTGGCCGACGCCGGGGCGTCCGACCTCGACCTGGTGCTATGGCGCTCGATCATCGGCGACACGCCCTATGGCGCGCGCATGCTGCCGGACCTCCTGGACCTCGATGACAAGCGCATCCGGGTGATGGACGAGAACGGGGTGGCCATGCAGGTCCTGGCCCTGACCTCGCCCGGCGTGCAGATGTTCGACCCCGACACCGCCGTCGGGATCGCCGCCACCGCCAACGACCAGCTGGCCGCCGCCATCGCCCGTCATCCGGGCCGCTATGCGGGTCTCGCCGCCGTCGCCCCCCAGGCGCCCGCCGCGGCGGTGAAGGAGCTGGACCGGGCGGTGAACAAGCTGGGCCTGCGGGGGGTCATCATCAACTCCCATACCGGCGGGCAGTATCTGGACGAGCCGCAGTTCTGGCCGATCCTGGAGGCCGCCGAGGCCCTGGACCTGCCCATCTACATCCACCCGCGCTCGCCTTCGCCGGCCATGGCGGCGCCCTACAGCCAGCACTGGCTCGACGGCGCCCTGTGGGGCTTCCAGGCGGAGACGGGCCTGCACGGCATGCGGCTGATCATGAGCGGCGTCTTCGACCGCTTCCCCAAGCTGAAGATCATCCTCGGCCATATGGGGGAGGGGATCCCCTTCTGGCTCTGGCGGATCGACTACATGTACGGGACCCGCAAGGCCCGCTCGGGCGGCGGCCCGGCGATGAAGCCGAGCGAGTACTTCAAGCGCAACTTCACCATCACCACCAGCGGGGTGAACTCGCCGGCGACCCTGCGCTACTGCCACGAGGTGCTGGGCCCGCAGAACGTCATGTGGGCGGTGGACTATCCCTATCAGGACGACACGCCCTATGCGGTCGAGTTCATGGACCAGGTGGCGATCCCGGAAGCTGACCGGCACGCCATCTATCACGGCAACGCCGAGCGGCTGTTCAAGCTGGCTCCGTGACCATCGGCCTCCACGCCTGGGACACGCCCAACGGGCGCAAGATCAGCGTGGCCCTTGAGGAAATGGGCCTCGCCTACCGGGTCTTCCCCATCGACATAGGCAAGGGCGAGCAGTTCGCCCCCTCCTTCCTGAAGATCAGCCCCAACAACCGCATCCCCGCCATCGTCGATCCCGAGGGGCCGGATGGGGCGCCGGTCAGCGTGTTCGAGAGCGGGGCGATCCTGATCTATCTCGCGGAGAAGACGGGGCTGTTCCTGGCGCGCGAGGGCAGGGCGCGCATTCAGGCGCTGGAATGGCTGATGTGGCAGATGGGCGGCTTCGGGCCCATGCCCGGCCAGGTGCACCACTTCCGGCAGGTCGCCGACGAGGCCGACCGGCGATATGGCCTGGAGCGCTATTCCAAGGAGACGCGGCGGCTCTACGGCGTGCTGGACCGCCGCCTCGCGGAGGCCGAGTTCGTGGCGGGGAAGGTCTCCATCGCCGACTTCGCCATCCTCGGCTGGGCCTGGCGGCATGAGCGTCATCAGGTGGACCTGGCTGATTTCCCGCAGGTGCGGCGCTGGTACGACGCCCTGATGGCGCGGCCGGGGGTCAGCCGGGGGTTCGCGGTTCCGCTGGATCGCGCTTGGCCCTCGTCATGAAGACGATCACGAGGGCGCCGGAGACCAGGACGCCCACGCCGAACAGGGAGCCGATCCGGGCGTAGGCCAGGCTCGACCACATGACGAAGCCGCAACTGGCGGCGAAGGCCAGCGGCAAGACCGGATAGAGCGGGACCTTGTAGGGGCGCGTCGCGTCGGGGTGCTTGCGGCGCAGGACGATGACCGCGAGGCCGCTGAGCAGCAGGAAAGCCCAGTAGACCGGGGCGGTGTAGTCCACCAGGGTCGAGAAGCCGTCGCGTCCTAAGGCGCCCAATCCCACCAGCAGGACCGAGACCGCGCTCTGGGCCAGGGTCGCCGCCGTCGGCAAGTCCCGCTTGCCGTCCCACTTGCCGATGCCGCGAAGCGCCCGCCAGTCGTGGGCGGCGGCATAGGTGGTGCGCGCGCCGACCACGATGGTGGCGTTGATCGAGGTGATGGTGGCGAAGGCGATGGCAAGCGCGATCACCAGGGAGGCGTTGTTGCCGAAGGCCGCCTTCATCAGGTCCGCCGCGGGAGCCTTGCTCGCCGACAGCCCGGGCATGCCGAGGCCCCGCCAGAAGGCCCAGTTCACCGCCACATAGAGGGCGGTGATGATGACGATGCTGGCGATCAGCGCCCGGGGCATGCCGCGTTGTGGGTCCTTCACCTCCGCCGAGAGGGTGCCGATCTCGCTCCAGCCGCCGAAGGCGAGCAGGACGAACACCAGGGCGACGCCGACGTTGGGCGGGGCGGCGACCGGCAGGTCCTGGGTCGCGGGCGGCGTGCCGTGGAAGACCAGGATCAGGCCTGCCACGAACATGATGACCAGGCCCAGGACCTCCAGCCCGGTCATGCCGTAGTCGGCGGCCGAGCCGGCGTCGGAGCCGCGCAGGTTGAAGGCGGTCAGGACGACGATGGAGAGGAGGGCGTAGATCGCCGGGCCCTCGGGCCCGAGGTTCAGCACCACGTTGGCGTAGTCGCCAAGCACGAAGCCGAGCAGGGCGATGGAGCCGGTGTTGATCACCGCGAACCGCGCCCAGGCGAACAGGAAGGCGAGGCGCCGGCCATAGGCGGTCTTGAGAAAATGGTAGTCGCCGCCCGCGTCGGGGAAGGCGGTGGAGAGCTCGGCGTAGCAGAGGGCGCCGAGCAGGGAGAGCACGCCCCCCAGCACCCAGACTCCGAACAGCCAGGGCGCGGAGCCGGCGGCGGCCGCGACGGTCGCGGGGCTTTTGAAGATGCCCGCCCCGACCACCATGCCGACGCCGATCATCACCACATAGACCACGCTGACGTGGCGGCGCGGGGCGGCGGTCTGGGTTGGCGTTGGTTCTGCGCTCAATAAATTCCGCTCATCCCCGCGAAGGCGGGGACCCAGGTTTTATTCGTCTTGTTCGAACGTCATCACCGCCGCCGCTCCGCCGGTCAGACCTCCGCCGCGGGGACGAGGCTCCACGGGCGCGGGCGCGGCGGCCGGCGGATCATCATCCCGCCGGCGACGCGTCTTGTTCCGCTCCAACGCTGCAGCGAGCTGGGCGATGTTTTCCGCCGTGTCCGCCGGAGCGTCGTGCTCGAACCGGCGCAGAGCGCGTTGTTTGGCCCGCCAGTCCTTCATATCCGCTCCAAATCACCACCGGCCCAGATAACCGCACGCCCCGCGTCCACCCTCCACCTACCAAGCGAGGGCCCCGCGCCGGAGCGTCAGCGTTCAAATAGGGAATCGGCCGCTGACGTCCTCGAAACGTTCGCGACCAGGGCAGGCGTCCCGCCATCCTGCCGCGTCCGCCGGTCGAGCGCCTCCTGCAGCCGCACCAGCTCGGGGGGCGTCGGCGAGGTCAGGGTCTCCAGGAAGGCGATAATGTCGCCCGCGCCGCGAACCCTCACGTTGCGCATCTCGGGCGAGAGCGTCCCACGGGCAGCGCGCCGGTTGTTGTAGACCCGCAGCACGTCCCTCAGTGAGCCGAGGAGGCCGGTGTGCATGTAGGGCGCGCGTTCGGCGATATTGCGCAGGCCGGGCGTCTTGAACCAATGGCGTGCGCCCTCGTCGCCATCCACCGCGAAGCGGCCGACATCATCGCTCGGGACGCCGATGTTGTGGAAGGCGCCGTCGCTGAAGTTCCAGCCGGAATGACATTGGACGCAGCCCGCGCGGGTGTTGAAATCGACGAAGCCGCGCTTGGCCGCTTCCGGGATCGCCGTTTCATCCCCGGCGATCCACCGGTCGAAGGGCGCGTTGGCGAAGACCAGGGTCCGCTCGAAGGCCGCCAGCGCCTTGCCCACCGTCGCGACACTGAGGCTCTCACCTGGAAATGCCCGCTGGAACGACCGGCGGTACTCGGCGTCAAATTGCAAGCGCGAGACCATCAGGTCGTGCGGCATTCCCATTTCCTTGTCGTCGGCAATGGGCATCACCGCCTGCTGCTCCAGGCTGGCGGCGCGGCCGTCCCAGAAGAAGGCCTTCGACCAGGCGAGGTTGATCACTGTGGGCGTATGTCGGGCGAGGCGCTCTCCTTTCACCCCCAGGCTCAGAGCTTCACCGTCGGTGAAGGCCCGGCGTGCGTCGTGGCAGGAGGCGCACGCGAGCCGACCGTTGGCGGACAGGCCAGGATCGAAGAACAGTTTCTGGCCGAGCGCCACCTTGTCGGGGGTGGACGGGTTGTCGACCGGGTTCGGTATCTGCTGCGGAGGGGTGTAGAGCGCCTTCAGCGCGGCAAGCTGGGCCGGGTCGAGCGCCACTGCGGCGCCCCCTCCGCCGCCACGACCGCCGCCGCCACGACCGCCGCCACCGCGAAATCCCCCGCCGACGCCTGTGTCCGGGGACCCCGCGCGTGGGGTGGGGGTCGCGGGACTCTGCACGGACGGGCTCGCGCCCTGCTCCTGGGCGGCGGCGACGAGGCTCAGCCCCACGAAGCAGATCAGGCCCGCGGTCGCGGAGGCGAGGTAAAGGTGAGGACGCATGGTTCCGTCCCTTCCCCGGCGGCGAGGACGTCCCTCGCCAACGACCTAACGCCGGCCCATCGGTTCTTCCGTCGCCTAAGGCGCCGGGTTGTACCCCAGCATGGACTTCAGCTCGAGGAACTCGTCGAAGGCGAAGTTGGAGAACTCGCGGCCGTTGCCGGACTGCTTGTAGCCGCCGAAGGGGGCGTCAAGGTTCAGGCCGGCGTTGTTGATCGAGACGTAGCCGGCGCGGATCTTCGAGGCGACGTCGCGGGCGTGGTCGATGTCCTTGGAGTGGACGTAACCGGCCAGGCCGTAGGGGGTGTCGTTGCCGATCTCGATGGCCTCGTCCTCGCTGTCGTAGCCGAGGATGCACAGCACCGGGCCGAAGATCTCCTCCTGGGCCACGGCCATGTCGTTGGTGACGCCCCGGAACACGGTCGGCTTGACGAAGTAGCCGGTCTCCAGCCCCTCGGGCTTGCCCGGGCCGCCGGTGACGAGCTGCGCGCCTTCCTCGACGCCCTTGTTGATGAAGTACTGCACGCGGTCCCACTGGCCCTTGGAGACCACGGGGCCGATGCGGCTGTTGCCCTTGGGGTCGCCCGGCGCCCAGGTCTCGGCGACCTCCTTGGCGATGGCGCAGACCTGATCCATCAGGTGGTTGGGCGCCAGCATGCGGGTGGGGGCGCGGCAGGACTGGCCGGAGTTCTGCATCACCCCGTTGACGCTGCCGGTGATGGCGGGGACGAGGTCGGCGTCGGGCAGGACGATGTTGGGCGACTTGCCGCCCAGTTCCTGGTGCACGCGCTTGATGGTGGCCGCGGCGTTGCGGGCGACCTCGGCCCCGGCGCGGGTCGAGCCGGTGATGGAGACCATGTCCACCCCCGGATGGGACGACAGGGCCGCGCCGACCACGGGGCCCTCGCCCTGGACCAGGTTGAACACCCCGGCGGGCAGGCCCGCGGCCTCGACGATCTCGGCGAAGATCTGGCCGGAGAAGGGGGAAACCTCGGAGGGCTTCAGGATCACGGTGCAGCCGACCGCGAGGGCAGGGGCGACCTTGGCGCAGATCTGGTGGATCGGCCAGTTCCAGGGGGTGATGAGGGCGGCGACCCCGATGGGCTCCTTGACGATGCGGGCGGTGCCGCGGTCCTCGGCGAAGCTGTAGTCCTTCAGCACGCCGATGGCGGTCTTGAAGTGATTGATGCCGATGGGCGATTGCACGCCCTGGGACAGCCAGGCCGGGGCGCCCATTTCCTCGGTGATGGCTTCGGCCAGATCGCCCACGCGGGCCTCGAAGGCGGCGACGATGCGTTCCAGCGCCGCCAGCCGTTCCTCGCGGCTGGTGCGCGACCAGGCGGTGAAGGCCTTGCGCGCGGCGGCGACCGCCCTGTCCACGTCGGCGGACGAGCCCCGGCTGATGCGGCCGGCCACGGCCTCGGTGGCCGGATTGATCACGTCCAGGGTCGCCGGGGTCACGGGATCGACCCACTGGCCGCCGATGTAGAACTGCAGGTGGTCGCGCATGCCCAATCCTTCGCACCTTGGCCTCTAGGCCGTGGTTCGCCTGGACATCTAGGCGAGCAGGGGGCGAGGGGAAAGACCTTCGCGTGAAGAAGCGGGCGGGGAGGGGCCGCGTCAACGGCTCCGCTGAGCCACAAACTCGCCCCAAATAGCCGTGGGTCAGAGTACTGGTCGCGGTCGTTTTGACAAACCTGTCAGCAAGCCAACAGCAAGCGGTCACCCATCCGTGAGGGAACCCCCATGTTCCCGGTCCGTTTACGATGCGACTAGGACGAGTAACAAGGAAATTTCTCCAATGACCGCGTTGATCCTGGACTCTGTCGGTCCGAACACTACGTCCGCCCGCAAGACGACGGTGCGCCGCACGACGACGGCGTCCGCAGAAACCCCCATGTTTGTGGACCAGTCGGCCGTCTACGGCCGCATGCAGAAGACCGGCGGCAAGAAGCCGCTCTGGCTGCTGGCCCCGATCGGCATCGTCGCCGCGGGCGGCATCCTGTTCATGACCAGCCAGCACAATTCGGCCCGCGAGACGCAGACCACCACGACCAGTCGTGTCGCCTCCGCGCCGGCGTTCGTCACGCCCCCGACGGCGGCCGTGGTCGCACCCACCGCTCCGCCGCCGACCGTGGTCGCGGTTCCGCCCGAGCGTCTCGCCGCCCTGGATCGACGCCCGGCGCCGGCGCCGCGCCGTCCGGCTCCGGTCCCCTCCATCCGCGCCCCTGAGAATGAAAGCCCCGCGACCGGCGTGACCGCCAATGTCGCCGCCCCTGTGGCCCCGACCATCCAGGCTCCGACGGTCGCCGTGGCGCCTCCGCCCGAAGCGCTCCAGGGCCCGGCCGTCAGCGACACGGCCCAAGCCGCGCCGGCGACACCCGAGGTCGGTCCCCTGGCCGCCAACCCCACGCCGCCGGCCGACGCCCTGCAGCAGTAAGCTTTATGCCTTGAGAGCGGCGGCGGCCTCGATATCCAGGGCCGCCGCCGGTTCGCCGGCGCACCACCTTTTCCACATCCGCCGGTAGGCCGTCTCCAGCGCCGGGGTGAACCGCTTTCCGTCGCATAGCGATGAGGCCAGGAGGCGCGGCCGCAGCGCCTGCCGCAGGTCCGCCAGCCGGGCAGGATCGGCCGCCAGCCGCGCCGCGATTTCCACATAGGCCGCCTCGTCGGGGGCGATCATCTGCTCCAGGCCCACGCGGGTGAGGAGGCTCGTCCCCACCCTGCCTGCATGGCGGTCGCCCATCAGGGTGACCACCGGGACCCCCATCAGCAGGGCTTCGCAGGTGGTCGTCGTGCCGTTGTAGGGGAACGGGTCGAGGGCGATGTCCACCTGGGCGTAGGCGCCCAGATGCCCGCCGGTCGTGTCGATCCAGGCCTTCAACATGAGCCGCTCAGGGCCGATCCCATGGGCGGCGAAGCGGGTTTCCAACAAGGCGCGGGCGCGGGCGTCGGCAAAGGGGCGGCCCTTCAGCAGGAGGCGCGAGTCCGGAACGGCCTCCAGCAGGCGCGACCAGGCGGCGATGGTCGGGTCCGACAGCTTGGGCGGATTGTTGAACGAGCCGAAGGTGACGCTCCCGGCCACCAGGCAGGGCGGCGCCGAAATCTCCGGCGCGTCGGCGGGCGGGCCGTAGCAGAGGAAACCGCCCTCCAGCCGGACCAGCTTCTCCTGCGACCAGGAGTCGGCGAGGCCCGGCGGGTCGGTGATCGGGTCGACGATGCGGTAGTCCATCGCCCCCATGCCCGTGGTGTTGGGATAGCCCAGCCAGGACACCTGCACCGGCGCGGCCTTGCGGGCGAAGGCGAGCAAGCGGTTGCGGTGGGTGTGGCCGCCGAGGTCAACCAGGATGTCGATCCCGTCCCGGCGGACCGCACCGGCGACGTCGGCGTCGCTTTGTCCCACGATGTTGCGCCAGTGGTCGGTAGAGGCCTTGAGCCGTGCGGTCATGGCGTCGTCCTCGACGCTGTTGGCGTAGAGGAAGGTCTCGACGGCGCCCCCGTCGTGGGCGGCGAACACCCGCTCCAGGAACCGTCCCACCGGATGGTCCCACAAATCGGCGGAGACATAGCCGACGCGCAGCCGCCGTTGCGGATCGCGGGCGTTGGGTCGGCTGGGCGCGCCTTCGCCGAGGGCCGCGGCGTGGCGGGCGTCCCACTGCCTGTGCGCCTCCAGCACCGCCTCGGCGTCCACGTCGGAGCGATAGTTGAAGCAGAACACCCGCGCGCTGTCGGCCTCCACATAATCGGAGCGGCACGCCAGGGCCTTTTCGTAGGCGGCCATGGCCTCGGCCATCAGCCCCTGGTCCTGCAGGGCGAGGCCGAGGTTGTAGTGGGGCTCGGCCTCCGCGGGCAGAAGCGCGATCGCGCGGCGGTAGCTCTCAGCTGCCTCGTCCAGGGCGCCCGCGAGGTGCAGGGCCACGCCCAGGTTGTTATGAGCGTCAGCGAAGTCCGGATCGACGAACACCGCCTTGCGGCAGGCGGCCGCCGCCGCCGGGTATTCGCCCTGGGTGCGCAGCGCCAGGCCGAGCGCGTTGTGGGACTGTGCGTCCCTGGGATCGAGGTCCACGGCGCGCCGGTAGGCGGCGATGGCCTCGTTCGCCCTGCCCAGGAGCCAGAGGGCGCGGCCGAGGTTGGCGTGGGCGGCGGGTACGTCGGGGCGCAGGGCGATGCTGCGCCGGAAGGCCGTCGCTGCCTCCTCCAGCCGGTTCTGCACCGCGCGGGAGATGGCGAGGTTGTACCAGGCCTCCACGAAGTCGGGCCTGAGCTCGACGGCGCGGGCGTAAGAAGCGTCGGCCTCGGCGAGGCGCCCCAGGTCGCGGAGCACGTTGCCCAGGGTGTTGTGGGCGTTGGCGTGGCCGGGCTGCAGGGCCAGGGCCTGACGGCAGGCGGCCTCCGCCTCCTCCAGCCGGCCCAGGTCCTTGAGGGCCGAGCCGAGGTTGATGCGATAGCCGGGCGACTGGGCGTCGAGGGCGATTGCCCGCCGGTACGAGGCGACAGCCGCCTCCATGTCGCCCTGTCCTTCCAGCGCCAGGGCGAGGTTGCCGTGCAGGCCCGCCGCCCGGTCGTTGCGGGCGATGGCCCGGCCGATCAGGTCAACAGCCAGGTCGTTGCGCCCCGTCTGGTAAGCCAGCAGGCCGTAGAAATGCAGGGCGTCGATGTGGGTGGGGTCCGCCGCCAGCACCTGCCGGTAAAGCGCCTCGGCCTCGGCGGTCATGCCCTGCTGGTGGCGTTGCGCGGCTGCGGCGAAGAGCTCGGAAAGAGAGGTAGGCACGACCTGGGATGCTCTTGGACTTTGAAGTCGACGCCCGATCCCATATCACGCGGGGAAGAAGCGGGCACAGGCCCGCCGTCAGGGATGGAGAGACGATCATCGCCACGAGCGGACAGGGAAGCGGCGGCGGGGCGCGGCCGGTGGATCCAGCCCTCGCCGCCCAGATCGCCCAGGCTTTCCACGAGGCCATCGGCCATCACCAGGAAGGTCGCCTCATGGAGGCGGAGGGCCTCTACCGCCAGGTCCTCACCGCCGATCCGCGGCACGTCGAAGCGATGGAGATGCTGGGCATCCTGGCCCTGCAGGCTGGCCGGCCGGACCTGGCCGCCCCGGTCCTGATGGACGCCCTCGCCATAGCGCCGCGCAACGCGGCCGCCCTTGGCAACCTCGGCCTCGCGCAGCAGCACCTTGGGCAGCTGAAAGAGGCGGCGGGGTCCCTGCGTCAGGCCCTGGCGATCAAGCCGGACTTCTCCGAGGTGCGGTTCAACCTCGGCAATGTGCTGCTGGCCCAGGGCAAGCCCGAAGAGGCGGCCCAGGCCTTCCGCCGGGCGCTCGGCGGCATGCCGGACCTGGTCCCCGCCCACAACAACCTTGGCCTCGCCTACCGGGCCATGGACCGGCTGGCCGAGGCCCGCGCGACCTTCGAGAAGGCGATTCAGCTCCAGCCGGACTTCATCGAATCCCTGACCAACCTCGGCAATCTGCTGCAGACCCTGGGCGAGCTCGACGGCGCCGCCGAGATGTTCGAGCGGGTCATCGCCATCGCCCCGAACAACATCGAGGCCTGGTACAACCTCGGCAACGCCCGCCTGATGCAGTCGCGCCCCGAGGCGGCCATGGAGGCCCTGGCCAAGGCGCTCGAGATCGACCCCGACTTCGCCGCCGCCCACACCAATATGGGCATCGTGCTGCAGGACCTCGGGCGCTTCGACGAGTCCGTGGCCGCCTATGAGCGGGCGCTGGCCGCCGCGCCGGAGGACCCGGGCCTGCTGAACAATCTCGGCAGCGTGCTGCAGAACATGGGACGGCTGGAGGAGGCGGTCAGCCAGTTCAGCCGCGCCGCCGCCCTCGCGCCTGATATGTCCGAGGCTCATAACAACCTCGCCGGCGCCCTGTTCGACCAGGGGAGGCTGGACGAGGCCCTGGAGTCCTTCGCCCGCGCCGTGGCGGTGGACGCCGAGCGGGCCAGCCGCGGCCTGATCGAACCCCTCGCTGCCGAGCGGGGCAGTAACCGGCTCCTGGCCCTGAACTACAAATCCGGTTTGACGGCCAAGGAGCTCGACAGCGAGCACCGCGCCTGGGCCGCCCGCCACGCCCCCGAGCCCCGGCGCCCGGCGACCCACGTCAACGACCGCGACCAGGCCCGCCCCCTGCGCATCGGCTATGTCTCCGGTGACTTCCGCGAGCACCCGGTGGCCTATTTCCTGGAGCGGGTGCTGGCCGCACACGATCCGGAAAAGGTGCTCACCTACGCCTATTCCAACAACGCCATCGTCGACGACACGACCGCCCGCCTGAAGGGGTCCGTCACCCAATGGCGCGACATCGTCGGCCTTCCGGACAACGACGTCGTCGAGCGGATCCGCCGCGACGGGATCGACATCCTGGTGGACCTCTCGGGCCACACCGCGATGAACCGGATGTCGGTGTTCGCCCAGCGCCCGGCGCCGGTGCAGGCCTCCTGGCTCGGCTATGTCGGGGTCGCCGGGATGCCGGCGATCGACTACCTCATCACCGACGAGACGACCGCGCCTACGGGTGGCGAGCATAGGCTTTCCGAAGCCCTGGTGCGGCTGCCGGGCGGGCGGTTCTGCTATCTGCCGCCCGAGTATGCGCCAGAGCCCGGCCCCTCGACCCGCGCCGAACGGGACCACGCGGTGTTCGCCAGCTTCAACAACATCGCCAAGATCGGCCCCGACGTCATCAAGCTGTGGGCGCAAGTGCTTGCAGCGTCGCCCAATTCCCGGCTGGTGCTGAAGTGGAAATCGCTGGAGGACGCGCCCACTCGCCAGCGCCTGGTCGACGCCTTCGCCGCCGCCGGGGTCGACCCCGACCGCCTGGACATCCGGGGCCGCAGTCCCCACGCCGAGATGCTGGCCGAATACGCCGGGATCGACGTCTGCCTGGACACCTTCCCCTTCAACGGCGGCCTGACCACCTGCGAGGCCCTGTGGATGGGCGTGCCGGTGGTGACCCTGCCGGGCGAAACCCCGGCTTCGCGCCAGGGCGCGGCGATCATGAAGGCCATCGGCCTGATCCACCTGACCGCTGACTCGCCCGAGGGCTATGTCGAGCGGGCCACCGCCATCGCCAACGATCCCAAGCGCCTCGCCGACGTGCGAGGCATCCTGCGGCCGAAGATGATGGCCTCGCCCCTATGCGACGGCGTGGCCTTTGCCCGCATCCTGGAGGCGGCCTACCGCGAGATGTGGCGCCGCCGCTGCGAAGGCGAGCCGGCCGGGGACTTTGCCCCCTAGGCGATCAGCCAGGACGCGAGCGCCCCGGGATACTCCGCCGAAGCCATGGGGGCGGAGACGACCCGCTTACGGAAATGACCGGTCGCGGAGGCGCGGGCTGCGAGGGCCTGGGCGAGGGCGGTGGCCCAGAGCGCCGGCTCGGCCGTGCAGGCGGCCTCGACGTCGGCCGAGGCGCCCGGATACCGTAGGGTGTGGACCAGGCGGTTGCGGCTCGACCCATCGTGCATCCCCTCGCCCAGCAGGGTACGGCCGCCCTCCCGCGCGCTGGCCTTCAGCAGGCTGAAGTCCGACCAGGTGGTCAGGCCCGCCATGCGGAAGCCCGGCCTCGCCGCCAGTTCGCTCAACGGCCCGCGCCAGAGCCGGATCACGTCGTCCTGCGCGGCGAAGGCGACCGCGCCCCGGCGCGTCATCACCTCGGCGAAGCGCCGCGAGGCGGGATAGCGGCGGTCGAACACCACGGCGGCGATGCAGGGCTCGGCGGCCCCCGCGCCCGTCGCCCCCACCAGCGGCAAGGCGCCCGCGGCTCCGGCCGCGCCGATGATCAGACTGCGTCTGTCCATGTTCCTGCCTCTCAGCTCACGGCCGCGGCCGGTTCAGATAGTCGACGACCCTTTTCAGCTCCGCATCGCTCAGCTCGGCGCGGGTGAAGCGTGGCATGCTGGCGATCCCCTGGCGAGCGACCTGGCGCACATAGGCCCCTTGCAGATCGGTCCGGTCGGCCAGCAGCGATTTGCCCGGCCCCAGCCGGCGGCTCAGCATGAACTGGCCGGTCCCGCCCTGCAGGTGACAGATGCCGCAGCGTTGCTCATAGAGCGCCCGCCCGTCGGGGGCCGCGGCCGCCGCCGCGGGTCCCGCCACGAGGACGGCCAGGACGAGGATCAGGGTGCGCCCCATCACGCCTTCCCCTTGCGATAGGCCGCGGGCCAGATGCCGGACTTGCCCGGGGCCAGGATGCCGCGCGGGTCGAGGGCGTCCTTGACCGTCTGGTTCAGGCGGCGGAGCGCATGTTCGCGAACGCCCTTTAAGACAAAGAAAAACGGGCCGGCTTTGGGCCGACCCGTTTCCCCAGGCTCCGTACAAACCTACTTCTTGATGCCGAGCGAGGCGCGGATGTCGGCCATGCTCGTCAGCCGGTCCGGGTTGAGGGCGTGGATCGAGACGATCCGCTCCGGCTCGATGCCCAGCCGCTCCAGGTTGGCCAGGAAGATCTGGGTGCCGACCACGGGCGGGTTCGGGACAGGGTCGGCCGCCGTCGGCAGGTTGAACATGTCGGCGTAGATCAGGACCTTCTCCTTGGGCAGCCAGCCGATGACGATGCCGTCGGCGTGGGGCAGCCCCTTGACCACGTGGACTTCCAGGCTGTGGTTGGCGTCGGAGAACACCCGCTTGTCGCCCGTGAAGCCTTCGATGATCGGCTTCTTGCCCGACTTGGACATGGCGTCCGGCGCCAGGGTCCGGGGCGTGGTGAGGGCCCGCATCAGGAAGGCCTTGTTGACCGCCGGCGTGACGATGGTGATGCCTTCGCTGACGGGGGCGACAATGCCGCCCGTGTGGTCGAAGTGGTGGTGGGTGATCACCCCGTACTTGATGGTCTTGCCGGGGAAGAGCCGCTTGGTCTCGGCGATGACGGCCAGGGCGCGCGCCTCGTTCTGCGGACCCGCCTCGAACAGCACGACGTAGTCTTTGAACCCGACCGCGACCGCATTGTAGGCGCCGTTGATCTTGTAGACGTCAGGGGCGAGCTGGGTCGAAGGCGGGGGCGCCGCCGCCGCTCCACCGCCGCCGCCGCCCGGAGGTCCGCCCGCGCCACCGCCCGCCGGCGGCGGGTTGGTGATGTTGGCCGCGAGGTCGGTCGGGTTGGCGTCGGCGCCCAGGAGCTGTGCGTCGAAGCTCGTCTGGCCGGCGCTGACCCGCACGATCTTGGCCGGGAACTTCACCCCGTCCACCTCGCGGTACTCCGAGTAGTTGGAGCGCACCAGCATGTCCCCGAGCACGGGGTTCTCGATCCAGGTGTCGACCCGCTCGACCATGTTGGACGGGCCGATGTAGCCGACCACCTTGTAGGCCTTGCCCGAGGGCGCCTTCTGCGGCGTGTTCCAGGTGACGACCTTCATCGTCCGCGCGCCCACCTTCTCGGTGGCCACCGTGGCGTTGTTCTTGGCCGCGCCCTTCAGGAAGCCCCAGGGGGTGGTCCAGATCTCCGACTGCTGGGCCCAGCCGTTCTGGGTCGGGGAGATCGCCTGGTTGAAGCGGCCCGCCACAGCCGTGGGGCCGGTGACGGGGGGCGCAAACGTCTGGGCGGTCGCGCGGCTGGCGCCGGCGTTGAAATCGATCCAGCGGTAGTAGTCGTTCAGGTTGGTGCGCGGCCACTCGCCATTGGCGTTGTTGTTCTGGCCGACGTTGTAGTTGGCCGCCACCCCGTAGATCTTGATGGAGTTGAGGTTGTCCGCCCCCATGGCCTTGGAGGCGGCGGCGATGACCGCGCTCGCGCTTGGCGCGGCGGCGGAGGCGTGGAACGCGGTGGCCCCAAGGGCCGTGGCGAATAAGACAGCGACGCCGGTCCGAAGCATTGACTCCCCCTATGTTGATTTACTGATTGAGCTAATCTTTGCTGATTACCTGGGGCGGTACAAGCTCGCGCGACACAGCGCGGCGGCCGTTCGGGAGGAAACCGGATGACGCTCGCCAAAAGCCTGTCGCTGCTGCTCGCCTTCGCTCTCGTGGCCGCCGCGCCCGCCGCCTCCGGCGACGACGGGAACCGGCTCCTCCGGGTCGACCACTATGTGAAGGTGAAATCCGCCGCCCCCGGCATGAACGGCCAGGACGGGCTGATCTATGTGCGCGAGGTGGTGCTGGCGGGGACGGCGCTGCGCGGCGGGGGCGGCGAGGGCAAGGTGGTGCTGTTCGTCCACGGGGCGGGCACCCCGGCCGAGGTCTCCTTCGACGTGCCTTACGCGGACTACAGCTGGATGGCCTATCTGGCCAAGGCGGGCTTCGACGTCTTCTCCATGGACGTGACCGGCTACGGCCGCTCGGTGCGCCCGCCGGCCATGAGCGACGCCTGCAACTTCCCCAAGGCGGTCCAGCCCCAGTTCGTCCCCGGCGTGATCCCCGCGCCCTGCAACCCCTCGCGGGCCCAGGCCATCACCACCATGGGCTCGGACTGGAACGACATCGGCGCCGTGGTCGATCAGCTCCGCAGCCTTCGCAAGGTGGACAAGGTCTCCCTGGTCGGCTGGTCGCAGGGCGGGCCCCGCACCGGCGGGTATGCCGCGCGCAATCCGGGCAAGGTGGCCCGGCTGGTGGTGCTGGCCCCGGCCTACGCCCGCACCGGTCCGGCCGATCCGCCCAATCCGCTGCCGACCATCGACGGTTCCGTGACCTCGCAGAGCCTGGCCGATTTCACCGCCAACTGGGATCGCCAGGTCGGCTGCCCCGGCCAGTACGAGCCCGCCGCAGCCGCCTCGGTCTGGCGCGAGATGCTGGCCTCCGACCCCGTGGGCGCGTCCTGGGGGCCGGGGGTGCGCCGCGCCCCGTCGGTGCCCACCTGGGGCTTCAACCAGGCGGTGGTGACCAAGATGCAGACCCCGTACCTGATGATCGCCGGGGCGCACGATAAGCAGGTCCCGCCCGACCGGGTGCGCGAGCTCTATGCCGACCTCGGCTCGAAGGAGAAGGTGTTCATCGACCTCGCCTGCTCGTCCCACAACGCCATGTGGGAGAAGAACCACCTGCTGCTGTTCCAGGCCTCGCTGGAGTGGCTGCGCGACGGCAAGGTGAACGGCATGTCCGAGGGCATGCTGCGGATGGGCTACTAACTCACCTAGGCGGCGGAGCCATTGGGGGGCGATCCCCCGCGACGGCGCAGACCACCCCGAGGACGAGGGCCAAGGCCGCCAGCAGCAGCCGGGCGTCGCCCGGGTTTTGCTGCGCGCAGTCGAAGACGGTTCCGCAGGCGCCCGCCCAGGCCGGGTCCGCCATGGCCGCGGCGGGCAGGCAGCCGGCCAGGATGCAGAGTTCGCGTCGGCCGAAGGTCATGCGGGGCCTCGTCGGGCTGGGGAGGGCTTCGCCTTGGCCGGCGGCGGGGCGGGCGGCAGCAGGATCGCGCAGAGCACGATGGAGGCGACGATCACATAGAGCGAGGGCATGAAGCCGGTCGCCGGGGGCAGGAACTTCATCACCGCGAAGCCGACCGCATAGACCGCCACGGCGGCCAGGGGCAGGCGCACGGCCAGGTAGGCCGCCTGTTCCGCGGCTGAGAGCTTGCCGAAGCCGTCGACAGTGTACCGGTTGGGACCGGCGACGGCCGGGGGCTCGCCAGCGGCGGCGGCGGTGGACGAGGCCAGAAGCAACACGACGCCAAGCGCACGCATGGGGGTGTCCTCCGATCTGCGAGGCTGCGCGCCTCAGGGGGAGCATAGGCCGTCCCTCGTGGCGATCCCAAGGCCAAGCTCTGCGCGAAAAGGCAAACCCCCGCGTCCGGGTAAGCGGGGGTGGATAGTCGTGCTGTCGAAGGGGACTACTTCGCGGGGGCGGCCTTGGCCGGGGCAGCGGCCGCTCCGGCCGCACCGCCGCCGCCGCCGCCCGGTCCGCGCGTCCCGATCACTCGGCCGTCAGCCAGGGTCACGGTGCGGAACAGGCCCGCATAGCCTTCCATGCCCGGCTTCAGCGGCGAGAAGTTGATGGTGATGTTGTCGCCGACATTGATCATGCCCCGGCGGTAGCCCATCCGGAACAGGTTGTTGACGCTCTGGCCCTCGATCACCAGCGTCTTGCCGCCGGAGATCACCGTCAGCAGCATGTGCGGATTGGCCGGCTCGAACTCCTTCACCACCGCCTTCAGCTCGACGGGGTGCTGGCCGTCGTACTGGGCCGTGGTGTGGTGTGCGGCGGCCGCACCGGCCGAGCCGACCAGGATGACGAAGGACGCGGCGGCGACTGCATGCTTCTTCATGACCGGATCTCCTGGCACGTTGTCGGGCGCGCTTTTGGGCTCGGCCTCGCCCGCCGGAGCGGGCGAGGCGGCTTTATCAGCGCGCGGGGGCGGGCGTGGCGCCCGGCGCGTTCTCGCGGGGGCGACCCACGACCTTGCCGTCGGCGAGGGTGATCGACCAGAACAGGCCGCTGTAGCCGTCGTTGCCGGCCTTCAGGGGCGAGTAGTTGACGGTGACCACGTCGCCTTCCTTGATCATGCCGCGGCGCAGGCCCAAGCGGTACATGTTCTGGACGCCCTGGCCCTCGAACACGAGGGTCTTGGTCCCGGCGATGGCCGTGAGCCGCATATGCGGGTTGGTCATCTCCAGTTCCTTGACCACCACCTTCAGGTTTTCCGAATGCTGGTTGTCGTAGTTGGAGGTCGAGTGGTGGGCCGAGGCGACACCGGCCGAACCGGCCACCATGGCCAGGCTCGCGAGGGCGAGAACGAACTTCTTCATGACAGGGCCTCCTAGTGTAACGAGTGCTTCTTAGAACGACGGCGCCGGTTAACGGGCGCCTTTTATGGCGACGGTTTGCGGTACTTTTTCATGCGTTCCCACCACAGCCCCTCCTGGCATGCCTGCTCCAGGAATTCGTCTTCACCGAGCTTGTTGAAGTACAGGGTGATCTGCGGCGGTTTGTCGTACAGCACCGGATCGATCATCGTCAGGTCATCGACCAGGACATAGGGGCCGACGGTGCTCATGTCACGTCGCTGACCGTTGCGGCCCACCGGCGGGGTGACATCGGCGGTGCGCTTCAGGGAGAAGCGCTCGATCGTCTTGGCCTGGTCGGCGTGGGGCCAGCGGAACCAGTACCACTCCTGGATCAGCTGGGTCTCCACCACCAGGGTGTCGCCCTCCCAATGGCCGTTGGACCAGCCGTTGCGGGTGGTCAGGCTTTCCTCGGGGGGCTTCTGGCCCTTCATGAAGATGCGGCGGAACTGGTTGCCGACCTCGGCCAGGATCACGGTTATGTTGTCGCCCTGGATGATCTGCAGGGGCTGGCCGCCGATGCCCGACATGTCGGTCGGCATGCCCGGCTCGACGCAGTGCTCGTTGGCGTCCATGCCCTGCACGCCGGTCATGTCGTACTGGCTGCGGAACTTCTCGATGATCTGCTTGCCCGCGGGGGACAGGTCCGGCTCGTTGTAGAGGTTCGGATTGCCGGTCCTCGACTCCGAGAAGAGGTTGATCCAGACGCCCGAGAGATCGATGTGCCCGTTCAGGCGCGGGAAGATCGACTTGGCAGCTGCAGCTTTTGGGGCGGCCTTCGCCGCCGCCTTGGCCGGGGCGGCGTTCGCGGAGGGGGCCTGGGCCAGGACGGCGCCCATGGCGAAACCGCAGACGGCGGAGACAACGGCCACGCGAGCGAATCGTGCGCGGCTGTTCGGCGTCGTCATACTTCTCCCCTCCCGAGGGACCCTGCCGGTTTCGTCGACTCTGCGGTCGGCTGTTGAACGGCATGCTGAGCGGCAACCCGTCGCTCGGCAAGGCGCAGCCTAGCCGTTCTCAGGGTCGTTGATACCGATCGTACTGGAAGCGGTCCCTCAACGCCACGCTTTGCTTGGCGCCTGTTGCTTTCCGGGCACGCCGACGGACGGCTTGGCGCCCAGAGGCAAGCCTCCGTTTTGGGCGGACGAATACCCGCACCGACGCGACGTCCAGTCCGGCGTCTAGCGCGGGCCGGAGGCGAGCCAGCTGGCGATGAAGGCGTGGGTCTTCAGCACCAGATCGGCCGGGCCGATGAAGTGGAACTCGCTGCAGAAGAGACGCTTGCGCTCGAACCAGCGCAGGTCGCCGGTGTCGGACGTGGAGAGCACGTGCCGAAGCTTGGCGCGCTTGACCTTGGGAACAAATGAAACGGCGGTGATGTCTGCCATCGACCCCTCCCGGTTCAACCAAGGCGAGATTCGGTCGATTCCCCGTTCGCTCAAAGCCGCCCGCGACCCCTGCGGCTAAATTGCCCAGGAAGCGGTCATCGGCAGGGATCGGGGCGCGGCTCTATTCCGCCGCGTGCGGCGTGTCCTGCCCATGGCCGGGGGCCAGCACCGGACGCTGGCCGGGGAGCGGTTGCTCGCGGTCCTTCAGCTCGTCGATCCGGCGCTTGGTCCACTCCGGCGAGCGGGTGTAGCGGGCCACCATGTTGTAGAAGACCGGCAGGACGAACAGGGTCATCAGGCTCCCGAAAATGGCGCCGGAGACGATCACCACGCCGATGGTCTGACGGCTGCCCGCGCCGGGCCCGTGGGCTGTCACCAGGGGCATGGCCCCGGCGGCGGCGGCCAGCGAGGTCATGATGATGGGGCGCAGGCGCAGGGACGCCGCCTCCACCACCGCGTCCTGGATCGATCGTCCCTGGTCGCGGAGCTGGTTGGCGAATTCGATGATCAGGATGCCGTTCTTGGCCGATATGCCGACCAGGATGATCAGTCCTACCTGGCTGTAGATGTTCACCGAGGAGCCGGCCATCAGCAGGCCGAACAGGCCGCCGAGCGCCGCCAGCGGCACGGTCAGCATGATCGCCGTCGGGTGGATGAAGCTCTCGAACTGGGCGGCCAGCACCAGGAACACCAGGAGCAGGGCGAAGCCTGACGCGCCGCCGACGCCGCCGGCCGCCTCCAGGTAGTCCTTCGCCTGTCCGCCCCAGGTATAGGCGCCCGGCGGCTGCTTGGCCGCCTCGGCCCGGAAGAAGGCGACGGCCTCGGCCATGGTGTAGCCGGGCTGCACCTGGGCGATCAGGGTCACCGAACGCTGGCGGTCAACCCGCTGGCGGTTCGGCGCGTCGCCGCGGACCGTGGTCTTGACCACGCTGGCAAGGGGAATCAGGTCGCCGGAGTTGGAGCGCACATAGAGGGTGTTCAGGTCCTCCTGGCTGCCGCGCTTGCTCCGCTCGGTCTGCATGATGACGTCGTATTCCTTGCCGCCCTTGACGTAGGTCGTGACGCGCTTGGAGCCGAACATGGTCTGCAGCACGTCGCCGACGGCCTGGGGAGAGACGCCCAGGGTCGCGGCCTTGTCGCGGTCGATGTCGACCACGACGCGCGGGGAGGTGGGCTCGTAGTTCAGGCGCGGGCGCGCCAGCCCCGGGTTCTGCTGGGCCGCGCGCATGATCGGCTGCAGCCATTTCGCCAGCTCGGCATAGTCCGGGCCGATAGCGATGAAGCCGACGTTGTTGCCGTTGTTGCCGCGCTGGATCGGCGCCTGGACGCTGGCCGTCACCCGGGCCGCGGTGATGGCCTTGAACTTCTCGTTCAGTTGCGAGGCGACCTGGTCGGCCGTGAGGCTGCGCTTCTTCCAGGGGCTCAGGATGATGAAGCCCTGCCCGCCGCCCGGGTTCACGTTCAGGGTGTAGTCCTCGATGACGCCCTGGCGCCGCAGTTCGTTCAACGGCGGTATCATCTTCAGGGCGGCGGTCTGGACGTACTGGTAGCCTGACCCTTCGGGCGGCTGGATCTGCATGTTGACCTTGCCCCGGTCCTCGGCGGGGACGAGGTCCTGCGGCAGGCTCACGTAGAGGCCGGCGGCCGCGGCGGCCAGCAGCAGCACGGCGGGCACGACGATGAAGGGCGTGGCCTTGGTCCCCATCATGCCGTTCAGCGAGGCGCGATAGGAATCCCGCAGCCAGTTCATCGCGTTGTTGATGCCCTGGGAAATCTTCCCCTCGCTCTTGTGCGGACGCAGCAGCTTGGACGCCAGCATGGGCGACAGGCTGAGGGCCAGGAGCGCAGAGAAGCCCACCGCCGTCGCGACGGTGACCGCGAGCTCGACGAACAGCCGGCCGATGTATCCGGGCAGGAACATGAGCGGCGCGAACACCGAGATCAGCACGATGGTGGTGGCGATGACGGCGAAGAACACCTGCTTGGCGCCGCGTTCGGCGGCGATCAGCGGCTCTTCCCCGGCGTCGAGCCGTCTCTGGATGTTCTCGACCACGACGATAGCGTCGTCGACCACGAGCCCGATGGCGAGCACCAGGGCGAGCAGGGTCAGGAGGTTGATGGAGAAGCCTAGGGCCGCCAGGACCATGAAGGTCGCCAGGACCGAGATCGGCGCCACGATCGAGGGGATCAGGGCCGAGCGCCAGCTTCCCAGGAAGATCAGGTTGACCAGGGCGACCAGGGCCACCGACACGCCCATGGTGGTCCAGACCTCATGGATCGACTCCCGCGTGAAGTCGGAATCGTCGCGCATCACCGAGAGCTTCAGGCCCGGGGGCAGGGTCGGCTGCAGCTCCTCGATGGTCTTGCGGACCTCCTTGGAGATCTCAAGATCGTTGGCGTTCGATTGCCGGGTCAGGCCCATGCCGACCATGTCTTCCTCGCCGTTGTGGCGGAAGAAGCGGCGATCCTCGTCGGGCGCCTCCTGGATGCGCGCCACGTCGCCCAGGCGGGTGATGTAGCCCGTGCCCAGGGGCGCCGCGGCGCCGCTCGCGGTGATCACCCGCGGCGTCTGGATCGGCAGCTGCGCGAACTGCTCGGGCTCGACGTAGGAGCGCCGGACGCGGATCGTGTAGTCCTTGTCGACCGACTCCAGCCCGCCGGCCGGCAGTTCGACATTTTGCTGGCGGATGGCGGTCTCGATGTCGCCGACCGTCAGGCCCCGCGCGGCCAGGGCGTCGGCGTCAGGCCAGACGCGCATGGAATAGAACTGCTGGCCGAACACCTGCACCTGGGCGACGCCCGGGATGATGGCGAATCGTTCCGTCAGATAGCGGTCCGCGTAGTCGCCGATCTCGAGCCGGTTCATGGTCTTGGAGACCATGCCGATGACCACCACGGCGTCGGCGTCGGCGTCGGCCTTGGCCACCTGCGGCGCGTCCGCTTCCTGGGGAAGCTGGCCCACCACGCGGGAGACGGCGTCGCGCACGTCGTTGGCGGCGTCGTCCAGGTTACGGCTCAGAAGGAAGATGATGTTGATCTGCGAGCGGCCGTCCCGGCTCTGCGACTGCACCCGGTCGATGCCCTCGATGGAGGAGACCTGGCGCTCGATGACCTCGGTGATCCGCTCCTCGACGATTTCCGCCGAGGCGCCCCGATAGCCGGTCTGGATCGACACCTGCGGCGGATCGACGTTCGGCAGCTCGCGCACCGGCAGGGCGAAGAAGGACGCCAGGCCGATCACGCAGAGGATGATCGCCGCGACAGTGGCGAAGACCGGCCGGCGGATGGAGAGGTCGGAAAGGGTCATCGCTCGTCCACGATTCCGCCGCCTGGCGCGCCGCCGGGTCCCCCGGGACGACCGCCTTTGCCGCCGGGCGCCGGCGCGATCGCCAATTGCACGGGGCCGGCCTGCACATTGTTGACGCCGTCGCGGACGATCCGCTCGCCGGCCTTCAGGCCTTGCTTGATCTCGATGAAGCCGCGGTTGCTGGAGCCGGCCGTCACGTTGCGCCGCTGGGCGACAAGTTGGCCTTGCTGGTCGATTAGCACCCAGACGCTGGCCTGGTCGCCGTCGAACTGCAGCGCCGATTCCGGAACGGCGACGCCCTGGCGTTCGCCCTGCTCGATGCTGACGCGGATCAGCATCCCCGGCATCAGCTTGCCGTTTCCGTTGGGGAACTCGGCGCGGGCCTTCACGGCGCGGGTGCGCTCATTGATGCGGCTGTCGACCCGGGCGATGCGGCCGTTGACCGTTACGCCCGGCAGGACGTCGGGCCTTGCCGCGATGGCCGTGCCCTGGCGGATCACCGGCAGGTAGCGGTCGGGGACGTCGAAATCCACGCGGATGGTCGAGATGTCGTCGAGGGTGACGATCGCCGTGCCCGGATTGATCAGGCTGCCGGGAGCCACGTCCGAAAGGCCGACCACGCCGGAGAAGGGGGCGCGGATGGTGCGGTTGGCGCGCCGGGACTGGGCGGCGGCGAGGTTGGCCTCCGCCTGGCGGTAGGTCGCCTCGTATTGCTCCACCGTGGCGGTGGGCGCGACGCCGCGGTTAGCCAGTTCCTTCCAGCGTTCGTAGGCGCGCTTGGCCTGGTCCACCGTAACCTGCGCCACGTTCACGTTGGCGTCCTGTTCGGTCGACTGCAGGTCGAGCAGGATCTCGCCCTTCTGGACCCGCTGCCGGTCCTTGAAGCGGACGCGGGTGACGAGCTCCAGGGTGTTGGAGGTGATGGTCACGGACTCGCGGCCCTTGGCGACGCCCAGGACTTCGATGTTGTCGATGAAGGGATGCATGACCGCCAAGCCCTGGGTGACCTGGGTGCGGTTGAACCCGCCGCCGCCGCCGCCGCCGCCGCCGTTCGGGCCGCCCTTGTTCTGACCGCCCTTGGCCTGGCCGCCCTTGGGGTTCCCGCGATTCTGGCCGCCGCCGCCGCCGGCGTTCTGGGCGAACTGGGCTTGCCCACCGCCGTTCTGGCCGCCCTTCTTGCCGCCCATGAGCTTGAGCCCACCGACGGCGAGCATCAGGGCTAGGGCGCCGAGGAAGGCGATCAGGAAGAAATGGCGTCGCAACAAGGCTTAGGCTCCATACTCTGCCCACCAAAAGAACGGATGCCGGTGCGCTTCGCCTCCAAAACCCTAATTTGCATCGGGGGTCAAAGGATCACCGGCCAGCGGTTAGTAGTAAAATGAGGCGAATCTTCGCCGGTTCCCCTGGTCAAGACGTTCGCTGACGCGACCGCGATCGCCTGATTGAACAGCCGGGCGCGGCTATATCCGTTCATTCTTACGAAATTACGTCCGTCCCGGGCGGGCGTCAAAACGCGTCCACAGCTTGGGCGCCCTGGTTCGCGAGCTGCCGTTTTAGCAGGCAGTCGGGCGTCCCGGCGCGGCCTGGAGTATTACGAATTGCGTTATTCGTAATACGCGGCGAGGGTGGCTCGCATGAACGCCAGTGACCCGATTTCCCATCTTGCCCGTCTGAGCGTCAGCCTGCCGGCCGAGCTCCTCAACCAGCTCGACGCCATGGTGGCCGAGCGAGGCCTGCCCAGCCGCTCCCAGATGATCGCCGAGCTGATCCGCCACGAACTCGCCGAGCACAGCGAGACCATCGAGGGGGCGGTCCTGGCGGGCACTATCACCTTGATTTACCGAGCCGAACGCGGCCGGGTGCGGGAAGCCCTGGCCCAGGCCCAGGCGACCTTCCTGAAGGAGGTGATCTCCTCCCAGCATGTGTTCCTGGAGGACGACCAATCGCTGGAGGTGCTGCTGGTTCAGGGCCCGTCCGAGCGGCTGCAGAGCCTGTGCGACCACCTGCGCAAGATCCGCGGCGTGCAGCAGATCAAGCTCGTCACCACCACCGCCCTGTTGCCGCCTCTGCACGCCCACGGGGAGGACGAGGCTCCGGCGGCCGGCCCGGCCAAGGCGCGCGACGCCCGATGAGCGCGGCCAGTACAGCCGATCCCTACGGCGCGCGGGACCATGCCCGCGCCATGGCCGGGACCCGGGTCGAGGCCATGCCGACCCTGCCGCCGAGCGACGCCGCCGATCTTCCGGAAGGTGTTTCGGCGGAAGACATGCTCTGGGCGGAGACCATTGCCGCCGGGGGCTATGCGGCCCGCGAGCTGAAGCGCGGCGCGCGGCTGCGGATCACCGACCTACACGGCGACGCCTGCGTCTCCATGCTGGTGTTCAACGCCGAGCGGCCGTTCGAGCGGCTGAACGTCGCCGACACCGTCAAGGTGCAATGGAACGCCTACCTGGGCGCCGGCAAGCTGCTGCTCTCCGACATGGGCCGGGTGCTGATGAGCATCCTGGAGGATGGGACGGGGGGGCATGACGCCTTCTGCGGCGCCTCCAACCAGGCCTCCAACGCCCGCCGCTACGGCGACGGCTTCAACCACGGCGTCCACCCCAATGCGCGGGACCGCTTCAGCCTCGCCGTCGCCAAGTTCGGCCTGGGGCGCAAGGACATCCATCCCTGCATCAACTGGTTCAAGCCGGTGCGGATCGACGGGGAGGGGAACACCCTGATCGACGTGGGCCCCTGTGCGCCCGGCCGCTCGATCACCCTGCGCGCCGAGATGGATGTCATCGTCGCCCTGGCCAACTGCCCGCACGTGTTGGACCCCCGCGCCGACTACAGCGTGACGCCGGTCCGGGCGACGGCCTGGCGCGGGCCGGTCACGCCGGAGGGCGATCCGATCCGCAACGCCACGCCGGAGGGTCTGCGAGCCTTCCTCAATGCCGAAGACTATTTCCGCCGGTGACCATGAGCGATCCCGCCCTCGACGGCCTCAAAGGCTCCATCCTCTATGATGAGGTCGTGCCCGCCCGCGCGCCCTGGGACCATCCGGTGATGCAGGGCCAGACCCTGCGCATCGTCGACCTGGAGGGAAACCAGGCGGTGGACTTCCTGATGTACGCGCTTGGCGACGACGCCCAACGCTACAGCGCCCAGGACACCATTGCCGCGCAGGCCAACCTGTTCCTGAAGACGGGCGCCGTGCTGCTCTCCAACGAGGGCGCGCCCATGGCGACCATCACGGGCACCTCGGTGGCGTATCACGACACCATCGGCGGGGCCTGTTCCTGCGAGAGCAACACCCTGCGCTACGGCCACCACACCAAGAGCCAGCACGCCTGCGTCGAGAACTTCCTGCAGTCCAACGCCCGCCACGGCCGCGGCAAGCGGGACATGGTCTCCAACATCAACTGGTTCATGAACGTGCCCGTCGAAGCGGACGGGGCGCTCGGGATCGTCGACGGCATCTCCGCGCCCGGCCTCTACGTCGACCTGCGCGCCGAGATGGACATCGTCGCCGTGGTCTCGAACTGCCCCCAGATCAACAATCCCTGCAACGGCTTCAACCCGACGCCGGTGCGTATGATCATTTCGGCATAAGGCACGGGTTCGGCTTTGTTTTCCAAGGTTCTGATCGCCAACAGAGGCGCCATCGCCTGCCGTATCATCCGCACCCTCAGGCGGATGGACGTGGGCTCGGTCGCGGTCTTTTCCGACGCTGATGCGGGCTCGCTGCACGTCAGCCAGGCGGACGAGGCTGTGCGGATCGGACCCGCCCCCGCCGCCCAGAGCTATCTCGACATCCCCGCCATCCTGGCCGCAGCCAAGGCGACGGGCGCCCAGGCCATCCATCCGGGCTACGGCTTCCTGTCCGAGAACACCGCCTTCGCCGAGGCCTGCGCTGCGGCCGGGATCGCCTTCATCGGCCCGACTCCGGACAACATCCGCGCCTTCGGGCTGAAGCACACCGCCCGCGACCTCGCCAAGGCGCACGGCGTCCCCCTGGCGCCGGGCACGGACCTGCTCACCGACGCCGACGCGGCCCTGGCGGCGGCGCAGGACATCGGCTTCCCGGTGATCCTCAAGGCCACGGCCGGCGGCGGGGGTCTCGATCCGCCAGTTCTTCAACCTCAAGCACGTCGGCGTCATCCGCCACGATTTCCTGTTCTACGGCGCGGCCCTGTTCTTCGGGGTCACGGTGATCGCCACCCAGGTGCGCCCCGCCGGAGAGACCGCCAAGGGGCCGGTCGCCTTCGCCACGGTCCAGGCGACGCTGAACAAGCACTGCGTCATGTGCCACAGCCCGACACCGACCCATCGGGGCTATCCCGCCCCGCCGGGCGGGGTGGTGTTCGACACCCCCGAGCACATCGCCGAGTTCGCCCCGCGCATCTTCGAGCGGGCGGTGGCGAGCCACGGCATGCCTCTGGGCGACGAGACCGGCATGACCGACAATGAACGCGCCACCCTGGGCGCCTGGATCAAGGCGGGAGCCAAGACGCAATGACGACCGGCCGACTGACCACCCATGCCCTCGACACCGCCCGCGGCTGCGGCGCGGCGGGGCTGTCGGTCGAGGTGCGCCGCCTGTCGCCGACCCTCGCCGTCCTGCCCGGCGCGACGCTGGACGAGGGGGGCAGGGCGGTCCTGGTCGCCGAGGGGCTGGAGCCGGGGGTCTATGAGCTGGCCTTCCACGTGGCCGACTACCACCGCGCCGCCGGGGTCGATCTGCCCGATCCGCCGTTCCTGGACGTTATCCCGATCCGCTTCGGCGTCGCCGATGCGGGCGCCCACTACCATGTGCCCCTGCTGATCAGCCCCTATGGCTATTCCACCTATCGGGGGGGATAGCGTGGCTGCTTCCTGGAAACGCTTCCTGCCCGACCCCTACATCGTCGCCCTGGTGACGGCGGTGATCGTGGCCAGCCTGCTGCCCTGTCGCGGGATATTCGCGACAGGTTTCGGCTACCTGACCACGGCGGCGATCGTCCTGCTGTTCTTCCTCCACGGCGCGCGGCTGTCGCGCGAAGCGGTGCTGGCGGGGATCGGCCACTGGCGGCTGCACCTGATGGTGCTGGCCGCGAGCTTCGTGCTGTTCCCGGTGCTGGGTCTCGCCGTGCGCGCGGCGAGCGCCGGCAGGATCAATCCCGGGATCGCCGACGGCCTGCTGTTCCTCTGCCTGCTGCCCTCGACGGTGCAGTCCTCCATCGCCCTGACGGCGGTGGCGCGGGGCAATGTGGCGGCGGCGGTGTGCAGCGCCTCCGCCTCCAACCTGATCGGTATCTTCCTGACCCCCGTGCTGGTGGGGGCCTTGCTCGGGGTGCATGGGGGCGGCGTGTCGCTGAAGGCGGTGCAATCCATCGTCCTGCAGCTCCTGGTCCCATTCCTGGCGGGGCACTTCTCGCGTCCCCTGACGGCGGCCTGGCTGCAGAAGCGCAAGGCCATTGTCGGCCTCGTGGACCGGGGCTCCATTGTCCTCGTCGTCTACACCGCCTTCAGCGCCGCCGTGGTGGAGGGGCTGTGGGCCCGGGTCTCGGGCGCCGACCTCGCCCTGATCCTGATCCTCGACGCGCTTGTGCTGGCGGTCATGCTGGGAGTGACGACCTGGGGAGCGCGCGCCTTCGGGTTCAACAAGGCCGACGAGGTGGCGATCGTCTTCTGCGGCTCCAAGAAGAGCCTGGCCTCCGGGGTGCCCATGGCCGGGGTGCTGTTCCCGGCGGCGGCCGTCGGCATGATGATCATGCCCCTGATGATCTTCCACCAGATGCAGCTGATGGTATGCGCCGTGCTGGCCCGCCGCTACGCCTCGCGGCCCGCCGAGCCGGAAACGCTCTGAAAAAAGGCGCCGGCGCTCAGCTTCCAGCTTCCGAAGCCGTTTGATGCTGCTTCGCGTCCGTCAGCGGCGCCGCCTTCGCGGTCATGTCCCTATCCTCGATGCCGACAAAGAAGGCTGCCTGAGGAGCCCGCGCCGTGGTCGCAGACGTGAAGACTATCGCAAACGACCCGGCTGAGCCCGCCGCCGTCTCGCCGGTGGACCAGGTTCCGCCGCCCCTGACCCTGACCGCCCTCGGACTTCAGCACGTGCTGGTGATGTATGCGGGCGCGGTGGCCGTTCCCCTGATCATCGGCAGGGCCCTGTCCCTGGCCCCTGAGCAGGTGGCCCTGCTGATCAGCGCGGACCTGTTCGCCTGCGGTCTGGCCACCCTGATCCAGGCCTTCGGGCTGCCGGGCTTCGGCATCCGCATGCCGGTGATGATGGGGGTCACCTTCGCCTCGGTCTCGCCGATGATGGCCATGATCGCCTCAGGCGCAGCCGGGGGGATCCCCAAGGAGCAGGTGCTGGCGACCATCTACGGCTCGGTCATCGCCGCCGGGGTGATCGGCCTGGTCCTGGCCTCCTTCGTGGGGCGGCTGGCGCGGTTCTTCCCGCCCGTGGTGACGGGAACGGTGATCCTGGTGATCGGGGTCTCCTTGATGCGCATCGGCATCGACTGGGCCGCGGGCGGACAGTCCAGCGCCCCCGACTACGGCGCGCCCCTGCACCTCGGCATGGCCCTGTTCGTCCTCATCGTCATCCTGGCCCTGACCCGGTTCACCAAGGGCGTGGTGGCGCGCATCGCCGTGCTCCTGGGCCTGATCGTCGGCTCGGCCGTGGCGGCGGCCATGGGGCTGATGAAGTTCGACCACGTCCTGACCGCCTCTTGGGTAGGGGTGGTGAAGCCCTTTGCCTTCGGCCTTCCGGTATTCCAGCCGATCCCGATCCTGACCATGGTCGTGGTCATGCTGGTGGTGATGATCGAATCCACCGGGATGTTCCTGGCCGTGGGCCAGATGGTCGAGAAACCCGTGAAACAGTCCGACCTGGTGAAGGGCCTGCGCGCCGACGCCCTGGGCACCATCCTCGGCGGGGTCTTCAACACCTTCCCCTACACCTCCTACTCCCAGAACGTCGGGCTTGTCGGCGTGACGGGGGTGCGCTCGCGCTGGGTCTGCGTGGCGGCGGGGGCGATCATGATCGTGCTCGGTCTCAGCCCCAAGCTGGCCGCCGTGGTCGAGGCGGTGCCGGCCTATGTCCTGGGCGGGGCGGGCCTCGTCATGTTCGGCATGGTGGCGGCGACGGGGGTGCGGATTCTCGCGGCCGTCGACTTCTCCGATCGGGGGAACCTGATGACCGTGGCGATCTCGATCGGGGCGGGGATGATCCCCCTGGTGGCGACCAAGTTCTTCCAGTTCATGCCGCCGGTGCTGAACCCTTTGTTGGGCTCGGGGATCGTGCTGTCGATGATCGCGGCGGTGCTCTTGAACCTCTACTACAACGGCTTCGGGGCCGCGGCCCCGGCGGAGGCCAAGGCGGGCTGACCGCCGGGCTTTCCCCCAGTCAGCATAAGACGCGCCCGGCTCATCCAGCCGGGCGTTTTCTTGCGGCCGGAAACGAAGCAGCGCCGCGCGGGATGCCGCGCGGCGCTGCTGCAGTTCCAGATTGTGGCGTGCGCCCTACTTGATGGAGGCGGTCTCCTTGGGCGCGGGCTCGGAGAAGGCCTTGGCGGCCCAGGCTGGATCGAAGTCCGACGGTTTGCCCGCCGCCTTCTGCTCGGCCTCGTAGGCGAACAGGTTGGCCGGATCGACCTCGCACACATATTCCATCAGCTCGCTGGCCGGGCCGGGCGCCGCGCGCTTGAAGCGGTACTTGGTGGTGTAGGGCGCCGTATAGGTCTCCGGATCGTCCTGGGTCATCTCCATCACCAGGTACTCGCCGTCGAGATAGAACTTCTCGGTCATGTGCATCTTGGTCGAGACATGGTTGACCCGGCCGTTGAAGCCGATGGTGTCCACCATCAGGACGTTGCCTTCCCAGTGACCGATGGAGTCGCCGAGCCAGCCCGGCAGCATTTCGTCCGCCGGCGGATGGGCCTTGCGGTCCAGGTGGATCGACCGCGGCAGGTTGGAGACCTCCTGCAGGATGGTGACCAGCCCCTTGGTCTGAAGGAACTGGATGCCGAAGGGCGTGGTCATGATCCCGGGCATGCCGGTGGGCAGGCACTTGGTGTGGCCCTCGCCGATCAGGCGGTTGTGGGCGGCGTTGATCTTCTGGTCGGCCTGGTCCCTGGCCCGCACATCGGGGCGGATGGGGGCCGGGGGCTGGTTGCGCCGGTCCTCCAGGGACCACATGCCGGTGATGTCGGGTTCGGCGAAGGCGGCGCCGGCGGCCGAGGTCATCAGGGCGGCCAGGACGATCGTGAGAATGGACTGACGCGAAGACATGACGGATTCCCTGAGGGGGTGACGGATTGCTTCAACAGCAAGGATGCGACGGGAACCCCAAATCGATTTTCAAATAATATTTGAAAGTGCTCGGTTGAGCCGGGTCGTCCCGTGAACCGCCCGCTGGGGGTATGATCTCTCGTGATTTGTCGTGAACCGAAGGCGGGACCGCCGGACATGAAGACGAGCGTGAAACTACTGGCGCCGGCCCTGGTGGCCCTGTTCGCCGCCACTGCCGCGCAGGCTCACCATTCGGGGGCCATGTTCGACAACACCAAGACGGTGACCCTGGTGGGCACCATCAAGGAATTCGCCTGGCGCAATCCGCACGCATCCGTTGAGGTGATGGTCGCGGACGCCGCCGGCGCGGTCAGCCAGTGGAGCATCGAGTGCTCCACCCCGAATATCCTCCTGCGCAAGGGCTGGAACATCAAGTCCCTGCTGCCAGGCGACAAGGTGACCGTGGTGATGCACCCCATGAAGGACGGCGGGAAGGCCGGCCTCGTGATGACCGTCCTGACGCCGTCGGGGACCACCCTCGCGGACCACAATTTCTAAATTCCGCCAGTTTCTGAATTCTGCCTGACTCCCCTTGCAGATCAACCTCGGCCTCGCCCCTCGGGCGGGGCCGTTTTTTTGCGCCGCGCCGTCGTGGACCAGCCGTGGACTGGCCGGGCTTGCTTCTCTAAGTTCGCAACCGAAGCCGGCTCGCGTCCGAGGACGTCTGAACGGCCATTGGGGAGCGAGGATCGACGATGAAGTCAGCGAAAATGGTGGTGCTCTTGGCCCTGGCCGCGACGGCCGCAACGGCCGCCTACGCCCAGGTCAATCTCGGCGCCCAGAAGCCCGAGGCGACGCAGCCGTTCACCGTGACGCAGGTGACGACCTTCAACCTGCCCTGGCGCATCGCTTTCCTGCCCGATGGGCGGATGCTGATCACGGAGAAGGTCGGCCCCGTCTATGTGGTGACCCAGACCGGCGAGAAGACCAAGATCTCCGGGACGCCCGCCGTGTGGGTGCAGGGCCAGGGCGGCATGCTGGGGGTCTACGTTTCCCCAACCTACGCCAAGGACCAGTCGATCTACCTGGCCTATTCCGAGCCCGGTGAAGGCGGATCCAGTCTGGCGCTGGCCAAGGCGAAGCTCGTCATCGCCAAGGACGGCTCGGCCAGCCTTCAGAATCTGACCGTGATCTGGCGAGACGGCGCCCGGGGCAGGGGCGGCCAGTTCGGCGCCGCGATCGCGTTCGCCCCCGACGGCAAGTCGCTGTTCATGACCTCGGGCGACCGCCAGCGGTTCACTCCGGCCCAGGACCCCAACTCGCCGCTGGGCAAGATCGTGCACCTGACCCTGGACGGCAAGCCGGCCAAGGACAATCCCATGGCCGGCCAAGTCGGCACGCCGACCATCCCGATCATCAACCCGCCCGCCGACACCGAGGCCGCCAAGACCGCCACGGTGGTCAAGACCTATACCTTCCCGGGGCCGAACCTGACCCCGGCGGAGACGTGGGCGACCGGCTTCCGCACGCCCTACGGCCTCGCCTTCGCTCCGGACGGCGGTTTGTGGGAAGTCGAGCACGGCCCGCGCGGCGGGGACGAGCTGAATCACATCGAGAAGGGCAAGAACTACGGCTGGCCGCTCGTCGGCTACGCGCCCAACTACAACGGCGTGCCGATCGCCAGCCCCGACACCCGGCCCGACTTCGTCAAGCCGGCGATCTACTGGGTTCCCGTGATCGCCCCGGGCAACCTCATGTTCTACAAGGGCTCGATGTTCCCGGCGTGGAAGGGCAACGCCCTGATCGGCGGCATGGGCTCCAAGTCCATGACCCGCGTGGTCATCAGCGGCTCCAGCGCCACCCCGCAGGAGCGCTACGACATGGGCAAGCGCGTGCGCGACCTGGAAGTGGCGCCCGACGGCGCGATCTGGATGCTTGAGGACGCCAACCCCGGCGGCCTTTTCCGGATCACGCCGAAGTAGGCTGCGAGCGATACGGGACCCTTTCCCGGGCCCCTGAACGACTTTGGGCGGCGGTGCGAGAGCACCGCCGCCCATCGTTTTAGCGGCTCAAGGGGTTAGCCGCCGAACTTGTAGTCCAGCGAGAAGCCGACGGTCCGCACCGATTCGGGGTTGAGGACGTTGGTCCAACCGCCGTTGTTGGCCTGGCGGCCGGCCGTGAAGAAGGTGTCCAGGGCGTTCCGGGCGAAGACGCCGAAGCGGTACTTGCCGTTCGGGGAGGTGAGGCCCGCGTTCACGCTCAGGGCTCGCCGCCGCCCCTACCGCTCGGCAAGGCATTCATCGCCGGCGCCCAGGCCTGCGTCAGCATCATGGGGGGCAAGGCGTCCCTCAATCCGCTGTCGCCGTCCTTGGCCAAGGCCGGGCTGGTGTCCGCCGATCCCGTGGGCGCGGACGACCTCAAGCCGTTCGCGGACCTCAGCCCCAAGACCCGGATGTTCGCCGCGGTCATGACCAACAACCCGACGGCGGTGGTGGTGGTCTACGACTCAAGCCAGAAGCTCTGTCGCGTGGCCGTGCTGGGCGCCAAGAACATCGACGCGGTCACCGCCGCGGTCGGCCCGCTCGCCGGAGACTGGGTGGCCAAGCAGGACGATCCGGTCGCCAACCTCTCCGTCTTCACCGGCACCTTCATGGGCTCGCCGAAGATGACCTTCCGCATCCGCAAGCCGCCCGCGGGCAACAGGACCTACGGCTCGGCCAACTATATGTTCTCGTTCCTGCCGGCTTCCTGATCACAGGTTCCCTGCCAATTCCCTTGCCTCCGGCGAGGAATGCGCAATGATCCGCGCCAAATCAGAAACGTATGCCGGGGGCAGGGGAGAGATATGTCCAGGAACAGTTGGCTGGGGTGCGCGGCATCCCTCCTGATCGCCGCGAGCGCCAGCGCCGCGCTCGCCGGGCAGCCGGCAGCGGGGGCCTCCACGCCCTGGCCGCCGGTCCGCCAGGAGCCCTGGCCGCTGGGCGCCCTGTCGAAGGAGAACCTGGCCAAGGCGCGGCCGGCCGCCCCCTTCGACATGACCGGCAACTGGATGGTGATCGGCGAGCAGGCCAACGGCGGGCTGTCGCAGTTCCGCCCCCTGCCGAAGCTGAAGGCTCCCGCCCAGACGCTCTATGACGCCGGGGTCAAGGCCAACGCCGCCGGGCTCGCCTTCCGCGACGACGCCGGCAAGTGCTGGCCCAACGGCATGCCCAAGTTCCTGAACCGGGCCTGGCCGATCCAGATGTTCCAGTACCCGACCGTGATCGTGATGATCCAGGAGCTGGAGAACCAGCTGCGCTGGATCTACACCGACGGCCGCGGCCACGGCGATCCGGACCTCGTCCCGGCGACCTGGAACGGCGATTCGATCGGCCGCTGGGAAGGCGACACCCTGGTGGTCGACACCTCCAACATCGAATCCAAGCGCCACTGGATCGAAACCGGCATCCCGGTCAGCGACCAGTTCCATATCGTCGAGCGCTGGAAGCTGCTGCCGACCGGCATCCTCGAGGTGAAGCTGGTCATGACCGACCCGATCATGTGGGAAGGCGAGTGGCTCTCCGAGAAGCACTACCGCCGCGCGGAAGACCGGGACCCCACCGAGGTCCATTGTCCGCCGGACCTCAACGATCACATCGCCGGGACCCGCTCGTCCGAATAGCCCGGGCGGCGGGGCGGGTCTTGGCCTCGGGCCGGCGAACCCTTAAGCCTTGGCGCGCCGCGTTCCAGCGGCGCCTGTCCAGAGTGCGTCCTTGACCTCGCCGACCTTCAACATCGTCCAGGCCTTCCACGAGGCGGTGGAGCATCACCGCGCCTCCCGCCTGGAAGAGGCCGAGCGGCTGTATCGGTCCGTGCTGGAGATTCATCCCACCCACGCCGACGCCCACCACAATCTCGGCGTGCTGGCCGGACAGGTCGGTCGGGCCGAGATGGCGCTCCCCCATTTCCGGGCGGCGGTCGAGGCGAACCCGGCGGCTGAGCCCTACTGGCTGAGCTATATCGAGGCCCTGATCCGGTCGGACCGGCCGGACGACGCCTGGGACCTGACGGAGCAGGGCCGCGCCATGGGCTTGAGCGCCGCCCGCGCCGATGAGTTCGCCGCCCGGCTGGCGGCGCTCGCCCCCAGTCCCGCCGAACGCGCCGCCCTGGTCGAGCCCTTCGCCAACGGCGACTGGGAAGCCGCCGCGGCGGCGGCGCGGCCCTGGACGGAGCGACTCCCCGGACACGGCTTCGCCTGGAAGGTGCTCGGGGCCGCCCTGGCGCAGCTCGGGCAGCCGCAGGAGGGCCTTCCCGCCCTGGAGCGGGCGGCCGCGCTTTCCCCTCAGGACGCGGAGCCGCCCAACCTGCTGGGCGGGATGCTGCTGGAATTCGGCCGGCCCGCCGAAGCGGAGCGCGCATACCGCGAATCCGTCGCCAGGGCCCCGCACTACGCCCTGGCCTACATCGGGCTGGCGGCCGCCCTCCAGGCCCTCGGCCGGTGGGCCGAGGCGGAAGAAAGCGGACGGCGGGCGGTGGAGTTGGGCCCGACTTTCCCCGACGCCTATGTGACCCATGGGGGCGCGCTGAGGGGGCTCAAGCGCCTGGCCGCGGCCGAGGCCGTCTACCGGCAGGGTTTGGCGCGCTACCCGGAGCACGTGGGCCTGAACTGCAACCTGGCCCTGACGCTGATCGATCTTGGACGTCCCGCCGACGCGGAGGCTCCGGCGCGCCGCGCGGCCGCTGCGCAGCCCGACCTCGCCGAGGCCGCCAACATCCTCGGCAACGTCATGAACGCCCTGGGCCGGCTGGAGGAGGCGGCGGCCTGCTATCGGGACGCGATGCGGCTGAACCCGTCGCTGATGGACGCCTGCAACAACCTCGGCGCCGTGCTCACCGCCCTTGGCCGCCATGGCGAGGCCGAGGCGCTGCTCCGCGAGGCCATGGCCCAACGGCCCGAGGCGGCGGCCCCTCACAGCAATCTGTCGCTCACCCTCGTCGAGCTCGGCCGGCTGACCGAAGCGGAGGCGGAGGCGCGCCGCGCCATAGAGCTGCAGCCGGACTTCGCGGAGGCCTACACCAATCTCGGCAACGCCCTGCGCGAGCAGTGCCGCTATGCCCAAGCCGAGGAGAGCTATCGCGAGGCGATGCGGCTACGGCCGAATTACGCCGAGGCCTACGCCAACCTCCTCCTGACCATGAGCACAGCCGCCGACCACGATCCGGTCGATCACCTGGAGACGGCGCGCGGCTACGGTCGGATGCTGCACGCGGCCGGCGCCCACGGCAGCTACGGCTGGAGCTGCGAGCCCGCTCCCCGGCGGCTCAAGGTCGGGCTGGTGTCGGGGGACATCAAGGACCATCCGGTGGGCTATTTTCTGGAGGCGGCGCTGGCCCGGCTCGATCCTCGGCGGATCGAACTGGTGGCCTATCCGACCCGAACTGAGGTCACCGAACTGACGGAACGGATCCGCCCCGTCTTCTCCGCATGGCGGCCGATCCGGGGGCTGTCGGACGAGGCGGCGGCGGCGCTGATCCGCAACGACGGCGTCCACGTGCTCCTGGATCTCGCCGGACACACGGCGGGCGGGCGCCTGCCCGTTTTCGCCTGGAAGCCCGCACCCGTGCAGGCGAGCTGGCTGGGCTATTTCGCCACCACGGGGGTGGCCGAGATGGACTATGTCGTCGGCGACCCGCACGTCTGCCCGCCGGGAGAAGAGGGGCATTTCACGGAGGCGCCCTGGCGCCTGCCGCAGACCTACCTCTGCTTCAGCCCGCCGGCGGTCGCCCTGGAGGTCGGACCCCTGCCGGCGCGATCGGGCGGCGGCGTGACCTTCGGCTGCTTCAACCACCTGACCAAGATGAACGACCGGGTCGTGGGCCTCTGGGCGCGCATCCTTACGGAGCTGCCGGACTCGCGGCTCCTGCTGAAGACCCGCCAGCTCAACGATGCGGGCGCGCAGGGCGAAGTTCGCCGCCGCTTCGCCGCCCACGGGGTCGCGGCCGAGCGCCTGCTGCTGGAGGGGTTTTCGCCCAGGCCCGAGCTGCTGGCGGCCTACAACCGCGTCGACATAGCCCTCGATCCCTTCCCCTATCCCGGCGGCACAACCACCATCGAGGGGCTGTGGATGGGCGTGCCCATGGTGACGCGGGCGGGGGACCGGTTCCTGTCGCACCTGGGCGAGGGGATCGCCCGCAACGCCGGGCTGGCGGACTGGATCGGCGAGGGCGACGACGACTATGTGGCCCGGGCGGTCGCCCATGCGCGGGACCTGCCGCGCCTGGCGGCCCTGCGCGCCGGCCTGCGCAAGCGGGTGCTGGCTTCGCCCCTGTTTGACGCGGCGCGTTTCGCCCGGCATTTCGAGGACGCCTTGTGGGAGATGTGGTCCCGCCGCCCGGAAGGAAGCCTGTGAAACGCACGATCCTGGTCACCGGCGGCGCGGGCTTCCTCGGATCGCACCTGTGCGAGCGTCTGGTGGCGGCGGGCGAGGACGTGCTGTGCCTCGACAACTTCCGCACCGGGTCGAAGGACAACATCCGCCATCTGCTGTCGGGCCCCAACTTCGAGCTGGTCCGCCACGACATCTGGCTGCCGATCTATGTCGAGGTGGACCGCATCTTCAACCTGGCCTGCCCGGCGAGCCCCGTTCACTACAGCAACGACCCGATCGCAACGACCAAGACCGCGGTGCTTGGGGCGATCAACATGCTGGGACTGGCCCGGCGGCGCCGCGCCCGGATCCTCCAGGCCTCGACCAGCGAGGTCTATGGCGACCCGCAGCAGCACCCGCAGACGGAGAGCTACTGGGGCCACGTCAATCCGATCGGGCCGCGCGCCTGTTACGACGAAGGCAAGCGCTGCGCCGAGACCCTGTTCTTCGACTATCACCGCCAGGCCGCCGTCGACATCCGGGTGATCCGCATCTTCAACACCTACGGCCCGCGCATGCATCCCAACGACGGCCGGGTGGTGTCCAACTTCATCGTCCAGGCGCTGAAGGGCGAGCCCATCACCCTGTTCGGGGACGGTGGGCAGACCCGCTCGTTCTGCTACGTCGACGATCTGATCGAGGGCATGGCGCGGATGATGGACCAGGACGTCGAGGTCGGGCCGATCAACCTCGGCAACCCCGCCGAATTCACCATCCGCCAGCTCGCCGAGACGGTGCTCAGCCTGACCGGCTCGAAAAGCCGTATCGAGTTTCGGCCCCTGCCCGTGGACGATCCGCTCCAGCGCCAGCCCGACATAGCCAAGGCCCGCGGCGCCCTCGGCTGGGAGCCGAAAGTGGGGCTGGAGGACGGGCTCAAGGAAACCATCGGCTACTTCAAGGGCGTGCTGGCGGCATGAGCCCGGTCGCGCGGCCCGTGCGCTGTCCGGTTTGCGCCTACAGCCTCGGCGTGCCCTTCTTCGACGGCGGGATGCAGGCCCTGGCGACGCTAGGCTGGCCGGCGAGCGCGGCCGAGGCGCGAGCCATGCAGCGCCTGCCTCACGATTTCCTGCAATGCCCCGCCTGCTCCCACGTCTGGAACTCAGCCTTCACCTACGAGGCGGTGCCCTACCGCAATAACCCGAACCGGATGTTCAACACCGGCTCGACCTGGAAGGGCCATCTCGCCGAGACCCGGGACCTCGTCTCGACCGTTCTGCCGGACCGCCCCACCGTGATCGACATCGGTTGCGGGGAGGGCCACTTCCTGCGCGGGATCGCCGAGGCGAGGGGCCGCGAGGGCCGCTTCATCGGCTTCGATCCCAACGCCAGCCCGGAGACGGGGCAGGGGGTGGATTTCGAGGCGCGCCTGTTCGACCCTCTCATCGACATGGGGGCCTTCGCGCCGGACGCGGTGGTGATCCGCCACGTGCTGGAGCACCTGACCGAGCCCGCCGCCTTCCTGGAGCAGCTGGCCTGGCGCGCGCAGGATATCGACAAGCCCTGCCTTCTGTTCGCCGAGACCCCCTGCATCGACCGGGTGTTCGAGACCGGCCGCCTGGCCGACTTCTTCTTCGAGCACATGTCCCACTTCACCACCGCCTCCTTCACCGCCCTGATGAAGCGGGCGGGCCAGGTGCGGGTGCTGGCGCACGGATATGACCGCGAGGTCGTCTACGCCCTGGTCGAACTCGGCGTTCCCGAGGAGGTGCGCGCCCGAACCAGGGCGACGGAGGCCTTCGCCGTCGGCGCCGTCGCCAGTCGCGCCTCCGTCCGCGCGGACCTGGACGCCCTCGTCGCCAGTGGGGCGAAGGTGGCCATCTGGGGCGGGACCGGGAAGGCCGCCGCCTTCATGCACCAGTTCGGCGCAGACGCGGATCGCTTCCCTCTGGTGGTCGATTCCGATCCGGAGAAGGCAGGGTCCTTCGTGCCTGGGTTCGGGCAGGAAATCCGGTTCCGGGACGCCCTCAAGGACATGACCGTCGACGTGGTGATCATCCCCACTCAGTGGCGGGCCAAGGACATAATCGGCGAGATGGAGCGGGAGGGCATCCGGCCCGGCCGCGTGCTGATCGAACACCAGGGGCGGCTGATCGACTTCCACGCCGACGCACATCCCTATCGGCCGTGATGGTCGATACTGGTATCGCCAGTGCTAGTGCGACCGTTAGCCCTGGAGCCTTCGTATTGGCGCGACTGACGTGCGAAGACGGACTAGGGCGGCTCGAACGTGCAACCCTGCGAATTGCGTCGAGGTGACGCCGAGGTGGCGGCGCCTTAAGTCTGACGCTAACTTGTCGGCAAATCGCACCGAGTGGGGCGCCGGTCGGTAAAAATTAGGAGGAGGTCATAGTGAGGAAGCATTCAGTCCGGGCATGGATCGTCGCCGGCGCCGTGGCGGCCGGGGCAGCTGCCCTCTCCGTCGGGCCGGCCCTGGCGCACCATTCGTTCGCCATGTACGACCAGACCAAGACGGTGACCCTGACGGGCGTGAACTATCAGTTCGTCGGGCAGGCCAACCACGCCGAGCTCCACCTCTATATCGTCGGTCCCGACGGCAAGCTGGTGAAGGACAAGGACGGCAAGAACGTCGCCTGGGGCGTGGAGATGGCCGGGGCCGCCGCCGTGGCCCAGCAGGGCATCACCGCCGCCTCCTTCATTCCCGGCGTGATCTTCTCCGTGAAGGTCAACCCGCTGCGGGACGGCACCAATTTCGGCTCGCGCATCGGCGCGATCGCCAAATGCCCCCCGAAGACCCCGCCCGCCGCCGGCAAGACCTGCGATACGGTGGCCGGCCGCGAGCTCCTTGGCGGGAACGCGTTCTA
>CANJID010000004.1 GCA_947474395.1 Caulobacterales bacterium
AAGGGCTCTAGCGCTCGACCTGGCTCAAGGCATGGGGCCGTAGCGTTCACCCGCTGCGGCCCCTTCGCTTGTCTGCGGCCCGATGCTGGTGAAGTGTTCCGGTTGTAGCGTCGCGACAAGCACGGGATGGCCGCCAGAGGCGCCATCGCAGCACACGGGGGCAGGGATGGAAGGATCGGCGGTTCGCAAGACCATCAGCAACGGTGCGTTCGCACTGGCGGGCCTTTGCCTGGCCGCGCTGGCGGGCCCCAGCGCCCAGGCCGGGGCGCCGGCCCAGCGGGCCGCCCCTTCGCCGGCGGTCCCGGCGGCTCCCCTGAAGGCGTTCGCCAAGGTGAAGAACCCCAAGGCCATCGGCGGGGTGTGGCTGATCTACTCGACCGGGGGCATCGGCCCCTACGCCGATCCGCCCATGCACGAGGCGGGCAAGGCCAAGGTCGCCGCCTTCCGGGCCAAGTACAACGAGGCGGACCTGCGGGCCAATCCGCCCAACCAGGCCTGTGTGCAGGCGGGCATGCCAAGCTCCATGGGCGGCATCGGCATGCAGCCCATGGAGATCCACGTGGCGCCCGACCGGATCACGGTGATGACCGAGAGCGGCCCGACCACCCGCCGCATCTATCTGACGAAGGACAAGGAGACTCCGGAAGGGCTCCCCACCCGCAGCGGCTGGTCGAACGCCAAATGGGAAGGCGACACCCTGGTGGTCACCACCAGCCTGATCTCCGAATGGCTGATGGGGCGCTGGTCCCACACCGAGGACGCCGTGGTGACCGAACGCTGGACCCTGCGCAACACGGCCGACCTGGGGACCACCGTGCCGCGTAACCAGCCCATCGACCCAGGGGACCCGGTGGGGCCGCTGACCCTGGTCAGCGAGGTGACCATGCACGAACCGGCGCTCTATCCCGCCGACCTCAAGGGCACACTCTATTTCCGGAAGATCGCGGACGACGAGTTCCAGGAAGTCTCCTGCGTGGAGGGCCTGTTCTGGGAAGCCATGAACACCCGCTGGCGCAAGCGCGAGGCCGGCGAGGCCGACGCCATCGTGAGGTCCGGCGCGCCCACGTCCAACCTGGGGCCGGGCTTCGCTCCGGCGGCCGGCGCCCCTGGGCTACTGCAAGGCCCGCCCCTCGGTGGCCGGCCGGCGGCCCCTCCGCCGGCGAAGTAGCTAGCGCCCGACCTGGCTCATGGCGTGGGGGCCGTAGCGTTCGCCTGCGGCCCCTTCGCCTGTCACGGCGTCGATCCGGGCGAGGTCCTCGGGCGTCAGGACGATGTCGAGGGCGCCGAGGGCGTCCTTGAGCTGTGCTAGCGTCCGCGCCCCGATCAGGGGGATCACGTCCTCGCCCCGCGACAGGGCCCAGGCGATGGCGAGCTGGGCGGTCGAGCAGCCCTTGCCTTTGGCGATGGCGGCCAGGCCCTCCACAAGGCTGCGGTTCTTCTCGAAATTCTCCCCCTGGAAACGGGGCATGTGGGCTCGGCCGTCCGCGCCCTTCGGCTGCTCGAAACGATCCTGGATCAGGCCGCGCGACAGCACCCCGTAGGCGGTCATGGCCAGGCCGAGCTCGCGCAGGGTCGGCAGAGCGGCCTCGGCGGCCTTGCGCTCCCACACCGAATATTCGATCTGCAGGGCGGCGATGGGATGGACGCCGGCGGCCCTGCGCACGGTCTCCGGCGCGGCTTCGGACAGGCCGATGCGGCGGATCCAGCCCGCCTGGACGCACTCGGCCAAGGCCCCCACCGTCTCCTCGATCGGCACGGCGGGATCGACCCGCGCGGGCATGTAGAGGTCGAGGTAGTCGGTCCGCAGGCGTCGCAGGGTGTAGGCGAGGCTGACCTTCACGTTTTTTGGGCTGGCGTCGTAGCCGATGAAGGCGCCGGACGGGTCGCGCTGGGCCCCGAACTTGACGGCCACCACCACCTTGTCTCGCCGGTCCGCGATGGCCTTGCCGACCAGCATTTCGTTGTGGCCGGAGCCGTAGAAGTCGCCGGTATCGACCATGTTGATCCCGGCGTCGAAGGCGGCGTGCAGGGTGCGTAAGGACTCCGCCTCGTCGGCGACCCCGTAGGTGTAGGACATGCCCATGGCGCCCAGGCTCAAGGCGCTGACCTCGGGCCCGTCCTTGCCCAGTCGCCGCATCCGCATCAGATCCGCTCCAGCACTCTGAAGACGAAGGGGAAGTCGTCGACGTCGCTGGCGGGGTGGGCTTCGCGGGAGACCTCGCGCCACTCGGCCTCGTCGAAGGCGGGGAAGCTGACGTCGCCCTGAACTTCCGCGTCCACCTCGGTGAGGTACAGGCGCCTGGCCTTGGGCAGGGCGCTCTCGAACAGGCTCACGCCGCCGATCACGCAGACCTCGTCCACCTCGTCCTCCTCGGCCTGCTCGCGGGCGATGGAGAGGGCCTCGCCGAAGGACTCGCACGGGATGGCGCCCACGGGCTCGAAGGAGCCGTCATGGGTCAGCACGAGATTGGTGCGCCCGGGCAGGGGCTTCACATGGAGGCTGTCCCAGGTCTTGCGGCCCATGATCACCGGCTTGCCGATGGTCAGGCGCTTGAACAGGGCCAGGTCCGACTTGAGGCGCCAGGGCAGCTGGCCGTCGCGGCCGATCACGCCGTTGCGCGAGCGCGCCACGGGGCCGACGGTGAGGATGGGCTTGGACATGGGAGAGGTCTTAGCCCTCGCCGCTACTCCCAACAACGGGAGAGCTTATGCGGCCTCGTCGGCGAGGTAGGACAGCCACTTCCGCGCCACCGCCTTGTCGAGGTCGACCCCGTGGCGGCGGCAGTAGAGCAGCAGCATGCAGAGCACGTCCGCAGCCTCGTCGGCGCGGGCGGTCTCGTCGGATGCGCCGCGGCCGCGCCCGGAGAGGCGCAGGTGCGCCTGGGCGAGCTCTCCCAACTCCTCCTGCAGCTTGATCAGGAACCAGTCGTCGTCGCGCCGGATTCCGTAGCGCTGGGCATAGATGTCGGAGACGCGGGCGACCTTGTCCGACAGCTCGTCCAGGCGCTCGCTCATACCGCGATCGGCGCCTTGATCGCCGGGTGCGACTGGTAGTCCTCGATGGCGATGTCCTCGAGGCCGAAGGCAAAGAGGTCGGCCCGGGGGGTCAGCTTCAGGCGGGGCAGGGGCAGAGGCTCGCGGGACAGCTGCTCGCGGGCCTGGTCCTGGTGGTTCAGGTAGAGGTGGGCGTCGCCGAACGTATGGACGAACTCGCCGGGGACCAGCCCTACCACCTGCGCCACCAGATGGGTCAGGAGGGCGTAGGAGGCGATGTTGAACGGCACGCCGAGGAAGACGTCGGCGGAGCGCTGGTAGAGCTGGCAGGAGAGCTTTCCCCCCGCGACGAAGAACTGGAACAGGCAGTGGCAGGGCGGCAGGGCCATGTCGTCCACCTCCGCCGGGTTCCAGGCGGAAACGATGTGGCGGCGGCCGGAGGGATTGGCTTTGAGCCCCTCGATCAGTTTGGCGATCTGGTCGATGGACCCGCCGTTTGGCGCGGCCCAGGAGCGCCACTGCTTGCCGTAGACGGGGCCGAGTTCGCCATCGGCGTCGGCCCATTCGTCCCAGATGCTCACGCCCTGGTCCTGCAGCCAGCGGACGTTGGTGTCCCCGCGCAGGAACCACAGCAGCTCCAGGAAGATGGACTTGGTGTGCAGCTTCTTGGTGGTCAGGAGCGGAAAGCCCACTGAGAGGTCAAAGCGCATCTGCCGCCCGAACACCCCGAGCGTGCCGACGCCGGTGCGGTCCTCGCGCAGGGCGCCGCTCTCCAGGATGTCGGCGAGCAGGGCGAGGTACTGCCGTTCCGGATGGTCGGCAGGCGCGACGTGGAACTGGGCTTTGGCGAGCGGAGTCATGCTCGCCTAGGGCTCTAGCCGAATCACCCCGGTCCGCTAGTCGAAACCACAACGAGTTGGGGGATAACATGCACCACGCCCCAATTCGTTGGGGATAAGCGCTTCCTCAGTACCAGCCGCCGAACTCGGCCGCCGCGTCGTCCCAGTGCGACACGACCCGGTGCGCTCCGGCCTCGCTGAGGCGCCGGGCGTCGCCCTCGGCGATGTGGCCCCCGCCGGTGAAGCCCCAGACCGTCATGCCGGCGGCGACCCCGCTCTGCACGCCCAGGACGCTGTCTTCGATCGCCAGGCAGCGTTCCGGGCGCACGCCCAGGGCCGAGGCGGCGTGGAGAAAGACGTCCGGATGCGGCTTGCCCCGGGCCAGGCCCTGGGAGGAGTAGACGTGCGGATGGAAGGTGTCCCAGAGACCGCAGCGCTTGAGCTTGACCTCCAGGAAGCTCGGTGAGGACCCGCTGGCGATGGCCTTGGGACGGCTGAGCGCCGCGACCGCCGCGGCGGCGCCCTGGACCTCCTGCACCCGCTCCTTGAGGGCGGCCAGCAGCCGGGCCTCGGTCTGGGCGCGGAAGTCGGGGGGCAGGGGCTTGCCCAGGAGGCGCCGGCGGTCCTCGTCCAGGGTGGCGAAGAACACCGGGTTCGACATGCCCATGAAGCGTGCGCCGTCGTATTCGAGGCCGAGCTCGGTCACCACCTCGACCAGGATCTCGCGCACGAGGGCCTCGCTGTCGAGGAGGCACCCGTCGCAGTCGAAGATCACGGCGTCGTACATGCTGTTCCCATGGGGCCCGTCTTGACCGGGACCTTGCCGAGGGGCGATCTGACCCTTCGCAGCGGAGCCCGACCATGACCGAGGCCGAGAAGCCGACACTCTACCACATCCCCGGCTGCCCGTTCTCGGAGCGGGTGGAGATACTGATGGAGCTGAAGGGGCTCGCCGGCTTCATCGAGGACGTGGAGATCGACATCTCCAAGCCGCGCCCCGACTGGCTCTTGAAGAAGACGCGGGGGACCACCGCCCTGCCGGCCCTGACCCTGGAGAACGGTGAGACCCTGAAGGAGAGCATGGTGATCATGCGCTACTTCGAGGACCGCTTCCCCGAGCGCGCCGTCGCCCAGAGGGATCCGTTCCGCCACGCCGTCGAGGGGATGCTGTGCGCGACCGACGGCGCCTACACCGGCTCGGGCTACCGGATGATCCTCAACCGGGACCCGGACAAGCGCGAGGCGATGAAGGGGGCGGTGGACGCCGAGTACGCGCGCATTGACGACTTCCTCGCCTACTACGCGCCGGACCAGGATTTCCTGTTCGAGGCGTTCGGCTGGGCCGAGGTCGCCTTCACCCCGATGTTCAAGCGGCTGTGGTTCATCGAGTACTATGAGGGCTACGCGGTCCCGTCGCACCTGAAGCGGGTGCTGCGTTGGCGGGAGGCCTGCCTCGCCCACCCCGCCGCCCAGGCGCGGACCTTCGAGGAGATCATCAAGCTCTACTACGACTACTCGCGGGGCGGCGGGAACGGCGCCATCCCCGAGGGCCGCGCCGTGTCGAGCTTCACCCTGGCGCCGCACTGGTCGAAGCGCCCCATGCCGCCGAAGGACAGCAAGTGGGGTCTCGGCGCGACGGACGCGGAGCTGGGGCTGATCTAGCGCCTCGCGGCAGAGCTAGGAATGAAACCTGCAGTCGCCGACCGGTGAGCCAAAACGGCTCTATTCGGCGGCCGTCCGGTGCGAGGTTTCCTCCGCCGTCTCGTCCGCCACGGGGATGGGGCGGGGCTGTTGCAGGGCGGCGAACAGCGACGGATGGACGAATTCCGCGCGGAACCAGGGCTTGGTCCGCGCGTCGAACACCTCTGTGAGCCAGGTGATCACGCGCTGGATGCGCGCCGCATTGATGACGTCGCGGTGCACGCACATGCGCAGCTCGAGCCGCGCCATCGGCGGCAGGTCGAGCATGACCAGCTCCGGCGCGAAGGTGGAGACCACGCTCGGCAGGCTCGCCACTCCGGCGCCCGCGCGCACCGCCTCGATCAGGGCCGAGGAGGAATTGGTGGCGAGGCCGACGTTGGCAAGGCCGTGGAAGGCCGCCGTCTTCAGCGACCAGTTCTCCGGCTGGCGGGTATGGGCCACGTGGTGCAACAGCCGCAGATCGGCCACCGCCGCCAGGGACGAGGGGGACCCGTAGGTGTCGAGGTAGCTCTTCGAGGAATAGAGGCAGTAGTGGTAGTAGCCCAGCGGCGTCGAGATGACGTCGTTGTTGTTCACCTCGTCGAACTGCAAGGCGATGTCGACGTGGCCGCCCACCTCGGTGTCGGTCCACAGGCCGCAGTCGAAGGCCAGGGCGATCTCGGGCGCTTCCCGGAAGAACTTCGCCACCGCCGGCATCAAGAGATAGGTCGCCAGCCCGTCGGGGGCGGCGATCACCACGCGCCCCTCGCTGCGCTTGTCGCGATCCAGGACCAGCCGTTCGACCTGTGCGGCGGAGCGTTCCATGGTCAGGACGTGGTCGCGGATGGATTCCCCGGCCTCGGTCAGGGACAGCTTCTGACCCGCGCGATTGAACAGCCGAACCGCCAGCCGGGCTTCCAGATCGCGGATGCGCGAGGAAACCGTGGGCTGGGTCAGGCCGAGGGCGGCGGCGGCTTCGGAAAAGCTCCCGGTCTCGGCCACGGCGTAGAAAAGCCGCAGGTCCGACCAGTCGGCCCGTTGCCTAGCAATCCCAGCAGCGGTTTTTCCAATAGCCCCCATTGGACCTTCAGCGATTTCAGCCCGCAACCAATCGTTTACCACAATCACAAGCGGAGCAAGTCGGTGCCTTTCATGTCAAGCGTACAACTGTCGGCGCCAAATTACCGAGCGTTTTCTGCGGACGCTCTGGCCGATGGCTTGTCCTCTCTGGGCGTGAAGCTGTCGAATGAAGCCGAATGCGAGGCGGCCCAAGCCATCGCGGCCGAACTGATCAGTCCAAATGTCGCAGCCGCCTCAACCCTGAAAAGGGTGCAGGCGCGCACCCGCGGCGCGGTTTTCTCGTTCAGCGAGGACGAAACAGTGACCGGCGTGCTGGCCATCGTGCCCCTGTCCCCGGCGGGGCTGGCCGCCGTCGAGGACCGGTCCTTCGACCCGCTCGATCCCGCCGACGATCATCTGGCCCTGCCCGGACAACCGCTGGCGGGCGCCTATGGCTGGGGCATGGCCGCCCGGACCCGCCCTGCGGCCCGCGCCGTGGTGATCGCCACCGAGGCCATGCACAAACTTTGGCCCGAGCTCCCCTTCTTCACCCGCGCCGCCACGCCCGACGGCGAGCGGCTGATCACCGGCAAATGGGGCTTCGTGCACCACCCCCGCGCCGACGACGACCTGCTCGTGCTCCTTCCCCGTACCCTGCAGGAGGCCGCTGCGTGAACGCGATCGTTCGACATCATGCCCTGGCCAACGCGACGCCGAGCCGCGCGCCCGAGCCCCATTTCACGGTGACGGTCGCCTCCACCCTCGACGACCTTATGCAGGTCATGGCGGTGCGGAACCTGGTCTATGTGGGCGAACAGGAGTGCCCCTACGGCGAGGAGTTCGACGGCAACGACTTCGCCGGCGCCACGCACCTGATCCTGCGCAAGGGCAAGGAGCCGGTCGGCACCCTGCGGCTTCGCTGGTTCGCCGACTTCTGCAAGCTGGAGCGGGTGGCGATCCGCAACGAACACCGCGGCGCCAAGGCCACCTTCGCCCTGGTGCGCGAGGCCTTCCGCATCGCCGAGTGCAAGGGCTACCGCAAGATGCTGGGCCACGCCCAGGTCCGGTTGCTGCCGTTCTGGGGCCGCTACTTCCGCGGCCTGCCCCGCACGGACCGTCCGGGCTTCGTGTTCTCCGACCATGACTATGTGGAGATCGTGGCCGAGATGACTCCTCCCGAGGACGCCATCACCCTGGACTCCGATCCGATCATGCTGCTGCGCCCCGAAGGGGCCTGGCACAAGCCGGGGGTGCTGGACGCCTCCACCCATCGTCCCGCAACCAACCCGGTCGGCTGATGCGCACGCTTCACCTCGATCGTATCGACGGCTCCAGCCTGCCTTGGCTGGTGTGCCTGGACGTCCAGCGCAATCTCGCCTCGGAGGTCGATCCGACCGCCCTGGCGACCGGCCAGTGGCTCTTGAGCCAGGCCCGGCGCTACCGCTGGCCGGTGGCCCACCTGCATCGCCGCAGCCCTGCCTTCTCCGACCATGAAGGCCTCGGCGAGGCCGGCCCCGTCGCCGGCTTCGAGCCCCTGCCGAGCGAGCCCCTGTTCGTTCGCACCGGCCTGTCGGCCTTCTCCAGCCCACGCTTTCGTGACTGGGCCGGCGCCGCGGACGAGGAGCAGATCGTGTTCCTTGGCCTCGGCTCCTGCGCCACCTGGCTGGCCACGGCCCTCGCCGGTCCCGACCTCGGCATCCGCCCCGCCCTGGTGGAGGACGCCGTCGGCGTCGCCGCCCTGGGCGCCATGCCCGCCGAGGCCGCCCGCCGCACCGTCTTCTCCGTCACCGCGCCCTACGCCGACTGGACCAGCGCCGCGGCGCTGGTCGATCGCACCCTCGACGCCCACCGGCCCCGCGCCGCCAACCAGCCGTAAGGAAACCGCCATGGCTTTAGACGCACGGGCTATCGAGAACGAGCTGGTCAAGTCGCTGCCGCTGATCCTGGAAGAAATCCGCCAGGAGATCTCCACTCTGTACTGCCCCGACCAGGAGACCCTGAGGGAGCTGCTCAGCGCCCTCGACACAGCCTGGGTCGCCGCCCGCCGGCTGAACCTTGAGCGCGACACCTACGTCATGCACGAGCTGCACGACCGCATGCGGGTCAGCTACAAGCGGATGTAGGACGGCCCGCCAGAGGCTCTGGATTTTGGGGGCGGTGGACCTGATCCGGCGCGGGCGATAAGGCTCAGGCCCGATGAGCCCGCGCCTCCCCGCATGAACGTCTATTTCCTCGGCATCGCCGGCGCCGGCGTCAGTGCGCTCGCGTCGCTCATGGCCTCGCAGGGCCATACGGTCTCGGGCTCCGACGACGGGGTCTTCCCCCCCATCAGCACCTATCTCGACCGCCTGGAGATCGCCTGGCGCGAAGGCTTCGATGCGGCCCTGCTGCCCGACCATATCGACCTCGCCATCGTCGGATCGAGCGCCAAGCTCGCCCTCGAGACCAACCCGGAGATGGCCGAGCTGACCCGCCGGGGGGTCCCGCGCTACAGCTTCGCCGAATATCTTGGCGAACTGACCAAGGCTCGGGAGACGGTCGTCATCGCCGGCAGCTTCGGCAAGTCGAGCCTGACGGCCATGTGCGCCACGATCCTGAAGGAAGCCGGGCGCGATCCGGGCTGGTTCATCGGCGCCATCCCGTTGGACCTCGACGCCACGGGGCACGCCGGGACCGAGCCGACCTTCCTGATCGAGGGGGACGAGTACATCGTCTCGCCTGAGGACCGGCGCTCCAAGTTCCTGCTCTATCACCCCAGCCACGTGCTGATCTCGTCGCTGGTGCACGACCACATCAACGTCTTCCCGACCTTCGAAAGCTACGTCGCGCCGTTCCGCGAACTGGTGGCCCTGACCCCTAGGGACGGCCTGCTGGTCTGCGCCCGCGCCCACGCGGAGCTGCACGCGATCACCGAGGGCCGGGCGGTGGTCTGGTACGGGCTGGAGCCCGGGCCGGGCTATTACGCGGAAGACATCGTGATCGGGGAGATCACCCGCTTCGTGCTCGTCACCCCGAGCGGCGCGCGCATCCCGCTCGCGACCGAACTCCTCGGCCTGCACAACATCGAGAACATCGTCGGCGCCGCGGCCCTCTTGCTGGAGCGGGGGCTGGTGGACGCGGACGGCCTGACCCGCGGGGTGGCAAGGTTCAGGGGCGTCGCCCGGCGCCTCGACAAGAAGACCAGCGTCTCCCGCGTGCCCGCCTACGAGGGCTTCGGCTCTTCCTATGAGAAGGCCCGTTCGGCCATCGAGGCGATCAGCCTCCACTTCCCCGACCGGCCGATGGTGACCGTGTTCGAGCCCCACACCTTTTCCTGGCGCAACCGCGAGGCCCTGGCCTGGTACGACACGGTGTTCGAAGGGGTCAGCCGGGTCCTGCTCCTGCCGCCCCCCGGCCACGGAGCGGCCAGCCACCACCAGCTCAGTCAGTCCGAGATCGGCGAGCGCGTCCGCGCGGCGGGGGTTCGTTGCGAGGCCATGGCCGACGGCGCCCAGGTCCTGGCCGAACTGAAGGCCACCCTGAAGGGCGACGAGGTGGTGCTGCTGCTGTCGTCGGGACCTTTGGATGGGCTCGCGGAAACGGCGCCCAAGCTTTTGGATGAACTCTTCGCCTAGCCCCAATCACCCGGGATGAGCGGGACATTTTTAAAGCTCACCGGATGCGCCGGCGCCGCCGGCCGGCGGTGGAACGTGGCGCCCTTGAGCCAGAGCTTGAGGGCTTCCCAGTGGATGCCCACGATTACCTTCAGGGTCAGCAGCGGATGGGCGAGCCAGGCGCGCAGGATGGCGGTGTCGGTGAGGTCGCGGCGCTTCCCGGCGAAGGCGGCGTTCAGCACGCGCTGGCGTTTGCGGCTGACATCGATGTTGACGCCGATGTCCTCGCCGGGCGGGACCACCTTGAAGTCGTAAGCCAGGTCCATGGCCAGGAAGGGTGAGACGTAGAGGGCCTTGTCGCAGGCCTGGCGCACCGGCCCGTCGCCTTCCACCGGGATCAGGTAGCCGTGGCGGTCGCCGAAGGTATTGGAGACCTCGTAAAGGATGGCGGCCAGGGCCCCGTCCCGCCGATGGCAGAAGTAGATGCTCAGCGGGTTGAAGACGTAGCCCAGCACGCGGGGCAGGCAGAGGAGCCGGATCGGCCCGTCCGACGGCAGGCCCGCCGCCTTCAGTTGCGCCTCGACCTGAGGGCGCAGGGGGCCGCTCCCGTCGCCGTGGTCGGCGTCGTGCAGGCTGAGCAGGGAAATGCGGTTGTGGGCGAAGAGGCGCAAATCATTCGACAGCGCGTCCAACTCATCGAGGTCGAGCAGCAGCATGAAGAGGCGGTAGCGCAGGAAGTGGGCGCGGGGCGTGAAGCGTCGGTGGGTGACGACGCCGCCATAGAGACCTGACGCCCAGGCGGTCATGAGCGGACTTCGACCTCCGCCGGGGCGGGGCCGAGGAAGATGCGGCCGGACTCGTTCTCCACCCGCCACGGCCGGCGCACCCCGCCGAGGGCCTCGGCGACGGCGAGGCCCGCCTGCAAGCCGTCCTCGTGGAAGCCCGAACCGAAATAGGCGCCGCAGAACCAGGTCCCGCCTTTTCCTTGCAGGCTCCAAAGTTCGCGCTGGGCGATCATGGCGCCGAGGTCGAACAGGGGATGCTCGTACTCGTGGCTCCACAGCACGGTCTCGGCTGCGGGCTCGATCAGGGGATTGAGGCTGACCAGCAGGGGGTCTCCGGGCAGGCTCTGCAGGGCGTTCATCCAGTAGGTGACGCTGCCGCCCCCGTCGCGGGTCCCGAGGTAGTTCCAGGCCGACCAGGTGGCCCGCCGCCTCGGCATCAGGGCGACGTCGGTGTGCAGCACGGCGCGGTTGGGGGTGTAGCGGAACGCCCCGAGGATGCGCGTCTCCTCGGCGCTGGGGTCTTCCAGCAGGCGCAGGGCCTGGTCGGCGTGGCAGGCGATCACGACCTGGTCGTAGCGCTCGATGCGCCCCGTGGCGTCGCGGACCAGCACATCGCCCTCGACGCGGCCGATCCCCGTCACGGCGCACCCGGTTCGCACCCGGTCGGCGTAGGCGGCGGTGAGGCGCTGCACATAGGCGCGGCTGCCGCCGTCCACCGTGCGCCACTGGGGCCGGGCGGTCAGGCTGAGCAGGCCGTGGTTGTCGAAGAAGCGGATGAAGGCCTCGGCCGGATGTTCGGCGATGTCGCTCAGGGTGGCCGACCAGATCGCGCCCGCCTGGGGCAGGATATGGTCGTTGCGGAAGGCCGCGCCGTAGCCCCGCGAGGAGAGGTAGTCGCCCAGGCTCAGGCCCTGGCGGCAGACGGCGTCGAGGTCGTGCACGGCGTCGCGCTGGAACCTGACGAGGTCGCCCAGCATCGACCAGAAGCGGGGGCGGATGAGGTTCTCCGGCTGGCCGAACAGGGCCCCGAGCCCCGTGGTGCCGTACTCCAGCGCGCCCTCGTCCAGGGAGACGGCGAAGGACATGGGAGCGGGCTTGGTGGGCACGCCCAGGTGGTCGAACAGGGCCGTCAGGTTCGGATAGTTGGGCGGGTTGTAGACGATGAAGCCGGTGTCGACGGGGGTGGTCCGCCCGTCGGCGGTCGTCGCGTCCACGGTGTTGGAATGGCCGCCGGCCTTCCCTTGCGCCTCGTAGACCGTCACGTCGTGGCGGCGGGACAGGAGCCAGGCCGCGGACATTCCCGATATGCCGGCGCCGATCACCGCGACGCGGAGGGGCCGTTCGAGCCGGCGTTGGTGGAAGGTCATCGGGCTCCCCGGTCCTGCGGGCGCCTCGCCCACAGTTCGGCTTTACGCAAATGATGGGGCGGTGGATCACTGGAGGCCGAGATCGCCGGGCCGGTGATCCAAGCGCGGCGCGTCTGCGTAGGGAGCGGCATGGATGGACGGGCGCTGTTTCATGAACCCATCGGCGGACGCCCGGCCTTGGCGGCTGTGGGGCGGCGAGGCGTGGTGAGCGCGGCCGAGGACCGGAACGACGGGCTCGAGGACGGGGCGACCCTGATCCTGGCCGTGGCCGCGGGCGACCGGGCCGCCTTCGCCCTGCTGTTCACCCACTATGCCCCGCGGGTGAAGACCTACCTGCTGCGCCGGGGCGCGGGAGTCCAGCGCGCCGAGGAACTGGCCCAGGAGGCCCTACTCAGCGTCTGGCGCAAGGCCGGCCAGTTCGATCCCCTCCGCGCCAGCCCGGGGGCCTGGATATTCACCATCGCCCGCAACCTCGGCGTGGACGATCACCGCCGGGCCCGCCCCGTGGCGGACGCCCTGGCCGACGATCCCAGCGCCGCCCCCGAGCCTCCCGCCGCCGCCGACGCCCGGCTGGATGCGGCGGAGCGCGACCAGCGCCTGCGCGAAGCGGTGCGGGCCCTGCCCGCGGACCAGCTCGCCGTGGTCCGCCTCTCCTTCTTTTCCGACAAGCCGCATGCCGAGATCGCCGCCGAACTCGGCGTTCCCCTCGGCACGGTGAAGTCGCGCCTGCGCCTCGCGTTCGTCCGGCTCCGCGCCGGCCTGGAGGATTTCCGATGACGACTCATCATCCCTCCGAATTGACCCTGACGGCTTTCGCCGCCGGAACCCTGTCCGAGGGCGCGAGCCACGTGGTCGCCGCCCACGTCGTGGGCTGTCCGCATTGCCGTGAGGTCACGGCTATGGCGGAGGCGACGGGCGGCGCCCTGCTCGACGACATGCCGCCCACCGAGATGGCGGCCGACGCCCTTGAGCTGGCCCTGGCCCGCATCGACCGCCCGGCGCCGCATGGGACTTCCGCGGGCCTCGTCTTCGGCCGTCGCCGCTGGCTTGCCCCCGGTGTCTGGATCACTCCGGGGAAGATCGCCGCGCGGGGCCGCGAGCAGCTCTACCGCCTGGACGTGCCTCAGGGCCGCCGCCTGCCGCGCCACAGCCATGAGGGCAGGGAGTTCGTGGCGGTGCTGCAGGGCTGCTTCGTCGACGAGTCCGGCCTTTACGCCGTGGGCGACTTCGGCGAGGCCGACGCCAGCGACGACCACCAGCCCACCGTCCAGGGCGACACGCCCTGCGTCTGCCTGATCTGGACCGAAGGGCCGCTGCACATGCGCGATCCCATCGGCCGGTTGCTGCAGCCCTGGCTGGGCATCTGACCGTGGGCGTGAAGGCGGCCGCGCCGGCGCTGCTCGTGCTTGTGGCCGGGCTGACGGCCGCCTGTTCGCCGATCAAGACCCTGAACGCCCTGTCGCCCAAGGGCGGGATCAGCGTCATCCACGACATCGCCTATGGGGAGGGCGCGAGCCGGGTCCTGGACGTCTACGCGCCCGCCGACCGCAAGCCGGGCCGCCCGGTGGTGGTGTTCTTCTACGGGGGCAACTGGGACAGTGGGAAACGGGCCGACTACGCCTTCGTCGGCGCGGCTCTGGCCCGGCGCGGCTATGTGACGGCGATCCCCGACTACCGGCTCTACCCGGAAGTCCGCTACCCGGCCTTCCTGGAGGACTCCGCCGCCGCTGTCCGCTGGGCCAGGGACCATGCCGCCCAGTATGGCGGCGACCCGAACCGGATCGTGCTGATGGGCCATTCGGCGGGGGCCTATAACGCCGCCATGCTGGCCGTCGACCGGCGCTGGCTGGCGACCGTGGACATGGACCCGCGCCAGGACGTCAAGGCGGTGGTGGGCCTGGCTGGTCCCTACGACTTCCTTCCGCTCAAGGCGCAGCGGTTCAAGGACATCTTCGGCCCCGAGGACCAGCGGCCCATCACCCAGCCGATCAACCACGTGGACGGCCAGGCGCCGCCGATGTGGCTGGCCACCGACCTCGGCGACAAGGCGGTCGATCCCGGCAACACCAGCCGCCTCGCCGCCCGCATCCGCAAAGCGGGCGGGACGGTTGAAGAGCATTATTACGCCCGGCTGAGCCACGCCCTGATGGTGGGGGTGATCGGCTCGCCCCTGCACTTCCTGTCGTCGGTGTTCCGCGACGCCACCGCCTTCATTGACGCCCGCGCCGCCCGGCCCTGACGAGGATCAGTCCCATGCCCCAGACTGCCGTCGCCTATATCGCCACAGCCCTGGCCCTGGTCCTGCTGGACGCGGTCTATCTCACCCAGGTGGGCGGTCCCCTGTTCCGGACCACGGTCGGCGACATGGCCGCCGACAAGGTCGCCCTGGCCCCGGCGGTGGGTTTCTACCTGATCTATTCCTTCGCGGTGATGGCGCTCTGCGTCTCGCCCGCCCTGGGCGCCGGGTCCTGGACCAGGGCGGCGGCGGCCGGGGCGGTGCTGGGGCTGGCGGCCTACGGCGCCTACGACCTCACCAACATGGCGACCCTGAAGAGCTGGTCCCTGACGCTCACTCTGGTCGACATGGCCTGGGGCGCCGGCGCCACCGCCGTCTCCTCGGCCGCGGGGGTGTTCGCCGCCCGCGCCCTCGTCCGCGCCGTCTAGCAGGGGCCGCCAATGACCGACGCCACCGAGATCGTCCTCACCCCCTTCGCCGGACCCCGGGCCCTGCCGAAGGTCCCTTCGGGCCTGCGCTCGATCCTGCGTCTGCTGGCGCAGAACTGGGAGGCGGGACGGCTGTCCATCGGCCTGCCCTCGGGCGAGGCGGTACGGATCGAGGGCCGCAGCCCCGGTCCTTCCGCCCGGATGGTGGTGCGCGACTTCCGCTTCGTGCGGCGGGTCCTGACCGGCGGCCACCTCGGCTTCGCGGAGGGGTATCTGGCGGGGGAATGGGAGAGCCCCGACCTGCCGGCCCTGCTGGAGGTGTTCTCCGCCAATTTCGACCGGCTGAGCGCGGTGGTGAGGGGCCATCCCCTCGCCCGGCTCGGCGACGCCCTAGCCCATGCCTTCAACGCCAACAGCCGGCGGGGATCCCGGCGCAACATCCGCGCCCACTACGACCTCGGCAACGCCTTCTACGCCCCGTGGCTGGACGCGGGCATGACCTATTCCTCGGCCTTGTACGCCTATCCGGGCGAGCCGCTGGAGGCGGCGCAGGCCCACAAGTACGCCGCCCTTTCCCGGGCCGCCGGGCTGGAACGCGGCTGCCGCGTGCTTGAAATAGGCTGCGGCTGGGGCGGCTTCGCCCAACATGCGGCGGCGGACATCGGCTGCGATGTCACCGGCCTGACCCTGTCGACCGAACAGCACGCCTACGCCGCGCACCGGCTGGCCCAGGCGGGGCTGGCGGACCGGGCGCGGATCGCGCTGACGGACTATCGCGACGTCGAGGGGACCTTTGACCGGATCATCTCCATCGAGATGTTCGAGGCGGTGGGCCAGGCCTACTGGCCGGTCTATTTCCGGCGGCTGCACGAGCTGCTCAGGCCCGGCGGCCGGGCGGGGCTGCAGGTGATCGTCATCCGCGACGACCTCGTTGATGGCTATGGCGGCAAGCCAGACTTCATCCAGAAGCACGTCTTCCCCGGCGGCATGCTGCCGAGCGAGGCTCAGCTCAGGCAGGAGACGGCGCGGGCGGGTCTGGTCTGGGGCGAGGTGCGCCGCTTCGGTCAGGACTACGCCGAGACCCTGGCGGAATGGGCGAAAGCCTTCGAGGCGAATTGGCCGACCATCCGGGCCTTAGGCTTCGATGAGCGCTTCCACCGGCTGTGGCGCTACTACCTCGGTTATTGCGAAGCGGGCTTCCGCACCGGCCGCACCGACGTGATCCAGCTGACGCTGGACAGGCCCTAGCCCGTCTTCGCCGACGATCCGAAGGCGCCGGCGATCACCCGGGGCCGGGCCATCACCTCGCGGATCAGCTCCAGGAAGAACCTGGCGTTCAGCGGCTTGGCCATGACCGCGTCGGCGCCCATCAGGGAGGCCATGCGCAGCAGGGGATCGGGGCCGATGCGGGCGGCGCCGCCGGAGATGGCGATGATGCGGATTTCCGGCCAGCGGGCGCGCAGCTCCTGGATGGTCTCCACGCCTTCCTTGTTGGGCATGAGCATGTCGAGCACCACCAGGTCGGCGCGGGCCGTCTCCAGGTGGGTGATGGCGGCCTCGCCGTCCTCGGCCTCGGCGCAGTCGTAGCCCTGCGGGACGACGATCTGCATCACGATCGCCCTCAGAAGGGGATCGTCGTCCACCACAAGGATCGAGACGCGGTCGGACATGGGCGGCTCCTCACCCATGTCCTTACGCCTCACGGTCCCAACGTCCTGTTAACGCGTGGCGACGGGCGACGGCCTCAGACGAGGCCGCGGCGCTGGGCTTCCAGGGCCGCTTCGGCCCGGGATGCGATGGAGAGCTTCAGGTAGATGGCCTTCACGTACCCGGCGACGGTGTGGTCGGCGAGCCCCAGCACCCGCGCCGTCTCCGCTACCCTGAGGCCCCGGCCGAGCAGGCCCAGCACCTCGGTCTCACGGGGGGTGAGGGCCACGGGCGGTTCGAGGGCGCCGGGACGGGGCGGCAGGGCGCGGAAGTGCTCCATGATGCGCCGGGCGATGGAGGGCGACAGGGGCGGCTCCCCCGCCTCCATCCGCCGGAGACGGGCGACCGTGGCGTCCGCGTCATGGTCTTTCAGCAGGTAGCCCTGGGCGCCGGCGGCGATGGCGTCGAACAGGTGCTCGTCGTCGTCGAAGATGGTGGTCACCACGATGACCGCGGCCGGCTGGGCGGCGACCAGGGCGCGGATGAACTCGACCCCGGAGCCGTCGGGCAGGCCGAGGTCGACCAGGGCCACGACCGCGGCTCCCCCGTCCCGCCGGAGCAGCCACTCCTGCGCCTCGGCCAGGCTTGCGGCCTCAGCCACCGGTACGGCCGGGAAGGCCGCAGCCATCACCTCGCACATCCAGGCGCGGGTGTCGGGCTGGTCTTCAAGCACCAGGCCGATGCGGTTCATACGGGGACCTCGAGGGGGGCGAAGGGGATGCGAAGACTGACGGTCAGGCCGGGCCGCCGCTCATGGAAGGCGACCTCGCCGCCGATCTCGCCGAGGCGGCGGCGGACGTTTCGCAGGCCAGAACCGGTGGGGTCGCCCGGCAGGGCGCCAATGCCATTGTCGGAGACGTCGGATTCCAGGGCCTCCGCCGTGCAGCGGATCCTGACCTCGACCCGGCTGGCGCCCGCGTGGCGGATCACGTTCGAGACCAGCTCGCGGTGGGCCGAGGCGTAGTGCTTGTAGATGCGGTAGGGCAGGCGGCGCCCCTGCGCGTCATCGGGGGCGTCCCAATCGAAGGCCAGGCCCGCCCCCTCCAGGCGCTGGGCGGTCTCGTGGCGCAGGTCAGCCAGGACGCGCTCCAGCGGCAGGGCCTCTCCGGTCAGGCCGCTGACGATGCCGCGGATGTCGGCGATGGCCTCGCGCAGGACCAGCCGCGCCTGGCCCACGTCCGGCTTGTGCAGGCCCGACAGGAGGCGCGCGCCCACGTCGTCGTGCAGATCCTGGGCGATGCGCTTTCGCTCGGCGCTGGCGCCCTGCTCGTAGGCGGTGCGGCTGGCCTCGGCGTGGCCCATCAGGGCCGACAGCTGGCGGGCGAACTGCAGGTGCGAGGGGCCGAACAGGCTCTTGCCGCTCCAGGGATAGCGGACCGTCAGGCTGGGGGCGCCGGCGGTGGGGGGAAAGGTCATCTCCAGCCCGTCTGGCCCGGCCACCGGGGCGGCGACGGGCCGCTCGGCGGTGATGATCTCCAGGGGATCGAACAGGCGCCGCAGCAGGTCCCGCCACCTTTCCGTCCGCTCGGCCGGGGCGCCGCCGAAGGCCACGTCCACCACGGCGCGGAAGAGCTCATGCTCGGGCATCCGCCGCCGCATCACGAGGCGCCGCCAGAGCAGGTCGCGGAACGGCAGGTAGAGGAAGGCCACGCCCAGCAGCGCGACCCCGAGGGAGAGGCCCCGCCCGAGCCGCAGGGCCAGGATCAGGGCGGCGTCGAGAGCGATCAACGCCACCGCCGCCCCGGTGAAGAAGAGGATGCGGAAGGCCCACTCGTCGAGCTGGAACAGGCGGTAGCGCCTCAGTCCAAGGGCGAGGCCGACGTAGATCAGGAGGAAGAAGCCGAAGGTATAGGCCTGGGGCAGGACCGGGACGGCGTCGGCCAGGTGCGGCGCCGCGGTCAGGACGACGTAGGCGCCGGCCCCGACGATCACCGAGACCCCGAACCAGCGCAGGGCGGCGCGGGCGGCGGGGTCGGTTCTTGTGGCCCGCCACTGGGCGAAGATGGCCGCGACGATGAAGGCCATCTCCAGCAGGATCGCCGCGTACATGCCGACCGCCGGGTTCACCGCGGCGTGGATGGAATCCAGCACCAGCCACGCCCCGAACAGCGCGGCCTGGGCCCACAGCAGCCAGGCCGGGCCGATGCGGCGCGGATAGACCAGGAAGAGACCGATCATGGCCGCGCCGAAGCCCAGGGCGCCCAGGTGGTTGAGGAGGGAGAGGACCCGCAGCAGCGGTCCCTCCAGGAAGAGCTCACGGGTGGAATAGACCGCCGCCGGGAAGAAGGAGACCACCAGGGCCGCGCCGGAGACGGCGAAGAGGCGCGCGCCGGCGTCGGACGGCCGCAGCGACCAGACCCAGCACCCGATCAGGCCCGCGCCGGCGCCGAAGGCCAGCTGCAGCCAGAACACCGGGGGCAGGTCCGCGACCGGCCGTTGCGGGGCGGGCGCGACCGTCACGCTCCGTCCCGCCGGGCCGTCGAGGCGCAGGGTCACGGAGCCGGCCCTGGCCATCGTCTGCATGGCGTCCTGGCGGGCCATGAAGGCTTCGACGGCCGGGTAGCTGGCCAGGGTGTCGGGCTCCTCGGTCAGGTCTTCGCCCCTAAGGTCGACGGGACCGACGGCGAACAGGCGGGCGGGGGCGGGGACCGAGGCGGCGGGGCCGCGCGGGGCGACCCTGTCGACGGTGATCGTGTCCGCCGCGGCGTCGGCGTGGAGGCGCACCCCCAGCCAGGGCCGGTCCACGGCCGCCCATATGGCCAGCGCGGCGGCCAAGGCGCAGGCCGCCATCCCCGACAACATCAGAACGGCAGGCGACGCGGTGCGCAAAAGGCCAAGCTTTGGAAACGGTCAGGGTCCGGGGCATCGTGCAGATAAATCGCGACGCTGGAAAGTGACGGCGATCACCTGAGGCTCCCGCGCCTTTCCCCCAGGGCTTATCGGCGCTAACAGGACCCGGAGCCCCACTCCCCCGGAGCCTCCCATGCCCGATCTCCATCCCCATGACCTGCGCGGCCGCGAACTGGCCGAGGGCATCGTCGCCGAGGTGCGCCGGGCGACCGACGAACTGGCGGGCTCGGGCTGGAAGGCCAAGCTGGTCTCGGTGACGGTGGGCGACACCTCGGCGGTGGAGGTCTACGTCCGCAACCAGAAGCGCTGGGCCGAGCGCGCCGGCATCGGCTTCGAGGAGCGCAACTTCCCGGAGACCATCACCCACGAGGAGCTGGAGGCGTCCCTGCACGCCATGAACGCGGACCCCCGCGTCACCGGGGTGATCATCCAGCGGCCGGTGCCCAAGCACATCCCGCTGCGCGTGCTGCAGACCGCCGTCGGGCCGATGAAGGACGTCGAGGGCATGCACCCCGCCTCGATCGGCAACATCGTCTACAACCAACTCGACCTCGCCCCCTGCACCGCCGCCGCCTCGGTGGAGCTGCTCAAGGCCACCGGCCTGAAACTGGAGGGGCTGGAGGTGGTGGTGGTCGGCCACTCCGAGATCGTCGGCAAGCCGATCGCCTTCATGCTCATGGGCGCGGGGGCCACGGTCACGGTCTGCCACCACATGACCCGCTCGGTCGCCATCCACACCCGCCGCGCCGACGCCCTGTTCGTGGCGGTGGGCCGGCCCAAGCTGATCACCGGCGACATGGTCAAGCCGGGGGCCGCGGTGATCGACATCGGCATCAACACCATCGCCGAGGCCGACGGGACGACCCGCATCGTCGGTGACGTGGATTACGACTCGGTCAAGGACGTGGCCTCCTGGATCACGCCGGTGCCGGGGGGCGTCGGGCCGGTGACGGTGGCGATCCTGATGCGCAACACCCTGGCGGCGCTGCGCCGTCACAAGGCCCGCTACGAGGCGGCCTTCCGCGCCGTCAACGAGCAGGGGTGAGGCTGATCCCCCGCCGGGTTTCGCGGTGGAGGATGTAGAGGCTGGAGCCTACGATCACGAGTGCGCCGGCGACGGTGGTCCAGCGGGGCAGCTCGCCCCAGGCGAAGAAGCCGATGGCCCCCGCCCAGATCAGCTGGGTGTAGTCGAAAGGGGCGATGATCGAGACCGGCGCCGAGCGGATCGCCTCGGTCATCAGGAGTTGCCCCACGCCGCCCACGAGGCCCGTGCAGGCCAGGACCAGCAGGGTGGTCAGGTCGGGCTGGACCCAGGTGAAGGGCAGGAACACCGCCGAGGCCAGGGTGCAGGCGAGGGTGAAATAGAAGGCGATGGTCGGCCCGGGCTCGGTCGCCGCGATCTGGCGCACGGTGACGGTGGCCAGCGCCGAACAGCAGGCGGCGCCGAGGCCGAACAGCGCCCCGACGGCCACCAGTTGCTGCGGGCTGGGGCGCAGCATGACGACCACCCCGACGAAGCCTATGGCCACCGCCAGCCAGCGCTGGTTCCCCACCTTCTCCTTCAGCACGGCGGCCGACAGGAAGGTCGCGAAGAGGGGGGCGGAGAAGTTGATCGCCGTCGCCTCGCTCAGCGGCAGGAGCGAGAGCGAGGTGAAGAGACAGACCATGGAGGTCAGGCCGATGACCGCCCGGATCAGGTGAGCCACCGGCCGTGCCGTCGCCAGGATGCAGAAGCCGGTCCTGGCGGCCATGTAGGCGCCGATGGGAACGAAGGCGAACAGGCTGCGGAAGAAGATCACCTGCACCACCGGGATGTGCTGGTCGGCGGCCATCCGCACCAGGGCGTTCATGATGGTGAAGGCCAGGACCGAGCCCAGGCGGAAGGTCACGCCCCGGGCGATCCTGTGATGCGGGCGGCCGGGCGTCGGGGCGGGGGTGGGCGAGTCGGCGGCCATGGACGAGCTATAGCCCGGCGCCTTCCCCTGCCTCCAGCGCCCGTATCGCCCGCTTCGGCGCGACCGTCTCCCAGGCTTCCCGGACGAGGGCGGCGAGTTCGGCCTCGTCCACGGTCTCGATCGCAAGATCGCTCCAGTACCCCATGGCCACCTTGCAGCGCCGGAAGGTCTCGGGCCGAAGATCGAACAGGATCTCCTGGTGATGCCGGTCGAGCTTCAGGATCACCCGTTCGCCCCAGTGGACGGCGAAGGTCCTGCCGTTTGCCTGCAGCGCCAGCGCCCCGTCCGGCTGCACGATCTCGGCCACCTCCGGCAAGCGCAGGGCCAGGCGGCGCAGGTCGTCGAAGCTGGGCATGTCGACGCTCCCCCGCGGCGGGCCCTCGACCGATCCTAACCCGAATCCGCTCGCGTTGACCCTCCCGGCCCCGGAGCCTAGCGTCGCTCGATAGAGCCGGACCCGGGAGTAGCGAGAATGTCGGCAGTGCTGGAAGCGGGCGCCGAGGCGGGCGTGAAGGTGATGCTGAACTACGTCCACCCGAGTTCGGCGGGGAAGATCCACTACCAGTTCAACATGGGCGACTCGACGCTGGTGTTCGACCCGCACGAGGTTCGGGTCCACGATGGCCGCGCCCGCGACTGGGATCTGGAAACCGACGCCCTGGCCCTGGTCCGCAGCCCCGCGCCCGACATCGACTACTACGACGAGGACGAGGCCAAGCGGGTCTACTGGCCGCAGACCGTCGCGATGCTGAAAGAACTCACCGGCGCCGACCATGTGGTGATGTTCAACGGCGTCGCCCGCACCGAGGGGGAGAACCCCCGGTCCGCCCGCGCTCCGGCCCGCAATCCGCACGTCGATTTCAACGAGGCCTCCTACCACATCTTCGCCTGCGAGGCCTTGGGCGAGGAGGAGGCGGAGCGGCGGCTGAAGGGCCGCTTCATGGGCGTCAACATCTGGCGCCCGATCAAGACGGTGGAGGCGACTCCGCTGGCCCTGTGCCAATCGTCGACGGTCGCGCCCGAGGACCTGATCCAGGGCATGCTCGCCAAGGCCAAGGGCGAGCCCCTGTCGCCCGTGCAGGGCTACAACCTCGCCCACAACCCGGCGCACCGCTGGTGGTATTTCCCGCGCCTGAAGCCCGACGAGGCCCTGGTGTTCAAGATCTGCGACAGCGACCACAGCCGCTCGCAGTGGACCCCGCACACGGCCATCGACGACCCCACCGTGCGCGCGGGCGCCCCGCCCCGCGAAAGCTACGAGTGCCGGGCGATCTGCTTCTGGAATCCGTAGGGCTCGCGTCAGTCCGGCCGCGCCAGGACCTGCTCCAGGCTCGAGAAGAACCGCGGCCAGCCGGTCTGTGCGCCGCGGTAGGCCTGCTCCTGATCGGTGCGGAAGCCCGCCTGCTCCATCCGCAGACGCGTTCCGGCGCTCGTCGGGGTCAGGGTCCAGGTGACGACGCTTTCGAGGCCATAGGCAGCCCAGGTGTAGGACAGCGTGCGGTTCGGCTCGACCGCCGTCACCCGGCAATCGACCGAGCCCCAGTCGGCAGTGAACTTGAAGCCGTGGCCCACCACGGCTGCGAAGTCGCTCTTCATCAGCCACGCTTCGATCAGGTGCGGCTGGGTGAGCGCGCGCCAGACCTTTTCAGGCGGAAAGGCCAGGTCCCGCTCGACCACCACGGAACGGGTTTCGGTCGCCGTATCGGTCATTGGTCCATCCTCTTGAGCACGTCTTCCAGGTCGTCGAACCGGCTTTCCCAGAACCCGGCCATCTGGCTGGTCCAGTCGAACAGCAGGGCCAGTCCCTCGATCTGGGCGCTGTAGTGGGTCTGGCGGCCCTCGTGCCGGTCGCTCACCAGCCCGGCCTGCCGCAGAACCGCCAGATGTTTGGAGACCGCGGGCTGCGAGACTCCGGCCTCGGCCGTCAGGGCGCCGACCGTCTGCTCACCGTCGCGGCACAGCCGTTCAAACAGCGCCCGACGGGTCGGATCGGCTAGGCTTCTGAAAAGTTCATCCTGAGCGCTGGCCATGTGTAATCGATAACCATTTGGCTATTAATTACGCATAACTCATCAGTTATGGAAATGTCAAGCCGTTAGCCGCCTTTCGCCCACGTCGTCAGGCTGAAGTCCTTGGGGACGCGGATGAAGAGGTTGGTCACCGGGGTCAGGACGCGGGTGATGTGGCCCTTGCCGACGGCGTCCTCCAGGAACACCAGGTCGCCCGGCCCGATGGTCCGCTTGGCGCCGGTGGAGACCTCGACCTCGAGCGTGCCGGTCATGTTGATGGTGAACTGCGGCTGCGGGACATTGTGCCAGGAGGGCGTGCTCGGCTTGTAGGGGTTGGCGGTCATGGTCTGCACCGGCAGGGCCTTGGCCGTATCGGAGATGGTCAGGACCTCGACGTGGGATTCCCCGTCGGGCGTGTTGTAGACGTGGATCACCCGCGCATGGCCGTCCGAGGCGGTGTCCGCCGCCAGGGCCGCGCCGCCCGTCGCCAGGGCCATGGCGCCCGCCAGGCCGATCAGAACACGCTTCATCGGTTTCCTCCTTATGGTTGGCCTCACTGTGGCGCCGACGGGGCGGACAGCCAACTCTGCCCCCTACGGGGGAAGTACGCCCGAAGGGCGGGAAGGGGGACCCGCTATCCGGGGGAGTCGCGCCCTTCAGCCCCCTTCGTCACGCCGTTCGGCGTGACACTTCCCCCAGAGGGGGCAGAGTGGCGGGGCGCTCAGCCGCCCTTCGCCCACGCCAGGACGTCGAAGTCGTCCGGCACGCGGATGAAGAGGTTGGTCACCGGCTCGATCATCTTGGTCAGGTGGCCCTTGCCGACCGTGTCCTCCACATAGACGAGGTCGCCGGGGCCGAACCGGCGCTGGGTCCCGTCTGAGACCGAGGTCTCCACCACGCCGGCGAGGTGGGCGATGAACTGCTTGCGCGGCGCGGTGTGCCAGTCGACCGTCGAGGGCTTGTAGCTCGAGGCGATCACGGCGGCCGAGGGGATGGCCGCGCCGGCGACGATGGTGACCTGCTGCATGTGGGTCTCGCCGTCCGGCGTCGCATAGATCCGGGTCAGGCTGAGATCGCCGCCATCCAGCGGCATGTGGTTCACCATCGACACGTCTCCCCCAGAGCCCTTTAGGGTCAGATGGAATCATCTGACCCGTTCAAAAGGGCTCTAATTCAAACATTAGAGCGCGTTCGAGTGGCGAAACCGCTCACACTTTCGCCTAACGCGCTCTTGTCTCGTCGGGGGCGACAGTGGCGCCTCGGCGATCCGGCGGCTAGGTGTGCTCGGAGATGCGACGGCTCCACATGAAGCCGATCAAGGCGCCCTTGATGAAGGGCAGCACGGTCAGGGTGATCAGGGCCAGCAGCGGCAGGGTGAGGACGGCCGTCAGGAACGGAGGCCACGTCCAGATGAAGGACATGAAGAGCAGCGGCGCGACCACAAGGTGCCCGACCAGCAGGATAGTGAAGTAGGCGGGCCCATCGTCGGCGCGATAGACGCTGTTGCGGTGGCCGCACACCGCGCAGGTGGGCTCGACCTTGAGGTAGCCGGCGAACAGCTTGCCGTCCCCGCAGTTGGGGCACTGCCGCCTGAACCCGCGCTTGAAGCCGGTCGCGACCGACCGCTCGCCCTCACCCGACGCCATATCCGCCTATCCTTCGTGATGCGCCTCCGATGTAGCGATCGCGGGCGGGGAAACAAGCCGTTGCGGCGCTCGCGCGGCCCCGGCTTGGGGCCGGCCATTGCGCCCCGGCGGCGGGCCTTCGGCGCGACGCTGCACGGGGGTCTTGGGTAGGTCGGCCAGGGTCAGGGCGCCGGCGGACGTCTTGTCGAGGACGGCGAAGCGCTGCTCGGCCTGGCGGCGGAACTCGGCCAGGGTGACGCGTCCGGACAGGTCGAAGTCGGCCGCCGAGACCGGCTCGGGATCGTCGAACAGAGCGAACTGGCCGACGCCTCCACGGCCTCCTCCTCCGGGGGGCGGACCGCCGCCGCCGCGACCGCCGCCGCCGCCGAAGCGACGCCCGCGCTCGCCACGTTCCTCGCCGAGGTTCGGGTCCATGCCCTCCCCGGCGCGCAGGCCCGCGACCTGCGGGTCCATCTCGGGCATCGACTTCTCGTAGTCGGCAAGCTCGAAGCCGTCGATCTGCCCGTCGTGGTTCTCGTCCAGGACGCGGAAGTAGGTCTCCGCATCGGCGACGAATTCGGCCCTCGTCAGGCGGCCGTCATGGTCGGCGTCGGCGGCGGCGAACCAGGCGGCCGCCGGATAGGGCTCGCCCGGCCGGCCGCGGAACACCTTGCCCGCCGGGCTGACAAAGAGGTTGGCCACCGGACCGCCCGGGCCTCCAGGCCCGTCCGGACCGCCGCCTCGAAAGCCGCCGGGCGGCGGGCCGCGCCGAGGACCGTCGTCGGCGCAGCCGGCCAAAGTCGCGGCAAGAGCCGCCGCCATGCCGAGGATCGCCAGCCGCGCCGTCGAAATCCGCGCCATTCAAAACCCTCGCCGCCGCGCTCCGGTGGAGACCCAGAGGTCGGTGGTTGTAGGCCTTTTTGATGGCGTGGCGGGACGCGGTTTGTAATCCGCCCGCAACAATCGGAGGCAGGTGGCGGCGCCAGGTCTCCGTTGTCTGATGGGGCGGGCGCGTTCCCGCCGCCGATGTGCTAGGAGGAAGGCGCGCCGCGTCCTCCCCTTTGCGCGGCCGAGGAGGCGTCATGAGCTCCGGATTTTCCGCCCTGCTCGCCGCGGCGGTCGTGCTGACCGTCGCGTCCCCGCTCGCCGCGGCCGAGACCGCCGGCCCTGCGAAGACCTGCTTTCGCCTGAGCCAGGTGCAGAGCATGCGCCCGGACGGCGACAAGACCGTCTACGCCCGCGTCAACAACCGGGACGTCTACAAGCTGCAGATGAAGCACCAGTGCTCCACCCTGAAGGACAAGGAGGGGCTGGTGCTGTCCCCCGCCGCCGGCGGGGACGTGGTGTGCGGCGCCCTGGACCTCGACATTGGGGCGCGGTCGCTCGGCGGATATGTGGAGCCGTGCTTTCTCGACACGATCAGCAAGCTGACGCCCGAAGAGATCGCCGCCCTGCCGCCCAAGGTCCGCTAGAGGCTTTTTGCGCCGGAGTTCAAGGTAGTCCCGTGTGATCTACGCCATCGGCGACATCCATGGCCGCAGCGACCTGTTGCGCCGCGCCTTCGACCGCATCGAAGCCCATGCGGGGGCTGCGCCCGCGCATGTGATCTGCCTCGGCGACTACGTTGACCGCGGCCCAGACAGCCGGGGAGTCGTTGACATGCTGATGGCCGGTCCCCGCCGCGAGGGCGACCGCCTGACTTGCCTGAAGGGGAACCACGAGGCCCTGCTGATCGAATATGTCGCCGGCCGTCCGCGCGGCCAACTCAGCATCATCGAATGCGGCGAGACCGTGCGCACCTACGGCGGGGAGGTGCCCGCCGCCCACCTCGACTGGATGGGCGCCCTGCCGCACCTGTTCGAGACCGAGCACCACCTGTTCGTCCACGCGGGTTTCCGGCCCGGCGTTCCGCTGGCGGACCAGGACGCGGATGAGATGATCTGGATCCGGGCCCTGTTCCTCGATGGGGACCACGACTTCGGCAAGCACGTGGTGCACGGTCACACCCCGCACTGGCTGCTGAAGCCGGAGGCGGCGATCGTCGAGCGGCGGCCTTTCCGCACCAACCTCGACACCGGGGCCTGCTGGACGGGGGAGTTGTCCGTCGGGGTGTTCGACGACGCTCGGCCGGGCGGGCCGCTGGAAATCCTGTCGATTACCGCCTGACCCCCGCGACCGCGGAACAAGGCTTCGCTATGATCGGCCCATGCCCAAGACGGATTCTCCCAAGTCCCCCAAGCCCTCCAGGCCCCCTAGTCGGCCGGCCCAGACGGCGACCATCGCCTCGCAGCCGACCCGCACGCCCGGGGTGCTGCGCAACTCGGTGGTGTTCGTGGCCCTGGCCGTGGGCGGGGTGGTCATCAAATATCTGAACGGCATCATCACCCCTCTGGTGGTGGCTGTGTTCATGCTGATGCTGATCGACGGCTTCTCGCGCACCGTGGCGCTGCGCTTCCCGCGCTGGCCGGAATGGCTGCGGCTGGGCGGGGCGGCGATCCTGGCCGTCGGGGCCCTGACCCTGATCTCCGGCGTCTTCATCCACTACGGCAAGGCCTTCGGCGGGCAGACCGCGGTGATCGAGCCCAAGATCAACCTGATGCTGGAGCGGGTCTCGGGCCTGTTGCAGATGCAGCCCATCGGCCTGCCAGACCTGTTCCAGGGCGAGGGGCCCTCAGCCTCCCTCACCAAGCTGTTCGGCGCCGCGCGCGGGGTGGCGACGGCCTTCGGCCTGGTGGTGATCTACCTCGGCTTCCTCCTGGCCTCGCGCCAGCCGTTCAAGCGCAAGATGAACCGCCTGTTCGGCTCCCACCAGGGCGACGCCGAGCGGGTGTTCGACCGGGTGCGGGTGGCCAGCGAGCAGTACATGGGGCTGCAGACCTTCAAGGCGGCCCTCGTCGCCACGGCCGCCTGGGTCATCATCTTCGCCGTCGGCCTGCCCAACGCCCCCTTCTGGGCCCTGCTGATTTTTCTGAGCGCCTACATCCCGATCCTCGGGGGCATAGCCGCGGTGGTGGGGCCCACCCTGATCGCCCTGGCGCAGTTCGACGATCCGACCCGGCCGCTGATCCTGTTCCTGTGCCTGGGGGCCGCGGCCTTCATGATCGAGAACGTGCTCCTGCCCAAGCTGCAGGGGGATCGGCTGAACGTCGATCCGGTGGTGGTGCTGCTTTCCCTGGGCTTCTGGGGAGTGATCCTGGGCCTGCCGGGCGTATTCCTGTCGACGCCCCTGACGGTGGTGGTCATGGCCATCGCCGGGGAGTTCGAGTCGACCCAGTGGCTGGCCGTGCTGCTGTCGCGCGAGGGCGATCCGGCGCCGGCCGACCCGGACTGACCAGATTCGCCTGCGCCGGGGTTAGAGGCTAGAAGGCGAGGCGTGATTTACGGAGAGTTCGGATGACTTTGGAAAGAGGGTGGGGCCTGGCGGCCATGCTGGTCGGCGCCCTGTTGCTCGTGGCGGTCTTCGGTCCCCTGAAGGACACCAACACAGTGCTGGGCCTGTGGATATTCTCCATCATCGGCGGCCTCGGCGCGATTGCCGCGGGCCTGCTGCTGGTCGTCACCGGCGGCCCCGAGAAGAGCTAGTCGCTCAGCGGGCGGGCGTAACCCGCCACACCGTATTGCCCACATCGTCGGCGACCAAGAGGGCGCCGGAGCGGTCGAGCGCCACGCCCACCGGGCGGCCCCGCGCGTGGCCGCGCGCGTCGATGAAGCCCGTCAGCACCGGCTCCGGCCCGCCGGTCGGCGCCCAGTTGGCGAAGGGCACGAAGATCACCTGGTAGCCGTTCTTCGGCGAGCGGTTCCACGAGCCGTGCTGGCCCACGAAGGCGCCGCCGGCGTATCGGGCAGGGAACGCGCCCTTGTCATTGAAGGCCAGGCCCAGGGAGCCCGTATGGGCGCCCAGGGCATAGTCGGGAACGATGGCCCGGGCCACGAGGTCCGGCCGCTGCGGCTTCACCCGGTCGTCCACGTGGGCGCCGTAGTAGCTGTAGGGCCAGCCGTAGAAGCCCCCCTCCTTCACCGAGGTCATGTAGTCAGGGACGAGGTCGTTCCCCAGCTCGTCCCGCTCGTTGACCGCCGCCCACAGGGCGCCGCTCTGCGGCTGCCAGCCCATGCCGTTGGGATTGCGCAGGCCGGAGGCGAAGATGCGCGTCGCGCCCGTGGCCGGGTCGAGCTCCAGGATCGCGGCCCGCCGCTCCTCGGCCGCCATGCCGTTCTCGGCCACGTTCGAGTTGGAGCCGACGGTGACGTAGAGCTTTGAGCCATCGCGGCTCGCCAGGATGTTCTTGGTCCAGTGATGGTTGATCGGCCCGCCGGGCAGGTCCGCCACCTTCACGGGCGGGGCGGAAATCTGGGTCTCGCCCTCGCGGTAGGGGAAGCGCACCACCGCGTCGGTATTGGCGACGTAGAGGGTGGAGCCGACCAGGGCCATGCCGAAGGGCGACTTCAGCCCCTGCAGCAGGACGGTCCGCGTCTCGGCCACCCCGTCGCCGTCGCCGTCGCGCAGCAGGGAGATGCGCTCCGGGCTGGGGACCGCCGCGCCGGCCCGCTTCATCACCAGCTTCATGATCCAGTCCTTCAGGCCCTTGGTCGGCTCTCCCGGACCGTTGGTCTCTGCGACCAGCACATCTCCGTTGGGCAGGACGTAGAGCCAGCGCGGATGGGTGAGGCCGGTGGCGAACGCCTTCACCGAGAAGCCGGGGCCGGGGGTCGGGGCGGCGCCCGCGGGCCAGCCGTCGGCCGGGGCGATCTCCAGGGTCGGGATCAGGGCCTTATGCGGCGCGGGAAGCTGGGGCTGGGGACCGAATCCTGCGATCCGCGGAAGGGCAGGCCCCCCGCCGCATCCCGTCAGGGCCAGCATGGCGATACCGAGCCCAAGCCCCCGTGCGATCGCTCCTACCATGCCGCGCTCCCGATCCGCCGCGCCTTTACGGCTGAGCGCGCAACGCCAGGGCGGGGATGGATGTTCCGTCGGCGGCTGCACGCAGGGCGGGCGTATCTGCAGCGCTCGCGGCAGGCGTTTACCTGCTGTTAACCATAAAATAAACCTGTGAGTTCTGGACTTGTTCACGCCTGCGGCCAACGCGCGCAGGGCCCCCCGCCACCGACGGCGGGCGGAAGCGGACCTTGCTCATCGTCTGGAACACAAATAGTCTGGTACCAGACAGTCTGCCTGTCGAGCCGGCGGCGGCGGAGGTAAGCTTATGACGATCGACCGGGCCTCCAACTCAAATGCGAGCCGCCGCCGGCGGACCGCCGCCAGGGCCGGCGTCGGGCTCGCCTGCCTCAGCGGCGTCCTGGCCTTGGGGCTGGCCGCCGCCGCGCCGGCGCAGGGGACCTACGGGAAATCCTTGTGGTGGGAGGCGGGGCAGGGGGACGTCCTGCCGGCCGCCGTCGACTTCGACACCCCCGAGGGCGCCGTCGGGATCATCAACGCCTCCGGCCCGATCGAGACCAAGGACCATCCCTTCTTCACGGCGCTGGGAACCAACGGCCGGGCCTGCGTGACCTGCCACCAGCCGGCCAACGGCATGAGCCTGTCGGCTCAGACGGTGCAGCGCCGGTGGGAAGAGACCAACGGCCGCGATCCGCTCTTCGCCGCGATCGACGGTTCCAACTGCCCCAGCCTGCCGCAGGAGCTCAAGTCCTCCCATTCGCTGCTTCTGGAACGGGGGGCGTTCCGGGTGGCGGCGCAATGGCCGCCGCGGGACCGGAACGGCCAGGCGATCAAGCCGGAGTTCAAGATCGAGGTCGTGCGCGACCCGACCGGCTGCAACACCAGCCCGGTCTATGGGCTGGGCAGCCCCACCCCGATGGTTTCGGTGTACCGCCGGCCCCGCATGGCCGCGAACCTGAAGTACGTCACCAACTCGGGCGGCGCGTTCAACGCCAAGAACCTGGCCATGACCATGCCGCTGGACCCGGACACGGGCCGGCCGGTCGGCCTCAACTTCATGGCGGACGCCCGCGAGCTGACCCTGAAGACCCAGGCCGTCAACGCCGTCCTCGGGCACGAGGAGGGCAAGGCGGCGCCGAACCCCGAACAGCTCAAGAAGATCGTCGACTTCGAAATGCAGGTCTACGCGGCGCAGAAGATGACTTCGGCGGGCGGCGCCCTGCAGTACAACGGCGGGCCCCCGGCGCTCGGCCCGGCCGCCATGCGCGACGGCCAGCAAGGCGTCCTGGCCGACTACCTCGATAATCCGGTGTTCAAGTCCTTCGAGGTCTGGAAGACCGCCGCCCCCGGCGAGACGGCGCAGCAGCGGGTGTTCCGGGCCTCGGTGGCGCGGGGCTTCGACGTCTTCTTCGTGCGGCCGTTCTGGATCCGCGACACCCAGCACATCAACACGGTCGGGCTCGGCAATCCGGCCAAGCGCACCTGCGCCACCTGCCACAACGCTTCGCTGACGGGACAGGACCTTTCGGCCGGGTGGGTCGACCTCGGCACCGCCAACACGCCGTGGGCGGGGGACCAGCCGGACCTGCCGATGTTCAAGATCACCTGCGACGCCGACGTGGCGCCCCACACCTTCCTCGGCCGGGTGATCTACACCCACGATCCCGGCCGGGCCCTGGTCAGCGGCCGCTGCATCGACGTGGGCTCCATCGTGATGGCGCAGTTCCGCGCGCTCTCGGCCCGCGCTCCGTATTTCTCCAACGGCTCGGCCAAGACCCTGCGTGAGCTCGTGGATTTCTACGATCGGCGATTCAACGTCGGGTACTCCGAGCAGGAACGGCAGGACCTGGTCAATTTCCTGAGCGTTCTCTAAGGGGCGATGGCATGAACCGGAAAATGGCTGCGGTTTCGCTTCTGGCGCTGTTCAGCGCCGGCGCCGCCCAGGCGGCCGAGCAGCACCTGAACTTCGTCAGCTGCCCGATCCTGCGGGACACCGCGACGGTGCCGTGCTGGCTCTCGGAGTACAAGGGCGAGCTCTACTACCTGGGCATCCAGCAGGACGCCTCGGCGGAGTTCTATCCGCCCTTCCTCGGCCACAAGGTGCTGGCCGAAGGCGTCGTCTCGAGCGAGCCGCGCATCTGCGGCGGGATCGTGCTGAAGCCGGTGAAGATCTCCAACCTTCCGGACCTCGATCCCTCCTGCAACACCATGTTGCCGGCGGAGGACCGCTATACCGTGCCGTTCGCGCCTCGCGGCCCCGGTCCCAATCCGAGGCCGAGCCTCAATCGCCGGCCGGGGGGCGCTCCCGCCGCGGCGCCGGCAGCGGCGAAGGCGCCGCCCACGAAGACCGTCTTCACCGTCTACTACGACTTCGACACCGACTGGGCGAACCGCTGGGCCCGGGTGCTCGGCGAGGCCGCGACCTTCGCCAAGACGTCGAATGCGGCGGAGGTCCAGGTGGTCGCCTACCGCGCGTCCGTGAAGATGTCCGACGGCCCGGATTTCGTCGAACGCAAGGAGATGGGCGAGCGCCGCGCGAAACGGCTGGAGCAGACCTTCGCGGAACTCGGGCTTCCTCGTGACACGATCAAGGTCGTGTGGAAGGACGCCAAGAAGGCGGACGGCCTGGAAGACTACAAGCTCCGGCGAGCGGAGATCACCGTCGTTCCCGGCGCCCAGCCGGCCACCACGGCCAGCCGGTAGCCGGAGCCGGGCCGCTCAACGCGCCGGCGGCCCGGCCTTCGCCGTGAGCTCTTCAAGGCGCTTGTGCCAGTTCTCCTCGGCGCACTCGTAGTTCATCAGCCGCCCGTTCGGCACCTCGGTCCATCGCCGTTCGAAAGTCAGGGGCCGGGTGTAGTAGGCCGGATCGGTGAGGGTGGCCTCGACCTGGAGGATGCGGCGTCCGCGCTCGTCCGTTCCGCCCAGACGGTATCGCTCGACGATCCGCGCGTCGGCGCTGTGGGGATAGCGCTGGTCGACCTGATCGACGAGGTTGTCCGTCTCGACGACAAGGGCGTCCCCCTCCCACCGCCCGGAGGAATAGCCGTTGCGGCCGGGTATGCGGTCCTCCTGCGGCGCGTTGCGGGCGCCGAAATAGACGCGCCGGGTCTCCCCGTGCAGCTCATAGACGATGGTGATCTGCTCGGGCCGCTGGATGATCTCCATCGGATAGCCGCCGGAGCCCATCATCGCGCCGGGCATGCCCGCGCCGAGGCAGTAGAAGCCGGGAGTCTCGCCCACCGGGTCGACCAGCTTGAGATAGGCGTCCACCTTGGCCTTCGCCTCGGGCCGATAGGGAAGGGTGAGATCCGGCGCGCTGGGGGTCGAGGCGCCGGACCATACGCCCGTGAGGTCGGGCTGAACCGCGGGGGCGGCCGCGACCGCACCCGTCCCGAACACCAGACATGCGGCCGCGGACAAGGCCGAGGCTCCCAGTCGCCAAACAGAAATCATCCGAATCCGTCCCCCTGACGCACGCCTCGGCCGCGCCGAACATGGCGGCGATTCTGGCAGTCTCCTCCACACTTTCAATGGTGGTGGGCCGCCGGGTGGTCAGGGTCAGATGTAGGCGGTGTCGTCGTCGCCGGAGACGCTGGACCAGTAGAAGACCTTGCGGATCAGCTCGGCGGGATCGACCGGCTTGGCGATCACGTCGTTCATCCCGACCTCTTCGTAGCGGGACATCTGCTCGGGGCGCACGTCGACGGTGAAGCCGACGATGGCGGTCTGGGCGCGGGAGCCTTCAAGGGCGCGGATGGCCCGGGTGGCGTCCACGCCGTTCATCACCGGCATGTAGACGTCCATCAGGATCAGGTCGAAGTCGCCCGCGCGGGCGGCGGCGACGCCCTCCTCGCCGTTGGTGGCCTCCACCAGCTCGACATCCAGGCAGGCCAGGGCCGCCGCCAGCATCTCGCGGTTGGCGCTGGAATCGTCGACCAGAAGGATCCTGGCCCTGTTGAGCGATGTCTGACTCATGGTGTCCCGTCGTACCCCGAACAGCCATTATGCCCGGGAGGGGATAAGCCTGAGTTAAGGGCTGAGCTCGCCGACATTTGGAGCGCGTTCGGGCGGCGAAACCGCTCACACTTTCGCCTAACGCGCTCCGGCCTCAGTTGTAGCGGGCGGTCTTCAGGTAGCGGCGGCGGTCGCTGGTGGTGACCTCCACGTCGAAGACATCGCCCTCGCGGTCAAGGGTCAGGGGGGCGGCGACCCCCGCCGAGCCGAGGCCCCACAAGGCGCGGTAGAAATCGGCGAGGGTGGCCACCGGCTCTCCGCCGACGGCGAGGACCACGTCGCCTTCCTTCAGTCCGGCGCGGCGGGCAGGCCCCTCGCCGGCGAAGCCGATCAGCACGATCCGCTCGTCCTGTTCCTGGGCGTAGACCCCCAGCCAGGGCCGGGCGGGGACGGAGGGCTTGCCCGCCAGGAGGTCGTCGAACACCGGCGGGAGCAGGTCGATCGGCACCACCATGTTGAGCGCCAGGGGCCGTCCGCCGGGCCCGCGCTGCTGCACCTGCAGGGAGCCGACGCCGAGGAGATCGCCCGCGGGGCCGATCATGGCCGCGCCGCCCCAGAAGGGGTGGGGGGGGCCGGTGAAGATGGCCTCGTCCAACAGGTATTCCCAGTAGCCGCTGAACTCCTGCTTGGCGAGAATGCGGGCGGCCACCGAGCGGGCGCGGCCGCCGGCGCCGCCGATCACCACCGGCTGGCCCACGGGCGCCCTGGTCGCGGCGCCGAGGGCGAGGGCGGGCAGTCCGAGGGGGTCGAGGGCCTGCACCAGGCCGAAGCCGGAGGCCTGGTCGTAGCCCAGGACGTGGCCCTGGACGGTCAGGCCGTCGGCGGTGGCCAGGGTGATCTCCTCGGCCTCGGTGACGAGATAGCCGATGGTCAGGACCAGGCCGTCCGAGCGGATCACTACGCCATTGCCGGCGCGGTCGACCCCGAGGGTTGCGGCGGTGAAGGCGTCGGGCGGGACCTTGGCGCTGAGGCCGACCACCGAGGCCAGGGCCCGGTCCAGGTCATAGGCGTAGTCTTCCGGGCGCGGCTGCGCCTCGGGGGAGACTTCCCAGTCGTCGAACTGTCCGGCCACGCGGGGCGCCTCGCCAGTGGAAGGGCCACTGATCTAGCGCCCGCGCCGGGCGGCGCAAGAGATGATGCTTCCAAAGACGGGGAGTTTCAGAAGACGCGCAGGAACTCGGCGAAATCGCGGGCGGCGGCCTCGCTCCACAGGGTGATGCGCTTCCTCTCCCACTGGCCCGAGGGCTCGGAGACGATTTCGGCGTGGCCGGCGAGCTCGCCCGCGTTCGACAGGCGCAGCTCCAGGAAGCGGTAGAGGGCGGTGGAGACCCGCTCGGCCTCGCGGCCGCAGCGAACGGTCATCTCAAGCCTGTGCATCGATCCCGTCCCGTTTCGGTTCGCCTGGGAGGGGTTTGTGCAAATCCCGTTCCCCTGTGAGGCGAGAAAAACCCGGGCAGGGGAGCGAAAGCTGGACGATTGCGGGCAGGCCCCGTCCCGGCCATTGTCTATCGCCGCTAAAGGCCCGCGAAGGAAAACCATGAGCGACACCGCCGCCGCCCCGCCGCCCCTGCGCACCTTCGACCGCTACTGGATGCTGATCGTCATCCTCCTGGTGGCCGTGTCGGGCTCTATCGACCGGACGATCCTGTCGACCCTGGGCCAGGCCATCAAGCAGGAGATGCGGCTCACCGACGCCCAGCTCGGATGGATGATCGGGCCGCCGTTCGCGATCTTTTACGCGGCCCTTGGCCTGCCCATCGCCCGCATCGCCGAGCGCAAGAGCCGGACCTGGGTGATCGCGGCCTCCGTCCTGGTCTGGTCCGTCATGACCACCTTCTGCGGCTTCGCGCAGGGCTTCGCGCAGATGTTTCTGTTCCGCATCGGCGTCGGGGTGGGGGAGGCCGGCGGCCAGCCCGCCTCCGCCTCGCTGATCTCGGACTATTTTCCGCCCATCCGCCGCCCCTTCGCCTTCGCCATCTACGGCCTCGGCATCCCCCTGGGCTCGATGATCGGCGGGATCGGCGGCGGCTGGGTGGCGCAGCATTACGGCTGGCGCGCGGCCTTCTTCTGGGTTGGCGTGCCGGGGCTGATCCTGGCGGCGCTGGCCGCCTTCACCGTGAAGGAGGCGCCGCGCGGCCACTCGGAGGGTGTTCAGGTGGCGGCGGCGCCGCCGTCCCTGGCCGCTGCGATCAAGCTGCTGTGGGCCAAACGATCTTTCAGGAATTTGCTGATCGGGGCGGCGCTCGCCAACCTCGCCACCAACGGCATCCTGCCCTTCACCGTGCCCTTCCTGGTGCGCACCTTCCATCTGCCCACGGCCAAGGCGGGCCTGCTGTTCGGCATCGTCAGCGGCGTGGCGGGCGGGCTGGGCGCCCTGGCCGGCGGCTACGCGGCCACCGTCATGGCGAAGCGTGACCGGCGTTGGTACATGTTCACCCCCGCCATCGGTCTCCTCCTGGCCGCGCCCGTCTACTGGGTCGCCTTCAGCCAGGGGACCTACCAGGCCGCCGCCGCGGTGCTCTTCGTCGCCGTGATGTTCCACTTCGCCTACACCAGCCCGACCTACGCCACCGCGCAGAACTTCGTGGAGCCGAGGATGCGGGCCTCGGTCCAGGCGATCCTGGGGATATCCATGACCCTGGTGGGCTCGGGCCTTGGGCCGGTGCTCAGCGGCATGGTCAGCGACCGTTTCGCCACCCGCGCCTTCACCCTCGGCGAATACGCCCGGCTCTGCCCCGGCGGGCGGCCGTCGGAGGGGGCCCTGCCGATGCTTGTCCAGGCCTGCGGAAAGGCCTCGGCCACGGGCGTGCAGCAGGCGATGATGTGCTCGGCGGTCCTTTGCCTGTGGGCCATGGTGCACTACCTCCTGGCCTCGCGGAACCTGCGCGAAGACCTGACCCCGGCCGCCGCCGCATGACGCCGGCGATCACGGAAGAGGCGTTCCGGGCCTATATCGCGGCCTTCAACCGGGACGACTACGAAGCCTTTTCCGGCCGCTACGCCGAGGACGTGCTGCTGGTCCTCGGCGGCAAGCGGGAGCTGCGCGGCCGCCAGGCGGTGATCGACTTCTACAAGGGGGTGAAGGACGCCACCCACCGGCAGATCAAGATCAACCGCCTGATCATCGGCGAGGACGGGGTGGGGGCGGAGCTGGAATCCACCTTCACCGCCCTGGAGGACCTGCCCGAGGGCGTGCTGGCCAAGCGCCTGAAGAAGGGGGAGACCTACCACCACATCACCTTCGCCCTGTTCGACATCGGCCCCGACGGGCGCTTCACCCGCATCCGTTCGGCGCGCTACCAGAGCGACTGACGAGAGGCTGCGAAGCGGTCATTGTGGGCGGATGTCCCGGCTCGTCGCCCTGGTCGCCGCGCTTCTCGGCGCTGTCCTGATCGCCGCCCTCGCCGCCCGCCCGCCGGGGCCCCTGGCGGTGAACGCGGACGCGGTCCTGTTCTCCGCGGACCGCGCCTTCGTCGACATCCGCGAGATGGCCCGCGCGCCCCATCCCACCGGCTCGCCCGAGCAGGCGCGGGTGCGCGCCTACCTTGTCGGGCGGCTGCGAGCCGTCGGCCTGGAAGCGCGCACCGAGACCGTCCCCTTCAGCCGGAAGGGTCGCGAGCGGCTGGAGCGGTGGGGCGGGCCCGCGGCCCTCGGCAGGGACCCGGAGAACGTGGTGGCGGTGCTGCCAGGGCGCGATCACACCGGACCGGCTGTCCTGCTGATGGCCCACTACGACACGGTCTGGGGCTCCCCCGGCGCGGCCGACGACGGCGCAGGCGTCGCGGCGATGCTGGAGATCGCCCGGGCGCTCAAGGCGGGGCCGCCCCCGGTTCGCGACGTAGTCCTGCTCTTCACCGACGCGGAGGAGCTGAACGGCGACGGCGCCCTCGGCTTCTTCGAGCGCGATCCCCTGGCGGCGCGCATCGGCGTGGCGGTCAACCTGGAGGCCCGGGGCGCGGGCGGCCGGGCGGTGATGTTCGAGACGGGTCCGGAGAACGGCGCCATGGCGAGGCTCTACGCCCGCGCGGTGCGCCAGCCCACGGCCCAGTCCCTGGCCGCCTTCATCTACAAGGTGATGCCCAACTTCACCGACTTCACTCTGGCGAGGCAGCGGGGGATCGGCGGCGTCAACTTCGCCTTCATGGGCCGGGCCGGGCTCTACCATTCGCCCCTGGCCACCGCCGACGCCGTCGAGCCCGGCTCGGTGCAGCATCTGGGCGGCCAAGCCCTCGACATCGTGCGGGCCCTGGCCATGGCGCCGGCCCTGCCCGCCAAGGCGCCGGACGCGGCCTTCGGCGACGTCCTCGGCCTGTTCCTCCTCGCCTATCCGGCCTGGGCGGGGTGGATCGTACTGGCGACGGCGGGCGCGCTGCTGGCGTTGGCGCTCGTCCGGCTGCGGGCGGCGGACGGTCCGACCTGGCGCGAGGTCGGGAGGGGCGGACTGCTGGCCCTGGCGCTGGTCCTGCACGCGGGCCTGGCGCTCTACGCTTTCGATGCTCTCTCCATCGCCCCGACCCGCAACTATTACGACCGGCTGGCGGCGCTCCCTCGACTGGAGCTGCAGGCCGCGCTGATCGGCCTCGCCGCCCTGGTCCTGGCCTTCAGCCGCTGGACCATCCGGGCACGCTGGGCGCCCCTCCCGGCCGCCGTCCTCCTCGTCGCCATCGCCGTGCACGGGAAAGCCTTCGGGTTCGCCATCCCCGTCGCTGTCGCCGCGGGGGGCCTCGCCTTCCTGGCGGTGAAGAAGCCGGTGGGGACCTGGGCGATCTGGATGGGAACGGCCCTGCTGGTGCTGCTGCTGGCGCTCGCCGCCCAGGTCGCCGCGCCCACCACAACGCCTCTGCTCGCCTGGCCCCTGCTGCTCACGGCCGCCGTCGCCGCCCTCGCCGCGACCCTCGACCCAATGCTCCGCAAGCCGCCCGTCCTGGCCGTGCTGGCGGTGGCGGGCGCGGTTTCCGCGGCCTTCGTGCTTGGCCTCGCCCACCTCGCCTTCCTGGGGGTGGGAAGCGAGCTGCCCATGACCATGGCGGCCTTTCTGTTGCTGGTCTCCCTGGCCATGGCGCCCCTGCTGCGCGACGCCGTCCCGCCCCGCCCGGCCGCCGTGATCGCCCTGGTCCTGCTGCTGGGGGCGGGCGGCATCGCCCTCTCGGTCCGGCTTGCGCCCCTTTCGCCCACGGTCGCCGTCTATAGCCGCTGAGCTGCGCGTGCTTTCCAGGCGCGCGCAACGGTATAGATTGTTCGGATGGCGAACCGTTCGGGTGTCGGGGGGAAGATCTGATGAAGACGTCCAAGCTGAGCTGGGTGTGCCTCGCGGCCACGGTGGCGCTGACGCCGGTCGGCGCGCTTGCCGGTCAGCCGGCCGGCCCCCCGCCGGCGCCGATCGATCCGCAGTACCTGTCGCCGCCGACCTCCAAGCGGGTGACCGACACCTCCGGTATCAACGGCGTGTGGGAGACCTGGCTCGGCCGCAACGACCCCGCCCATCCGCCCTCGCCGAACATTCCCCCCGCGCCGCTGAAGCCTGAGTACCAGGCCAAGGTGGACGCGACGGCGCGCGCCAACCGCGAGGCCACCGCCAAGGGGCTGCCGCCGACAACGGCCTGGAGCCAGTGCCTGCCCGAGGGCTTCCCCTCGATGATGCGGTCAGGATCCTTCGCCGTGGAGATGCTGGTCACGCCGGGACAGGTGACCATGATCAACGAGCTCTTGAACCAGGTGCACCGAATCTATCTGGACGAGCCCCAGGGCAGGATCGGCGAGGTGGAGCCTGTGTTCTTCGGCCACTCCGTCGGCCATTGGGAAGGCGACACCCTGGTGGTGGACACCATCGGCGTGAAGGAGGACGCGCTCTTCCGCGACACGCCCCACTCGGACCAGCAGCGGATCGTAGAGCGCATCCGGCTGATCTCGCCCGACTGGCTGGAGGATCAGACCACGATCGAGGACCCGGTCGTCCTCACCGGCCCGTGGAAGTTCACCTGGATCATGAAGCGCAACAACCCCGCCAAGCTCCAGGAATACGTCTGCGAAGCCAACCGCGAGTACGACGACAACGGCGCCCAGCGGCTGAGGGTCAGCCGGTAGGCTCGCTCGACTCGGGGGCGCTTTTCGGCGAGCCTTGAGCCCGCAGAAGCACGAGGAAAGCGCCATGCTCACGGCGGAGAGGACGCGGCCCGGCGCCGCCGTCGAGACCGTCATCCACTATGTCGATCCGGCGGCCCCCATCGGCGCGCACCATGACACCGACCCCAGCCGCTCGACCCTCGCCCTGAACGCCCATGTGGTGCAAGTCCAGGACGCCCGGCCGCTCGCGGACAGCCTCGACCTGGAGACCAACGGCTTCATCTTCGTCCGTAGCCCCACGGCGGTGACCAACTTCGAGAACCGTGAGCAGCGGGAAGGCGCCTATTACGCCGAGGCCCGCGAGCTGGTGCGCGCGCTGACCGGGGCGGAAGAGGTGCTGGTGTTCGGCGACGGGGTGCGCAACGGCGCTCCGGACGCGCCCGCCGGGACGCGCGCGCCGGTGTTCAACGCGCACATCGACTATAACGAGGACACCATCCGGGCGATCGCGCGCGACAACCTGCCGGCCGAGGACGCGCAACGCCTGCTGGCCGGCCGCATCGTGCTGATCAATCTGTGGCGGCCGATCACCCCCATCGAGAGCAATCCCCTGGCCGTCTGCGACGCCGCCTCGGTGGAGCGGGGCGACCTGGTGCACGGGCCCATCGGCGGGCGCTCGCTTTCGGGGGTGGACCAGGCGGCGGGCTATAACCTGGCGCACAATCCGGGCCATCGCTGGTGGTACGTTTCGGACATGCAGCCGGACGAGGTGCTGGTGTTCAAGCTCTGCGACACCGACCGGGATCGCGTGCAGTGGACCGCCCACGCCTCGTTCCACGACCCCAACAGCCGTCCCGGCGCGGCGCCCCGGCGCTCCATCGAGCTGCGCACCCTGGCCTTCTTCCCCGACCAGGCATGAAGCCTCTGGAAGGTGTGCGGATCGTCTCGATCGAGCAGTACGCGGCCGGCCCCTACGGCACCATGCTGCTGGCGGGCCTCGGCGCCGAAGTCATCAAGATCGAGAACCCGTCCGTCGGGGGCGACCCGGCCCGCTACACCGGCCCGCACCTGCTGGGCGACGCGGACAGCCAGTATTTCCAGACCTGGAATGCGGGGAAGCGCAGCGTCGCCCTCGACCTGAAGTCGCCCGAGGGTCGGCGCGATTTCGAGGGTCTGGTCGCGACCGCGGACGCGGTGGTCAACAACCTGCGCGGCGACCAGCCCGCCAGGCTCGGGCTCGACTATGCGGCCCTGAAAGCCATCAAGGCGGACATTGTCTGCGCCCACATCTCGGCCTATGGGCGGGACAACAGCCGCGCGGCCTGGCCGGGTTACGACTACCTGATGCAGGCCGAGGCCGGGATCATGAGCCTGACCGGCGAGCCGGAGGGTCCCCCCTCCCGCTGCGGCGGCCCCTCGATGATCGACTACACCACCGGAGCGACGGCCATGGTGGGGCTCCTCTCAGCCCTGCTGGCGTCCCGGCGCACGGGCATGGGCTGCGACGTGGACGTATCGCTGTTCGACGTGGCCCTGCACCAGCTCGGCTATGTCGGGACCTGGTTCCTCAACACCGGGGAGGCGGCGACCCGCCAACCCCGCAGCGGCCACTTCTCCGTGGCCCCGGTGCAGACCTTCCCCACCGCGGACGGTTGGGTCTCGATCATGTGCATGACCGAGGCTTTCTGGCGGGCGCTGCTGAAGGTGTTGGGGCGCGAGGACCTCGCACTGGACCCGCGCTTTACCGACATCCCCGCCCGCTTCGCCCATCGGGGCGAGCTGACGGCAGCCCTGGACGCCGAGTTCAAACGCCACAGGACGGATCACTGGCTGACGGCGCTAGGCGGCGTCCTGCCCATCGCACCCGTCCGTGACGTTGGCGAGGCCCTGACCAATCCGTTCGTGCAGGCGGTGGGCATGGTGCAGACGGTCCCGCATCCTGCGGACCCCGCGCTGAAGTTGATGGCGAGCCCGATCCTGATCGACGGGGAGCGCTCGGCCGTGGGCGTCTGCCCGCCGCTCGGGGCGGACAACAAGTCTCTGCTGGGCTAGGGCGCCGAGGCGGGCGCGGCGACGGGAGTCGGTTCGAAGCCGACGTCGCCGTAGGCCTCGAAGGTGGGCAGGAGACGCCCGCCCAGGATCACCAGCAGCCAGAAGGTCAGGGACAGGATCGCCGTGGTCCGGATCATGGTCGGGACCTTGGCGCCCTCGGGCAGGGCCAGGAGCTTCTTCTCCTCGGCGAAGGTGAACCAGAGGGCGTTCAGCCCCGCCAGGACCACCACCGCCATCTTCAGTTTGAAGAGGGGGTTGGGCCAGTACATGAACGGGTCCGAGGTGAAGAGGACGAAGCCGGAGATCAGGTTGATGGCGAAGCCCAGGATCGCCACCGGGACCAGCTTCAGCACCGTCGCGTAGGAGACGTTTTTCGCCACCCCGAGGATGCGCAGGTCCACCAGGAGGAGCGCGCCCACCAGCATCGACAGACCTATGAAGTGCAGGGTCTCCGAGACGCTGAAGGCCCACGGGATGTCGCGCACCGCGTCGCCGACGGGGTTGTCGCGGAACAGGTGCAGAATGTCGGTCTGGAGGTCAGCCATCGAGCGAGATGTTCGGCTTGAGGGTGTAGGCGATGTAGCGCCCCGCGACGATCGCACCGATCCACAGCAGGGCCGAGATCACGGCCCAGACCTTGGCCGCGGGCGGGAAGCGCACCTCGCCGTCGAGGGGGTCGAGCGAGGCTGTGATCTTGCCCATGATCCAGAGGGACAGGCCCCCGAGCGCGATCAGGGCGAGCTTCAGCTGGAACGTCCAGTTGAAGAGGATGGTCGAGGCCTCGGAGACGAACATCAGCACGCCCGAGGCCGCGTTCATGGCGAAGCCGATCCAGCCAAGGCCGACCAGGCTCTGGAAGGTGCGGAGCGGCAGGCCCTTGGGATAGCCCAGGGTGCGCAGGTCGAAGATCAGCACCAGCCCGACCACGATCCCCATCCCCACGGCGTGGAAACAGAGCAGGATCGGGTGGGCGAAGGCGTCAGACTGAATGAACTGGCCGAGCCACGTGTTCTCGAGCCAGGTGAGCACCTCCATACGGGCGCCTCTCCTTTGATGAAGGCGCTACGCCCGCGGGATTGGCGTTACCGGGGATTGTCGTGGTGCGAGTCCGGCGCGTCCGACAGGGGGTCGACCATGTGGGCGATGTCCTGGTCGGCGCAGGGCTGGGCGTCGAACAGCTCCACATTCGTCAGGTTGAGCGTCCGCGACGGCAGAATCCACGGCTGGGTCAGGACCTCGGGGTCATCCACGCGGGCCTGGTAGTCGATTCGGTCGCCCACGCGGGTCAGGCGCTCGGTCACCTTCATGTTGACGGTGTGGAAGGCGCCGTTGTCGGTGATCCAGGTGCTATCGGCGATCTTGGTCGCCTCGATGACCAGGCTGTCGCCTTCCCAGTGGGCGATGGAGTCGCCCATCGGGCTTTCCTCGGCGTCGGCGCGGTGCTTGTCGCCGAAGTTGACGATGCGCCAGAAGCCGCCGGAGACGTCGTCGTAGAGCATGATCAGCTGCTTGTCGGTCTGCACGATCTTCTCGGGGGCGCCGATGCGCGGCAGGCCGGGATTGTGGCAGCGCAGGACCGGGTCCTCGAGCACCTGACGCTTGGTCAGGTCGGCGACCTTGGCCTGGTAGGCGGCCTTGTAGACCGGGCGGGCCGAGGCGGGCTGGGTGTTGCGCGGCGGGGCCGGAGTGGCCGGCCGGGTGGTCGCCGCGATCTGCTGGGGTCGTCCGCCCGGAGGGGCGGGGCAGCCCGCGACGCAGATCGAGCCGTCGGCGCTGCGCTGCGGGCGAAGGAAGCCGACGCCGCCGCCGTTGTCCCAGGTGCCGTTCAGGTCGGGGTGGCCCGCGGCGTTGCGCGGGGTGGGCTTGTTGTCCTGGGCGCTGGCGCCGGTGGCCACGACCAACGCCAGGATGGCGCCGGCGAAGAGACCGATTTTGGCATGGTTGGCCATGTCCGAATTCCTCCCTTTGGGTGGTTTCGAGATCAGCTTAGCGGTCGCCCGACAGCTGCAGGGTGCGGCCGTCGGAGAAGGTGATGATCTTGGCGAAGACGCGGCTCTGGTCGGTGCGACCCGGGAAGGCGGCGAGCTCGATCGGCTTGCCGCCGCCCATCATGATCTCCTTGGTGACCCCGGCCTTGCGGGCGAAGGCCACGGGGACCGTCTCGACCAGGTACTTCTGGGTCTTGCCGCCGCCCTGATCCACGTCCAGGACGAAGTAGATGTGCGGGTTCACCCAATCGACCTTGGAGACCACGCCCTTGAGCGTCACCAGCTTCTTGACGTCGAACTCCTGCGTCAGCCCGTGGTGGGCGAGGGCCGCCGAGGCCCCCAGCGTAAGGAGGGTGAAGGCCGCCAGGGCCGGAGCCAGTCGCTTCATGTGCGTTCCGCCTGTTGAGCTGGGTCTAGTATACGCCGATGCGCCGACCGCCCCAAAAAGGGGGCGCCGAAGTCGGCCGGAGGGTAGGGAAGGCGGCTATTTTGCGCAAGCTTGATCCCTCGGAAGCCCGACCTCCGTCGCGGCTCCAGGACACCGCCGACGGCTATGGCTGGATATCCATAGGCCTGCATTGGGGCGCGGCGGTGGCGGTGGTGGTCCTGCTGGTGGCCGGCAGCCAGATTCATGCCGGCCAGGGGGACTATGGGGTCCGCCGCGACCTGCACACGGCCATCGCCGTCTGCGCCTACCTCTTGCTGTGGGCCAGGGTCCTGTGGCGGTTCGCCAAGGGCCACCCCGGCCCCCTGCCCAAACAGGGCCGGCTGTCTTTCGCGGCGGCCAAGCCGGTGCACTGGCTGATGGTGATCGCCCTCGCCGCCATGCTCGTTTCCGGCCCGCTGATGGCCTGGTCGGCGGGCCTGCCGATCCACGTCTTCGCCCTGGCCATACCGGGGCCCTATCCGGCCAGCGAGGCCCTGTGGCGCCTGACCCATGCCGTCCACGTGATAGGCGCATCGATCATCGCCGCCAGCCTGGCGCTGCACGTGGCGGCGGTGGCTGCCAACGCCGCCATCAAGCGCGACGGCGGCTTCGACAAGATCATGATCGCGGCCAAGCCCGCGCCGACCGTGGAGACCGGAAAAGATGGCTGACCAGGCCGGCAAGCTCGGCGCCGGCGCGGAAGCGCGCCGGGCCTTCGACGCCTATACGCGGGCCTTCTCGGCCGCGGACTTCGAGACCTTCCAGCGCTACTACACCCCAGACTGCGTCTGCGAGCTCAGCGGCGCAGGCATCCGCATGGACGGCCGCGACGCCATCGTCGGCTTCTACCGGACCATGTTCGCCAGGGTGCGCGAGGGCCTGACCCTGCATCAGCTTATCGCCGACGACGGAGGCATCGCGGCCGACATCACCTCGACCTTCACGGCCATCGAGGACGCCTCGGACTTCGCCGCCATGCCCTTGAAGCTGGGCGAGACCCTGAGCGTGCGGGTGTTCGTCTACTACACCCTGCGCGACGGGCGGATCAGCGCCATCCGGGTGGCGCGGTTCGGCCAGCCGCAGCGAGGGTAGGGGGAGCGGGGCCGGGCCGCGCTAAGCGACGGTGGGCAGGGGCCTGCCGGCCTTGCTGGCCTCCAGCTGCGCCTTCAGGCCGTACACGATGGTGGAGAGGCCGAACTCGAAGCGATCACCGCTGTCCGGCAGCGGGTAATACTGGCTCGGCTGGGCCATGCCCGCCTGCTCGTCCATGGCCCAGCCGAAGGAAAAGCGATTGATGGTCAGGAAGGCCGAGAAGGCCTGGGCGTCGCTGAACCCCGCATCGAGCAGCAGGCGCAGGACGTCGGAGAGGTGGGCGTTGGCCCGGATTTCGGCGGCGTCGGCCGTCTCTTGGCCCGGCTCGTCAGGGGGGCCGGCGATGAAGCGACCCTCCGGCGCGTTCGGCCGGTAGCCCGCGAACAACCGCGCTCCGTCGCGGTGGGACAGCAGGGCCTGGCGCAGGCGCCGTCCTTCCGCCGCGAGCTGCATGGCCCAGTCGGTCTCCAGCGGGGCGGAGGCCAGGGCGTCGTCCAGCAGGGCGTAGACCATGGCGTCGGTCAGGGCCCGCTTGTTCTCGAAGTGCCAGTAGAGGGCGGGGCCCTGGACTCCCAGGTCCTTGGCCAAGCGACGCGTGGTCAGTCCGTCCAACCCTTCGTCGTCCAGCAGCCGCAGAGCTGCGGCCACCACCTTGCTACGCTCAAGACCCATAGTGGCGTTGCTCCCCCGACGGCGACATTGACACTCCAGAATCGCGGCCGGAACAATTTTTAATCGGAACCCGACGTTTCGGTGCCTCTCTACGCTGTATCAAGTCTCTTGCGATAGCCCCCGGCGCGGCTCCGTTTTCGACGGTTCCGCACGCATTTTCGATGTTCCCGTTATGTTCCGATCATGCCATGGTCGCGGTGAAAGACGGGAGCGGCGCGGGGCGGGAGGGGACAATGTCGAAGACGGGACGGTTGGCGGCGGCGCTGGCGGCCGCGGGCCTGGCGGGCCTATCGCTCTTGGGCCCGACCGGGGCCGGGGCGCAGACCTACGGGTCGAATCCTGTGTTCGGAAGTCCGCCGGGCGACCAGCGGACCTACGGCTCCCGCTCCAATCCCTCGTATGGGGGGGCGTCCTCCGGCTACATCAACCGCCAGCGGAGTTCTGGGTCCGGGTCCAGTTCGGCCTACGACAACTCCAGCGGGTCCGGCTATCAGGCCCCGCGGGCGCCTGCGCCCACCTACCAGCAGCCCAGATCAAGCTCCGGCTCCAATTCACGCCCCAGCTACGGCTACGAGGGCGGCTCCACCTACCAGCAGCCCAAAACGACCTACGGCTCTCCCTCCTGCGGCTACGGCTCGTCCCGATCTCGGCCGACGAGCGGGGAGGCGGCGGCCGATTCCAGCATCTGGCGGACGCGGCGCGGGACCGAGCGCGGCTGCTGAAACGGCAGTGAGGGGGCGAGTTTAGTCGGAACGCGGTTCAGTTGACGGAACCGGCAAAATTGGACGTTGATGGCGTTTATGGAACACCGTCGACGCCTGACCGCAGCGGCTCTTGCGGCCGCCCTCCTGCTTGGCGGCCTCGCCGCCGCTCCGAGCGCGCCAGCCGCGACGCCCGTCCCGACGGAGGCCCAGCTCGCGAAGCTGGAAGCCGAGGTGATCGCGGGCGAGGACCTCAGCGCTCTAAAGCGCCTGCAGCGCGCCTACGGCTACTATGTCAGCAAGGGGCTGTGGGAGGACGTGGCCGACCTCTTCACCGACGATGGGGTGGGCCACTACCCGGACGGGACCTACGTTGGGAAGACGTCTCTGCGGCTGATGTTCCTTCAGAACGAGGGACAGGGGAAACTCGGCCTGGGCGAAGGGCGCCTGAAGGATCACATGATCCTGCAGCCGGTGGTCCACCTCGACACCGACGGCAGGACGGCCCGGGGACGCTGGCGCCTGATCAGCATGAACGGCCGCCTCGGCGGCGAGACCAACTGGCAGGGCGGCGTCTACGAGAACGTCTATGTGAAGGAGGGCGGGGTCTGGAAAATATCCGTCCTGCGCTTCCTGCCGTCCTTCTCCGGCGCCTATGAGAACGGCTGGTCAGGGCAGGCCCCGCCAGCCGGCACGCCCTTCGCCGTTCCGCCCGGGAAGCTGACGCCGCTCGCCCATCCGCACGCCCCCGACCGGCCGATCGACGGCTGCCGCGGCTATCCGGCCGCCTGCTCCTCCGAGTTCCACTACGCCAACGCCGGCTCGGCCGCCTTCCAGGTCTGGCACTCCGATCTTCTGCCGGCCCCGCCCGCCGCCAAGGTCCACGGCCCCGCCCGGCTGGCCAACCTCGCGACGCGCACCGCGCGGCTGAAGGACGAGCAGGAGCTCGAGAACCTGCTGAAGATCTACGCCTACTACCTCGACCGCGGCCGCTGGGATCAGGCCGGCGACCTGTTCGCCGCCGACGGAACCCTCGAGATCGGCCAGGCGGGGGTCTATGTCGGGCCCGCCCGCATCAAGGCCTACCTGGGCCTCGACGGCCCGCTCGGCCTGCGCGAAGGCCAGCTCAACGACCGCATGATGCTGCAGCCGATCGTGATGGTGGCCAAGGACGGCCTGACCGCCCGGGGCTACAGCCGCGAATGGTCCTGGCTCGGGGAGACCACCACCAAGACCGGGAGCTGGGAGGAGGGGACCTACGAGACCGTCTTCGCCAAGCAGGGTGGGATCTGGCGCATCCAGTCGATGCACCTCTATTCCAACTCGGCCTACGACTATGACAAGGGCTGGGGCAAGGACGCCAAGCCGGCGCGGGGGCCGAGCGCGACCCTGCCGGCCGATCGCCCGCCGACGGTGGTCTACGCCTCCTACCCCAAGCAGATCATCGCCCCGTTCCCCTTCAACAATCCGGTGACCGGCAAGGCGCCGCGCTATCCGTCCGGCGTGGTGATGGGCAAGCTGGAGGCCGCGCCGAAGCTGTCCGAGGCGCAGGCCCAACCGGCGACCTATGAGGAGGTCGCCACCGCCGCCGAGCGGGTGAAGGACCGCCACGCGATCGAGAACCTGCAGGACGCCTACGGCCACTATGCCGACAAGGGCCATTGGGTGGAGATGACCCGGACGCTCGGCAAGCCCATGACCATCGAGCTCGCCCTGCGCGGGGTCTATGTGGGCCGCGAGAGCGTCGCCAACTTCCTGCTCAATGTGTTCGGCCGCAATCCGGGGCCCCAGCCCAACAGCCTCGGCGATCACATGTCGCTGCAGCCGGTGGTCAACATCGCCCCCGACGGCAAGAGCGCCACCATGCGGGCCCGCGCCATCCAGGTGCTGGGCGCCTGGGGCCGCAGCGCCACCTGGGGCGGCGCCATCTACGACAATGCGGCGGTCAAGGAGGACGGGGTCTGGCGGATGTCCAAGATCCACGCCTACAACACCTTCACCGCGACCTATCACGAGGGCTGGTTCCGGGGTCAGCCGCGCGGCCTGCCGGGCCCGAGCGCGCAGATCCCCCCCGATCGGCCGCCGAGCGAGCCGCTCAAGCCCCTGCCGACGGTCTATCCGATCCCCTTCCAGTACAAGAACCCGGTGACGGGGCGGTAGGATGGTGGTCGGGGAGCGTCATCGACGCCTGACCGTCGCGGCGCTCTCCGCCGCCCTCCTGTTCGGCGGCATGGCCGTGGCCTCCAGCGCGCCCGCCGCGGCGCCGGTCCCCTCCGAAGCCCAGCTCGAAAAGCTCGAAGCCGAGGTCGTGGCGGGCGAGGACGTCGCCGCCATCAAGAAGCTGAACCGAACCTACGGCTACTACACCGACAAGGGCCTGTGGGAGGACCTCGCCGACCTCTTCGCCGACGACGCGGTGGGCTACTACCCGGACGGGACCTATGTCGGCAAAGCCTCCCTGCGGCTGCTGTTCCTGCAGAACATCGGGCAGGGCAAGCTCGGGCTCGGCGACGGGCGGATGTACAACCACATGGTCCTGCAGCCGGTGGTCCACCTCGATCCGGGCGGGATGACCGCCAAGGGCCGCTGGCGGGTGCTCGCCCATCTGGGGCGTCTCGGCGGCGCGGCCACCTGGGCCGGCGGCGTCTATGAGAACACCTACGTGAAGCAGGGCGGGGTCTGGAAGATCGCCACCCTGCGCTACCTGCCCGTCTTCTCCGGCCCCTACGACTCGAGCTGGTCGCGGATTCCCCCACCGGCCGGGACCCCCGTCCCGCCGCCGCCCGCGGTGGCTTCGGCCGGCGCCGCCGCCCCGGCCCACGCCCCCGACCGTCCGGCCGACCCCAACGCCTGCCGAGGCTATCCCGCCGCCTGCCCGGCCGGGTTCCACTATCCCAACGCCGGCTCGCCCGAGTTCGCGGTCTGGAATTCGGCCACGCTGCCGACCCCGCCCGCCACCAAGCTGGCCGGCAATTTCCTGCTGAGGTCCCTGGCGGCGCGGACCGAGCGGCTGGCCGACGAACAGTCCCTCGAGAACATGCTGCGGATGTACGGCTACTACCTCGACCGCGGCCGCTGGGACCAGGCGGCCGACCTGTTCGCCGCGGACGGGACCTTCGAGATCGGCCAGGCAGGGGTCTATGTCGGCCCGGCCCGCATCCGGGCCTATCTCGGGCTGGAGGGGCCCATCGGTCTGCGCGACGGCCAGCTCAACGACCGCATGGAGCTGCAGACGATTGTGACGGTCGCGCCGGACGGGCTGACGGCCCGGGGCTACAGCCGCGAATGGGCCTGGCTCGGCGACATCGCCACCAAGACCGGCAGCTGGGCGGAGGGGACCCGCGAGACCCTGTTCGTGAAGCAGGGCGGGGTCTGGCGCATCAAGGCGATGCACCTCTATTCCAACGCCGCCTACGACTACGACAAGGGCTGGGGCAAGGACGCCAAGCCCGCGCCGGGGCCGAGCGCGACCCTGCCGGCCGATCGCCCGCCGACGGTGGTTTACGCCTCCTACCCGAAGGAGATCATCGCCCCGTTCCCCTATCCCAATCCCGTGACGGGCAAGGCGCCGCGCTATCCGGCGAGCGCCGTGATCGGCAAGCTGGAGGCCGCGCCGAAGTTGCCCGAGGCGCGCCGGGCGCCGGCCAGCTTCGCGGAGGTCAGCCTGGCGGCGGAGCGGGTGAAGGACCACCACGCGGTGGAAAACCTGCAGTCGGCCTACGGCTACTATGTGGACAAGGGCTACTGGGACGACCTGACCCGCATCATGTCGAAGAACTCGACCTATGAGCTCGCCCAGCGCGGGGTCTATGTCGGCTACGACAGTGTGCGGAACTTCCTGCTCAAGGTGTTCGGGACCAACCCGGGGCCGCAGCCCAACAGCCTCGGCGAGCACATGTCGCTCCAGCCGGTGGTGCTCATCGCGCCCGACGGCAAGTCCGCCGACATGCGGGTCCGCGCCATCCAGGTGCTGGGCGCCTGGAACCGCACCGCCACCTGGGGCGGGGCGATCTATGTGAACAAGGCGGTCAAGGAGGACGGGGTCTGGAAGCTGTCACAGGTGCACGCCTACAACACCTTCACCGCCGCCTATCTGGACGGCTGGTTCCGCGGGCCGAGCCGTCCCCTGCCTGGGCCCAGCGCCACCACCCCGCCGGACCGGCCGCCCAGCGAGGTTCTGAAGGTCCTGCCGACTGTCTATCCGATCCCCTTCGCCTATAAGAACCCGGTGACAGGACGGTGAGGCGGTCATGAAGCTTCGACACGCGCTGCTCAGCCTGGCCCTCGCGGCCCTCGCCCTGCCGGCGCAGGCTGCTGACGCATCCACTGCCCAGAACTCGGCCAAGACCATAGCCGCCCTGAAGACGCGGATCGCCGCCCTTCGCCTGGAGGTGGCCCGCGCCAAGGCTTACGATCAGGTCGAGAACCTGTTCGATATCTTTGGCTACTACGTCGACAAGAACCAGTTCGCCCAGGAAGCCGACCTCTGGGCCCGCAAGGGCACGATGGAGATGGCGCAGCGGGGGGTCTACGTCGGCCAGGACAGCGTGCGCCGCTTCCACGCCGCCGACCGGGAAGGCCCGAACGTCAACCGGCTACTCGACCACCCGATGCTGGGGCAGGTGATCCACGTTTCGCCGGACGGCAAGTCGGCCAAGGTCCGCGCCCGCATGTGGCAGATGATGGGCGGCCCCGGCGCCCGCGCCACCCTGGGCGGGGGCGTCTACGAGAACGAGGCGATCCTGGAAGACGGGGTCTGGAAGATCCAGTCCGAGCACACCTACAACACCTACGTCGCCGGCTACGATGGCGGCCCGGCCACCTCTTCACCGACCATGCCGGGCCCGAACCCGAACGTGCCGCCCGACCTGCCAACGACCGTCAAGTTCGAGGGCTTCCCCAAGGTCTACGACATCCCCATCCACTATAAGAACCCGGTCAGCGGGCGCTGACCGGCGTCCCATCCACTACAGCAATGCCCTGACCGGGCGTTGAGCGTGTCACGGTGTGAAACCCTAGGTCCCCCAGTGATAGCAACAAACTTAACGCCTTCCCTCTAGGGAGAGCGTCAAGTTGCTATTCGCAGGGGATACAAGGATGCCGAGTAACTATGGGAAGCGTCGGACGATGGTGGTCCGGCTGGCCGGAACGTCGTTGACCGCCCTGGCCTTGTGCCTCGCCACCGGCGTCGCCGCGCGGGCGCAAGTCGCCGAGGAAGCGACGGTCCCGGAAGTCACCGTCACCGCCCAGTTCCGCGACCAGGCGCTCCAGTCGACGCCGCTCGCCATCACCGCCGTCAGCGGCGCGATGATCCAGGCTCGGGGCCAGATCAACGTCATCGATCTCGCCGAACAGGCGCCCAACGTCACCCTGAAGCCGGGCGCCTCGCCTTACGGTCCGTCGCTGCAGGCCTTCATCCGAGGCATCGGCCAGACCGACTTCAACTACGCCTTCGAGCCGGGCGTCGGCCTCTATGTGGACGATGTCTACTATTCGACCCTGCCGGGCTCGATGCTCGACCTGCTCGATCTCGACCGGGTGGAGATCCTGCGCGGGCCGCAAGGCACGCTCGCGGGCCAGAACGCCATCGGCGGGGCCATCAAGCTCTATTCGAAGAAGCCGAACGGGCAGGGCGGCGGGTTCCTGGAAGCGGGCGGCGGAAGCCTCAGCCGCGTGGGCGTTCGCGGCGCGGCCGACTTCACCGTGGTCCCCGACAAGCTGTTCGCCCGGGTGTCGGGCGCCTTCCACCGGCAGGACGGCTACGTCACGCGCTACGACTACGGCTGCACCCATCCGGGCTCCGGCGCGCCGGCCACGACCACCGGCGGCTGCAAGCTGGGGACCGAGGGCGGCAAGTCCTATGAGGCGGTCCGTCTGGCCCTGCGCTGGACCCCGACGCCGACGTTCGAGGCCAACCTCGCCTTCGACTACACCCACGACGATTCCGAGGTCTCGCCGATGACCCTGGTCTATGTCGGCCATACCCCCAGCGCGGCCCTGGCCTGCCCCGGCGGCGCGGGCATCTGCCCGTTCCCGGCGTCGGGCCGCACGGCGCGGCTGCAGTACGGCGGGATCGCCTTCGGCGGCCCGGCCGGCTCGCCCTTCGTCAGCTATTCGCCGTTCGGCCCGGGCAATGCGGCGGACAGCTTCAGCCGCAGCCCCTACGCCAGCTATTCCACCTACGCCGACCCGAACCCGCTCTCCGGCGCGCCCGCCTACGCCCTCTCCGACAAGAGCGGCGTCAGCGGCGGGGGCCTGTCCCTCTCGGGCCGCTACAAGATCACTGACGATGTCTCGCTGACCTCGATCACGGCCTACCGCTACTACGACGGCGGCTGGTCGATCGACCAGGACGGGACCCCGGCGGGCGCGGCGACCGTGCGCAACACCGTCTGGCACCGCCAGCTCAGCCAGGAACTGCGCCTGAACGGCCGGCTGGCCGGGGCGGTGGATTACACTCTCGGCGGTTTCTACCTCGACCAGACCAGCCACTATGGCGGGCGGATCGACTTCCCCACCGTCGGCCTCGACTTCATCGAGAACGACCGCATCCCGGAGACCACCTGGGCCCTGTTCGGCACGGCGGACTGGTCGGTGACCGAGCGGCTGCACCTGATCGGCGGGCTGCGCTACACCGACGTGGACAAGAGCTTCACCTACGGCCGCCTCGGCGTGCCGGGCAACCTCGCCTTCGCGGGCGGCCCGCCCCCGAGCGTGGCGCCGCTGAACAACCTGACCAGCACCTTCAAGGGCGAGCGGCCCGACTGGCGCGCGGCCGTGCAGTACCAGTGGACGCCGGCCGTCATGACCTACGGCCAGGTCTCCACCGGCTTCAAGGGCGGCGGCATCAACCCGCGCCCGTTCTTCCCGGCCCAGGCCCTGCCGCATAATCCCGAGACCCTGACCGCCTACGAGGTCGGGCTGAAGAGCCGTTGGCTGGAGAACCGGCTGCAGCTGAACCTGGCCGCCTTCTGGAACCGCTACGACGACATCCTGGTCAGCGTGAACGCCTGCCCGCTGCCGGGCGCACCCGCAGCGCCCTGCTCCCTGCCGGTCAATGCGGGCAAGGCCAATATCAAGGGCTTCGAGGCCGAAGCCGTGTTCCGCCCGACGTCGCGCCTGTCCTTCGACGCCTCGCTCAGCACCCTGGACTTCGAGTACCGCACCCTCTCGGCCGCGGCCCTGGCGTCGGGCCTGAATCTGGGCATGACCGCGCCCTTCGCCCCGGACTGGAAAGCGAGCCTCGGCGCGCAATACGCCTTCGACATCGGCCGCTGGGGATCGCTGACCCCGCGCCTCGACGTCAGCCACCAGTCGAGCTTCAACGCCGCGGCGCTGAACACGCCCTTCAGCCAGGTGCCGTCCTACACCCTGGCCAACGCGCGCCTGACCTGGAGCGACAGGAACGGCCTCTGGCAGGCCACGGCGGAGGTCACCAACCTGGGCGACGAGCTCTACTATTCGAGCCTGTTCGACAACCGGGGTCTGACCCAGACGGTGTTCGGCGTCCCAGCCGCGCCGCGCGAATGGTTCGTCAAGCTGCGCCGTAACTTCTAGCCCCTCTTGCGCGCCGGGCCGCCGCCTAGGAAGGTGGCGGCCGAGATCGGCCATCCTCTCCGGAGCGAGCCGGCGTCACATAGGGGAGGGCGGCCATGCGCGCGCCGTTGCGTCGATCGACCACTGTCGCCCTCGTGGGCGCCGCCGCCGTGGCGGCCCTGCTGGGGGCCGCTTCGAGCGGTCAGGCGCAGGGCATGTTCCCGGCCGTGCCCGACCCCTTCGCGCCCAAGGCGGTGGAGCGGGTGGACGCGCCGCTCGCCAAGCTCTCCGCCGTCACTCCGGCCATGCTGGAAAGCCCGCCGGCGAGCGACTGGCTGATGTGGCGGCGGACCTATGACGGCTACGGCTTCAGCCCGCTGGAGCAGATCAACAAGGCCAATGTCGCAAACCTGAAAGTCGCCTGGACCTGGTCCATGGCCAACGGCCCGCAGCAGGGTACGCCTCTGGTCCACGACGGCGTGCTGTTCGTGCAGAGCAACGGCGACGGCGTCGAGGCCCTGAACGCGTCCAACGGCGACCTGCTCTGGCGCTACACGGCCCGCCTGCCGCGAGAGGTCGCGCCCAGCCAAAAGCGGATGATGGCGCTCGCCGGCGACAAGCTGCTGCTCGCCACCTCCAACAAGCACATCGTCGCTCTCAACATGAAGACGGGAGCGGTGGAATGGGACCAGGCTGTGGCTGGGGAGGGCACCTTCACCTCCGGCCCCATGGTTGTGGACGACCGGGTGATCATCGGGGCGACCGGGTGCAACATGGGCCGGTGCTCCATCACCGGCCACGAGCTGGCGACCGGCAAGGAGGTCTGGCGCTTTTACACCGTGGCGGGGCCTGGCGAGCCGGGGGGCGAGACCTGGAACGGCATCCCGCTCGACGAGCGCTATGGCGGCTCCTCCTGGACCTCGGGGAGCTACGATCCCTCGACCAAGCTGCTCTACTGGGGCGTCGGCCAGCCCTATCCCTGGAACCCCTTCGCGCGGGGCACCAGTCCCCTGAAGCCGGGAAACAGCGACGAGGCCCTCTACACCGACAACACCCTGGCTCTCGATCCTCAGACCGGGAAACTGGTCTGGCACTACTCCCACCTGCCCAACGACAGCTGGGACATGGACTATGTGTTCGAGCGCACCCTGGTCGACGTGCCCGTGGACGGGAAGATGCGGCGCCTGACGGTCACCTCCGGCAAGCTCGGCATCATCGAGGGGGTCGACGCCAAGACCGGCCAGTTCGTCTTCGCCAAGGACATGGGCATCCAGAACATCGTCCAGTCCATCGACCCGGTGACGGGTAAGAAGACCATCAACCCGGCGGTGATCCCCGAGCTCAACAAGACCGTCACCATCTGCCCGCACCCGGGCGGCGGGCGCAGCGTCGGGGCCACGGCCTACGACCCGCGGACCAAGATCCTCTATCTGCCGCTGCAGGAGCACTGCACCGACATGACGCCGGGGCCGAAGGAGCCGGGGGAGAAGACGGCTCCCTCCAAGTTCGTGCTGAAGCTTTTCCCCGGCAGCGACGGCAACCTCGGCCGGCTGGATGCGGTGAACCTCGCCACCCGCAAGAACGTCTGGACCCACCGCGAGCGCGCGCCCCAGTCCACCGGCTCCCTGCCGACCGCCGGCGGCGTGGTGTTCCAGGGCCAGCTCGACCGCTACTTCAAGGCCTATGACTCGGCCACCGGCAAGGAGCTGTGGAAGACGCGCCTGAACGACGTGCCGAACTCCGCGCCGATCAGCTTCAGCGTGGCGGGCAAGCAGTACATCGCCGTGACCACCGGCTCGGGCGGCCCCATGACCCGCACCTGGCTCTCCATGCTGCCGGAAATCCGCAACCCGCCCGCCTCCGGCGCTACGGTCTGGGTGTTCGAGCTGCCGGATCGTCGATGACGTCACCCAGTTCCGCTCATCCCGGCGAAAGCCGGGACCCCGGCGTTTTTGTTGTCTTAGGGCGCGGCGCTGTCGGGAAAAAAACCTGGGTCCCGGCTTTCGCCGGGATGAGCGGGATTATTTTAGCCCTGGTGGGGGGGCCATCTGCCCTGGCCCAGGACGAGGCGCCGGCGCATTTCACCGCGGCGCAGGCGTCGCGGGGGGCGGATGCGTATCGCGACCGCTGCGTGCTCTGCCATGGGGCGAACCTGGACGACGGGGAGTTCGGGCCGACGCTGAAGGGCGCGCGGTTCAAGCGCAAATGGGGCGGCCAAAGTCTGGCCGCGCTGTTCGCCTATGTCTCCACCACCATGCCCCCGGGCCAGACCTCGCTGATGGGTCCGGAGGACTATGCGGACGTGCTGGCGCATATACTGGCGGGCAACGGCGTCGCCGCCGGCGATACCCCCCTTCCGTCAAAGACGGAGGCCCTGGGGCCCCTGACGATGCCAAAGTGAAGCGGCTCGCGTGATCGGGCCGAGCTAAAGGAGACGCTCATGGTCGATTTCTCAGGCCAGCGGCCGACGACCGGTTTCCACGCCCCGACGCGGTTCGAGGCGGACATCTACGACTGCGAGGTGGTGGGCCAGATCCCCACCGACCTGAACGGCGGCTTCTTCCGCCTGCACCTCGACGCCTTCTACCCGTCGAAATACGCGGACGACGCGATCCTGGCCTACGACGGCTACGTCACCTCGTTCCGCTTCAGCAAGGGGGTCGTCGACTACAAGGGCCGCTACGTCCGCACCCAGCGCTTCATGAAGCAGCTCGAGGCGCGCAAGCAGCTCTACGGCTACTACCGCAATCCGTACACGGATGATCCGTCCGTTTCCGACCCCGCCAATCCCCATCTGCGGACCACGGCCAACACCACGCCGGTGGTCCACCACGGCAAGCTGTTCGCCACCAAGGAGGATGGGCTACCGCACGTGATGGACCACAACACCCTGAAGACCGTGGGGCCGACCGACTTCGGCGGGACGTGGAACAGCCAGACCTTCACCGCCCACCCCAAGATCGATCCGGTCAGTGGCGAGATGGTCGCCATCGGCTACGAGGCCAGCGGCCTGGCGTCCAAGGACGTGCTGATGGGCACCTTCGACAAGACCGGCAAGCTCACCCAAGAGGTGCGCTTCGACGTGCCTTACGTCTCCATGCTGCACGACATGTGCGTGACCCAGAAGCACGTGGTCATCCCCGGCGGCGGGGCGATCGCGGACATCGAGACGCTGAAGGCGGGCAAGAGCCACTGGGGCTGGGACGCCAGCCTGCCGTCCTACTACGGGATCATCCCCCGCGACGGGGAAGCCAAGGACATGCGCTGGTTCAAGGGCCCCGAGCGGGCGCTGGTGCACACGGTCAATGCGGTCACCGAGGGCGACAAGGTGATCATGGAGGCCCCGGTGGTGGAGGGTAATCCCTGGCCCTGGTTCCACGACATCCACGGCGCCCCGTTCAAGCCGCTGGACTACACCATCCGCCGCTTCACCTTCGACCTGAACTCCAAGGACGACGGCTACACCGAGGAGATCCTGTTCAAGACGCCGGTGACCAGCTTCACCCGCATCGACGACCGGTTCATGACCCTGCCGTACCGCTACACCTATGTGCAGTATTCGGACCCCGAACGGCCCTTCGACGCGGCCCTGGCGGGCCCGTTCGGCGGGCGCACCGCCAACTCTTACGGCCGGTTCGACATCCGCACGGGGGAGACCCTGTCCTACTGCGCCGGACAGAGCCACGCGGTGCAGGAGCCGACCTTCGTGCCGCGGCCCGGATCGAGCGAGGAAGGCGATGGCTGGATTCTGGGAATCGCCCACAACCACGTGGAACGGCGCTCGGAGTTGATCATCCTCGACGCCCAGCGCATGGAGGAGGTGGCCCGGGTGGTCCTGCCCTTCCGCTGCAGCGGCCAGGTGCACGGGGTCTGGGCGGGGGAGGGCGACCTCGCCTTCGACGATCCCACCCAACTGGCCTTGGCGAACTAGGCTTTCAGGCGCACTAGAGGCGCCCTAAGGGCATCCGGCAGGAGAGCGACATGGCCAAGGGTCAGAAGAAGAGCAACAAGGAAGTCCGCAAGCCGAAGGCCGACAAGAAGTCCGCCCCCGTGCAGGCCACCACCTTCGCGACCCTGCCCAAGCGCGGCTAGACGCTGAGGTCGAGAGCCGGCTGGCGGTCTACGGCGCGCTGCTGCGGCGCGTCGTTCAGGCGCGAGAGCAGGCCGCCGAAACGGACGGCTTGCCCGGCGCGCTTGGCTGCGGCCGAGTCGGGCCGGTTCGGGTCCGCGTTGACGCCGTAGGGGCCGTCCTTCGGATGCGCGGGGTCGACGTGGCGCTTGGCGTAATCCACGTCCGTGCAGTCCTTGCACTGGAAGCCGTTGATCATTTCCACGCGCAGGTTCTCCGCCGCCCCGGGCGATCATGCGCCTGCATGGTTAGCGCAGGGTTAGGGCTACTGCCCGACCTGCAGCTTGGTCGGGTTGTTCGAGATCAGGACCCCGTCCGCCAGGGTGATGTCGATCAGGCCGCCGCCGTGTCGTCCGTCCCGCAAGGGATGGGCTCGGATGGTGATCTTGTCCCCGGGCCTTAAGCGCTCCGGGGTCACCCCTTGCGCCTTCATGCGCGATGCCGTGCCGCCCTCGATGTCCCAGCGCACCATCTTGGTGGCGTCCTCGGCGGAGGGGACCAGCAGGGAGATCCAGGCGTGGGGCGCCACGAACTGGTACTCCAGCAGGGTTCCCTTCAGGGTAAGGGTCTTGGCGCGGTCGAACATGGCGCCGGAGTGGTGCGCCAGCGCCGGTCCCGCGACCAGGGCGACGGCGATAGCGATCGGGGTCGTCAGGCCCGCGAGCGTGCGCTTCATTTTCCGGCCTCCTTCTTTTCCTGAGCTTCGCGTTCGCCGGGCAGCACCAGGGTCTGGTAGCCGTCCTTCATCTCGCTGTTGTTGTCCGGCGAGCAGGTGTCGTCCTTGACGACGGGGTACTTGGTCGGCGCGCGCCGGAACCAGCGGGTCACCTGCCAGGGTTTGGTGAAGGCCACCGGGTCCACCATCGTCATCGCGTCTTCCAGCCAATCCTTGTCGACGAGGCGGATGCGTTCGGTCACGCGCAGCTGGTCCGAATGGGGCGCGCCGGTCTGGTCGTAGTTGGAGGGGTAGGTGCCGATGGTGTCGGCGACCAGGGTATCGCCCTCCCAGTGGCCGATGGAGTGGCCGTTCCAGCGGGGTTCCACGTCGCGCTCGAAGCCCTCGCCCTTCGGATGGCCCCGCCCGTCGGTGTAGATGTGGCGGATGGCGCTGCCGGCGTCGAAGTACATCAGGACGAATTCGGGGGTGACGACGATCTCGGGGCCGCTGGGATTGCCTCCCATCACCCGCGGGAACCCGTAGGGCCAGCAGACGGAAACCCGGTCGGTGTTCTTGCCCTCGAGGTTGTCGGCGATGATCTTGTCGTACTTGGCCTTCCATTCGGCGTTGTAGGGGATCGAGGTCATGTAGGTTCCCTCGATCAGGCCGACGAGGCCGGCGCCTTCCTCCTCGGCAGGGTCGGGGGGCGAGACGAAATTGATCTGGTCGAAGCTGATCTCGGCGGGGCGCGGCTTTGCCCCGCTGGTGGGAATCCAGCGCCCGTTCCAGTCCGGCAGCTTTTGCAGGGCCGCGGTGTAGCCGGCGCTGATCTTTGGCGACTTGAAGCCGGGGGCGGGGAGCTTTCGCCCGTCGGCCGGCTGGGCGGCGGCGACGGTCGCGGCGGCCGCAACGGCCAGCGCCAGCGTTAGCGTTCGGATCATGGCGGTTCCTCCGTCGCCGGCTTCGCCGGTCATTGCTTGAAGCCCGAGTCCGGGGGCCAGGCGGACGAGTTGCCGAACTCCTCGAAGGAGCGGATGCGGCCGTCGACGACCTTAAGGATTTCGCACTCGTAAGTCGCGTCAGGCCGGTCCTTGTAGGCGTTGGGCATCAGGAAGCTGACGACCACGATCCCTCGCTCCACATCGACGATCGGAAAGCGCCGGCCGACGGGGGACCCCGCGCGGACGCCGTCGAAGCTGGTCAGGCAGGAGCCGACGCCGTCGGGCCCGTTGTTGGTGACCTTGCCGCCCAGGTAATATTTGTCGCAGCGGTAGCCGAGCGGGACGCCGGCGCTCGAATGGGCGCCGATGCCGTCGAGATAGAGGCCGGCGATGCGGATCAGCTCGGCGCGGGTGGAGCGGCGCGCGGCCGGAACGACCGCCTCGTAGAGGATGTCCGGATAGAGCAGCTCCTCAGGATGGAAATAGCGCCCCGGGGTGGTGTTCCAGGCGATCTCGCTCTCAACCACGACCCGGTTCTTCAGGCGGATGCGCAGGAGCAGCGGGGTCAGCCCGCCGTCTCGGCGCTCGAACACCCCGGCGAAGACGGCGTTGCCGGTCACCGGATCGGCGAATCGATAGCCGGCGCGAACCCGCTTCAGCGTCTTCCACACCCCCGCGTCCGGCCGGGTCGCCAGGGTGTTCTCGCGGGTCTCGGCGCCTTTCGAGAGGGCAAGGGCGGTGAAATCCTGGGCGGCGGCGCGATCGATGTAGCGGTCGAGGGCGGTCATCAGACAGCCGCGATCACAGCCGGCGACAGCGGCCGGCGCGGAGGCGGCGGCGACGACCATAGCCGTCGCCAGGACGCCCCCCAGCGCCCACACCGCCCGCAACCTACGCATCGAACCCCGCCCTCCCGGCTCCGAAGGGCAGCGAAGCCTAGCGTTGCTAGGTTGTCAACGCGCCTTGTTGCGGGCAGGAAGGAGTCATGGGGCTGGAACGCGATGCGATCATCGGGGTGGCGCTGGAACTGCTGGACGAGGTCGGGCTCGAAGGCCTGACCACGCGGCGGCTGGCGCAGGCGCTCGGCATCAAGGGCCCGTCGCTCTATTGGCACTTCAAGAGCAAGCGCGAGATGCTCGATCACATGGCGGAGGCCATGATCGCCCAGAGCTGGCCGACGGCGAGCCCGCTGGAGCCCGGCCAGCCCTGGGCCGAGTGGCTGGCCGACCGCGCCTATTCCCTGCGCCGGGCGGCCCTGTCCCGGCGGGACGGGGCTTTGCTGATGATGGGCCAGAAGCCGACGGGGGAGAGCCCGACGTTCCCCGCCATGGTCCGCCGGCTGGAGGGGGCCGGGTTCACCGCGGCCGAGGCGCAGCACGCCCTGATGAGCGCCGGCCGCTACAGCCTCGGTTGGGCCGCGGCCGAACAGGCGGCGATGGAGCGGCCGACCGGCATCGACTACGAGGCGGCCTTCGCCTTCGGCCTGCGGGCGCTGGTGGACGGCCTGGCCCTGCATCTCGCCCGAAACGGATAGGCCATCTGCATCGAGCGCCAAGCCGCACTTCGCCTGACGCCCGGCCAAGAAAAAACGGGCCGGCGCTGGGCCGACCCGTTTCAAGTCTTGCGATGCGGAGCCCCTGAGGGATCCGCCTCCGCTCGTGGCCCCGAGCCTTTTCTATGAAAAGGCTCGGATTTCTAGATGCGTAGGGCGCGTCCGAGCGGCGAACCGCTCACACTTCGCCCGACGCGCTCTAGACGGCCTGGAGCTGACCCGCCGACATCTTGCCGCTGCGGTTATCCCGCTCCAGCTCGTAGGAGAGCTTTTGGCCTTCATGGATCGAGCCGAGGCCCGAACGCTCCACCGCCGAGATGTGCACGAAAACGTCGTTGCCGCCGTCTTCGGGCTGGATGAAGCCGAAGCCCTTAGTGCCGTTGAACCACTTCACAGTTCCGGTAGCCATAGTGTGTTTTCTTTCGGATATAAGTATTCACCACATGCCGACCGGCATGGGAGATCAAATGTCGGAGAGGGTCGAGGGCAGGCTCGGGGCTCGATCCAAAATCGAGCGAGGAGAGCAACCGAACCAAAGCGATATTCGATTTGCCCCTGTCGCACGAATTCCCTGCGGGGTCAAGGGATAAGGGGGATTTTGCCTGAGAATCCCCCCCTATTACAGCCACGCCCTATTCCAAAAACTGAAGCAACGTCCTAGATTTAAACGGAATGCCCCTGGACGCGGCGGCGCGCCTGCAATGGCGCCGCCCGGCGGCGGTACAAGGAATAGCGAGCATGAGCGCAAAGAACGGGCCCGATCGCGCCACCTTCACTGTGGCTCCTCACCAGGGCGGCTGGGCGGTCGAGCACGACGGCGAATATTCCGATCCCTGCTCGTCCAAGGAAGAAGCCAAGGCGATGGCCAACAAGCGGGCGCGGGCTTCCCAGGACGCCGGCAAGCCCTGCCGCGTGCGGGTGAGCGGGGAACTGGGCTTCTTCGCCACCGTCGACTAGAGCCCCTCTGCGGCTACTCCAGCACGATCGGCTTGCGGTGCGTTTCGATGCCGAAGCGGCTGTAGGCCAAGCCGGCCACCAGGCAGGCGAAGGCCAGGAACAGGAACGCCGGCTGGACCGCGTCCATGGTCGCCTTGGGGTTCACCAGATTTCCGGTTCCCGCGATCAGCCCCATCACCAGCGGCCCCACGATCTTGCCGAGCCCGCCTGAGGCGGCCGCCAGCCCCGTGCCCATGGCGGCGCTGCGCACCGGATAGACCTCTGCGGCGTAGGGGTTGAGGTTGGAAAACCCCCCGTCGAAGAAGACCTGCCCGCAGACCAGGAACAGCAGGAAGAGCGGGATCATGCCGAGGTAGTCGGCGTGGAAGACCGCCGCCAGGCCTAGGAACAGGGCGCCCCCGTAGCCGTGGAGCCAGCCGCTCTTCACCCGCCCGAACTTCATCGGCAGGACCACGAACAGGCACCGGCCCAGGGTCCCGGCAAGGCTGACCCAGATGAAGGTGGCGGCCGCCTTTTGGGGAGCGACGTGCAGGACCTGGGCGACGATGGTGGGCCCCCACAGCAGGACCCCGGCGTAGGCGGTGCCGATGCCGACCTGGACCAGGAAGATGAGCCAGAAGCGCCGGGGCACGCGCCAGAGTTCGCTCACCGGCACGCGGGGCGGCGGGGCGCTTTCGGGGGGCAGCGCGACCTCGCGGCCGATCATCTTCGAGAGGGCGGCGCGAGCCTTCTCGCCGCGACCGTTGGCGGCGAGCCAGCGGGGCGATTCCGGAACCACGAAGGCGATGGCGATCCCCACCACGATGGGCAGGGCGCCCAGGGCCGCGACCCCCCGCCATCCGAGCATGGGATAGAGGGCGGCCACCACCACGGAGGCCAGGACCACCCCGAGGGAGGCGGGGACCCCGAGGCTCGAGCCGATGGGCGTGCGCCAGCGCGTCGGGGTGTATTCGACGATCAGGGCGAACTGGCTCGCCCCCGCGCCGCCGTAGCCGACCCCCACCATGAAGCGCAGGAAGGCGAACAGCATCCAGGCGCCCTCCGGGATCAGGGATACGGCCCCGGCGCTGAGGCAGTAGATGAAGGCGCAGCCCACCACCACGACCTTGCGGCCATAGCGGTCGGACAGGCGGCCGAAGATCAGGGCGCCGACCATGGCCCCCAGGCCCGCCGACAGCAGGATGATGGTGGTCTGGCCGAAGGTCAGGCCCCACTGGGGCGCAATCGCCGAGACCAGGAAGCCGACGATGAAGAAGTCGAAGATCTCGCAGACCAGCTGGGTGACGATCAGGCCGAAGGTCGCCCAGTAGCGCCCGCTAAGGGGCGCGGCGTCGATGCTCGCGGCCAGCTCCTCGGCGGAGGTCGGCGTGACGGCGGTCATATCTCGAGCCTGGCGATCCCGATGTTTTCGTCGGTGGCGTCAACGCCGATCCAGGGACCGTGCCTGTCGGAGAACCAGCCGAGGTGGCGTTCCTTGATCAGCCACTGGCCGCCCGTCTTGACCAGGGTGTCGCGGGACCAGCCGGTGGAGGCGACGACCTTGCGGTCCTCCTCGGTATACCACTTGATCACCGTCCAGTAGGAGAAGACGGCGCAGCGCTCGCCATCGCCGTCGAACCAGAGGTGGCTGACCTGGTGCTGGCGGCCGCGGAAGTCCGGCAGGTTGATGAAGGTCGAGGCGAAGCGACGGATGCCGCCCGGCCCGTCGTAGCGGTTGCCGCGGGTGTCGATGCCGACCCCGTCCGGGGTGAAGCAGGCCGCCACCCCATCCGGGTCGCCGCTGTCCAGCGCCCACACGTAGCGTCCCAGCCGGTCGGTGATGGCAGCGCGGTCTTCCAGGCTCAAAGGCGCAGGCATGTCGTCCCCCAGATTTTGGCGGAGGGTAGGCATGGATGGCCGGGCCCGACTAGACCTTGCGACGATAGGCGGCCGATCTGCACCCTGAGCCCTAGCGGGCGGGCGGCTTCGGCCTGGCCGCGTTTTCCGACACGGGGTCGCGCCCCGTCCTGGCGGCGAGGACGGACCATCGCTCGGCGATCTCCAGATAGGCCGAGCGGTCCTCGATCGAGGCGGATGAGCGTGCAAGGAGGAGCGCCTCTGTCGCCCGGCTGCTGTAGCTTTCGGCTGACATGGGAAATCTCCGGTCGCCAGCCGAGCCTTGCATGGCGGTTGTAGTCGAGACCTGTTAGAACGGATCGGAAGCTATTCGGCTCCCAATATTCTAATAAATGATGGAGAATGGAACTTAATAGGACCGTGAGTCCTGTTAACGCAAAGCTTGAATGCCTAAACGTGAAAGGCGGCGCAAGCCTGCAAGCGTAGCTGTGCTTCCGATTACGGCCCGCGAAGATTTCAAGATTGGCCGTTTGCTGGCGGGTCCGTCATCACTACGATCTTGCCGATGGCTTCGCGGGCGGCGAGGCGGGCGATGGCGTCGCCGCCCCGGGCGAGGGGGAAGCGCATCGAAACGCGGGGGCGGATCAGGCCGCGGTCATAGAGCTCGATCAGTTCGCGCACCCGTAAGGATTCGCCTTCGGGATCGTCGCGGATCACCGCTCCCCAGGCGACGCCGACCACATTGCAGCTCTTCAACAGCACCAGGTTGAGCGGCAGTCGGGGGATCCCCGCGGGGAAGCCGACCACCAGGAAGCGCCCGTTCCAGGCGATGGCGCGGATCGCGGCCTCGGCGTAGTCGCCGCCCACGGGGTCGAACACCACGTCGGCGCCGGCAGGCCCGCAGGCGGCCTTGAACTGGGCGGACAGGGCCTTGGCCGCCTCGCGGTCGAAGGGGCCCCGCGGATAGACCAGGGCCTGGTCGGCCCCGGCGTCCCTGGCCGCGGCGGCCTTGTCAGGCGAGGAAACGGCGGCGATCACCCGGGCGCCGGCGGCCTTGCCCAGCTCCACGGCGGCCAGGCCCACGCCCCCGGCGGCGCCCAGCACCAGCAGGGTCTCGCCGCGATGCAGCCGCCCGCGCTCATGCAGGGCGTAGTGGGCCGTACCGTAGGTCATGGTCAGGGCGGCCCCCTCGTCGAAGGGCATGGCCTCGGGCATGGGGACCAGGCGCTCGGCGGCGACGGCCAAAAGTTCGCTCATGCCCCCGAAGGCGGTGTAGGCGATCACCCTCTGGCCGAGTTCGAGCCCGGAGACGCCGGGGGCCAGGGCCTCGACCACGCCGGCGATCTCGCAGCCCGGGGCGAAGGGGCGCTCGGGAAGGAGCTGGTACTTGTCCTCGATGATCAGCACGTCGGGGAAGTTCACCCCGCAGGCCTTCACCCGCACCAGGGCCTCGCCGAGCCCCGCAACGGGGTCGGGCAGAGTCTCCAGGGTCAGGGTCTCGGGCGGCCCGGGCGCACGGCTGAGCAGGGTTTGCATGGCCGCCCATGGAAGGCCGCCGCGCCGCCGGACGCAATGGGCCCCTTCAAGCCCCGGCATGGCTTACGGGCGTGAACCACGAAGCCTTAGTGACACGGACCGCATTCCGCACTTAGGCTGTCCGAAGCGATTCCCCCCCGCGTTCAGAGGGGGCGAGGCGCGTCGCACTCTAGGAGCGGGCAGGAAAATGGCTGAAGCAAAAAAGACGAACCCCCTGCAGCGGCCGCTGCAACCCTCGGCCGAACTGGCCGCCGTGGTCGGACCGGGCCAACTGTCCCGTGGGGAAGTGGTCAAGAAGATTTGGGACTACATCAAGAAGAACAACCTCCAGAATCCCGCCAACAAGCGCGAGATCGTCGCCGACGCCAAGCTGAAGCCGGTTTTCGGCGGCCTGGACAAGGTCAGCATGTTCGAGATGAACAAGCACCTCGCCAAGCACCTGAAGTAGGTTTTCCGGGGCGGGGGCGGCGCAAAGCGCGCGGCCCCCGCATCCCCGCGCTTCTTTTTTGGCCGCGCTTTTTTGGGCGGTGGCCGCCACGTCGTTCATCTTAGGGGAAGCGCTGGCGTTCCCCGGAGAAGGTTTGATCTTCTGACCGGAAAGATCAGCCTGGGAGGCGACGATGATCCGGTTTCGCATTGCATCCTTGATTGTCGCCGTGACGGCCCTGGCCGTCGCGGGCGGTTTTGCGTTTTCGACCCATGCGGCGCCCGCCACGGCGAGGCACGCGGTGGGCGCGCACTTCCGCGACTGCGCCAACTGCCCCGAGATGGTGGTGGTGCCGGCGGGCAGCTTCCTGATGGGCTCGCCGGCGAGCGAGACGGGGCATCGTGACAGCGAGGCCCAGCACCGCGTCACCTTCAAGAAGCCCTTCGCCGTCGCGAAGTATACGATCACCTGGGACCAGTGGATGGCGTGCGTGCGCGACCGCGGCTGCGACGGCCAGGCGGTCGAGGAGGCCCTGCGCATCGGCCAGGACGGCAAGCCGCTGGGCGCCGCCTATGTCGATCACGGCCGGGGCAATCGTCCGATGGTGGGCGAGAGCTGGTACGACGCGCAGACCTACGTCGGCTGGCTGAACCGCAAGACGGGCTCGACCGGCTATCGCCTGCTCTCGGAATCCGAGTTCGAGTACGCGCAGCGCGCGGGCACGACGACGACCTTCCCCTGGGGCGACAAAGCCGACCACAACTTCGCCAACTGGGGCCCGGAGGACGACGTGAAGCCCCTGGGGCCGGGGTTCGGGGGCCGCGACGTCTGGGGGATGCAGACCGCGCCGGTGGGGTCTTTCCCGCCCAACGCCTGGGGCCTCTACGACATGAACGGCAACGTCTATCAGTGGATCGAGGACTGCAATCAGCCCGACGTGACCAAGCTGCCGACCGACGGCTCGGCCCAGGTCGAGGTCGGGTGCCGCACGCGGGGCCTGAAATCCAACTCCTTCGAGAGCCACACCAATTCCCTGCGCTCGGCCAACCGCTCGTTCCCCTACGCCCCGACCCTGCGCGGCCGGGACTACCTCAGCATCCGGGTGGCCAAGACCTTGCCGTAGTCGTCATGGCGAGGTGGGAGCTTCCCTAGCGCTGAAAGGGAAGCTGGCGTTCCGTCTCAAGGTTTGATCTTCTGTGGGAAAGATCAGCCTGGGGAGGCGCTCATGGTCCGGTTCCGCATTGCATCCTTGATTGTCGCCGTGACGGCCCTGGCCGCCGCGGGCGGTTTTGCGTTCTCGTCCCATGCCGCGCCCGCCAGGGCCAAGCCGGCCGTAGGCAAGAGCTTTCAGGACTGCGCCCACTGCCCGGTGATGACGGTCGTGCCGGCCGGCTCCTTCATCATGGGCTCGCCGCTTACCGAAGCCACCCGCCAGGACGACGAGGGCCAGCACCGCGTCACTTTCAAAAAAGCCTTCGCCGTCGCCAAGTACCTGGTCACCTGGGACCAGTGGGAAGAGTGCGTGCGTGACCGCGGCTGCGACGGGGTGGCTGTCGAGGAGGCCCTGCGCATCGGCCAGGACGGCAAGCCGCTCGGCGCGGCCTATGTCGACCACGGCCGGGGCAATCGTCCGGTGGTGGGAGAGAGCTGGTACGACGCCCAGATGTACGTCGGCTGGCTGAACCGCAGGACGGGCTCGAACGCCTACCGCCTGCTCAGCGAATCCGAGTTCGAGTACGCCGCCCGGGCCGGGACCACCACCACCTTCCCCTGGGGCGACAAGGCCGACCACAACTTCGCCAACTACGGCACCGAGGACGACAAGCCCCTCGGGGCGGGGATCGGCGGTCGCGATGTCTGGGGGATGCAGACCTCGCCCGTGGGCTCGTTCCCGCCCAACGCCTGGGGCCTCTACGACATGCAGGGCAACGTCTATCAGTGGATCGAGGACTGCAATCAGCCCGATGTGACGAAGCTGCCCACGGACGGTTCGGCCCAGAAGGACGTCGGCTGCCGCACGCGGGGCTTCAAGTCCAACTCCTTCGAGAGCCATCCGCAGAGCCTTCGCCCCGCCAACCGCTCCTACCCTTACGTCCCCACCCAGCGCGGCCGGAACTACCTCGGCATCCGGGTGGCCAAGACCCTGCCGTAAGCTCTGAAGTCATGCGTTTCGCGAACAAGCCACGGAGGACGAGATGAAGTTCCTGATGGAGGCGCGTTACACGGTCGAGGGGGCCAAAGGCCTGGCCCGCGACGGCGGCACGGGACGCGGGGCGGCGATCTCGAAGATGGTCGAGGGCCTCGGCGGCAGGGTGGAGGCCTTCTACTACTGCTTCGGCGAGGCCGACTGCATCATCATCGCCGACCTGCCCGACCATGCGGCGGCGGCGGCCATCGCCATCGCCGTCGGCCAAGCGGGCGGGGCCAGCCTCAGGACCACGGTGCTGATCCCGCCAGAGGAGATCGACCGCGCGGGCAAGATGGCCGTGAACTACCGCCCGCCCGGCGGGTGACCGCCCGCCTCGCTTGAGCTTGGCGCCGGTTCAGTGCAAGCCTTCCGCAGCCGCGGGGGCGGGAGGATTTTCATGGCCGAGCGCATGTCGCTCAAGGTGGACGGCAAGGTCCACGCGATCGAGGCGGACCCCGCCAAGCCGCTGCTCTATGTGCTGCGCGACGAGTGCGGGCTGAACAACCCGCGCTTCGGCTGCGGCCTCGCCCAATGCGGCGCCTGCACGGTGCAGGTGGACGGCAAGGCGATCCGATCCTGCGTCACTCCCGCTTCGTCGGTACAGGGGATGGAGATCACCACCATCGCCGGCCTCGGCACGCCGGCTAACCCGCACCCCCTGCAGCAGGCCTACCTCGACCAGCAGGTGCCCCAGTGCGGCATGTGCACCAACGGCTTCCTGATGACGGGGGCCGCCCTCTTGAAGGAAATCCCCCGCCCCGACCCGCACCAGATCCGCGGGGCCCTCTCCGGGCTGAAGTGCCGCTGCGGCACGCACCTTTCGATCATCCGCGCGATCCTTCAGGCCTCCGGCCAGAAGGCCGAGTGGGAAGGTCACGGCGAGGGAGAAGAGGCGTGAACGCTCCTGTCCCTGCCCCGGAGTCCGTCTCCCTCGCCCGCCGCCGCTTCCTGATCGGGGCCGGGGCCCTGGTGGTGATCGCCCCCGCCGCCGCCCATGCGGCGGGCGCCCTCAAGCCCGGCGGGGCCTCGCCCGCCGCCAAGCCGGCCCTGCATCCGGCCGAGCTCGATTCCTGGATCGCCGTCTCTCCCGACGGCACGGTCACCGCCTTCTTCGGCAAGCCCGACGTGGGCCAGGGGGTGGACGTCGCCATCGCCCAGATCGTGGCCGAGGAGCTGGACGTCCACGTGGACAAGGTCGCCGTCGTCGGCGGCGACACGGACCTGACCTGCAACCAGGGCGGGGTTTCAGGCTCGACGGGCGTGCAGATGGGCGGGCGGCAGATGCGCCTGGCCGCCGCCGAGGCCCGCCGGCTGCTGGTCGAGCAGGCAGCGGTCAAGCTGGGCGTCCCGGTCGAACGGTTGTCGGTCGATGGCGGCGTGGTCTCGGTCGTGGGCGATCCGGCCAAGCGCGTGACCTACGCCGAGCTGGTCGGCAGCGGCTATTTCCACGCCAAGCTCGAGTGGAACAACCAGATGGGCAACGGCCTGATCGCCTCAGGCAAGGCCAAGCCCAAGACCGTCGATCAGTACAGGCTGGTGGGGACCTCGGTCCCCCGCCGCGACATCGCCGGCAAGATCTTCGGGACGTTCGAGTACATCGCCGACATGAAGGTTCCCGGCATGGTCTACGGCCGGGTGATCCGCCCGCCTGTGGCCGGAGCCGTGCCTGCGTCAGTCGATGAATCCAGCATCGCCCACATCAAGGGCGCGAAGGTGGTCCGCAAGGGCGACTTCATCGGTCTGGTGACCGACAGCGAATGGGGCACGGTGCAGGCTTCGCGGGCCCTGAAGATCACATGGTCCGACGCCAAGCCGCCGTTCTTCGACGACGCGGGGCTCTACGACTACATCCGCAAAACCCCGGCGGCCCGCAGCGACATGGGCAAGCCGGTCGGCGACTTCGACGCGGCCTTCGCCACCAAGGGGGCGCGCACCTTCGCCTTCGAATACGAGTGGCCGTTCCAGTCGCATTCCAGCATGGCGCCCGCCTGCGCCATCGCCGACGTGAAGGCGGATGGGGTGACCCTCTGGCACTCCTCGCAGAAGCCCCACGCCACCAGCGAAGGGATAGCCAAGCTCCTGGGCCGTCCGGTCGCGACGGTGCGTTCGGTCAGCGTCGCGGGCCCCGGCTCCTATGGGCGCAACGATGCGGGGGACGCGGCGGCCGACGCGGCGATCCTGTCGGCGGCGGTGGGCAAGCCGGTGCGGCTGCAGGGCGGCCGGGCCGACGGCCATGCCTGGGACCCCAAGGGCGCGGCCTCCGTGCACAAGGCGCGGGCGGCGGTGGTGGACGGCAAGATCATCGCCTACGAGTTCATGTCCAAGGGCTTCAACCGGGCCGACGTGGCCACGGCCGAGAGCAATGCGTCGGACCTGCTCGCCGGCCAGCTCACCGGCTTCGAGGCGCCCCCCGCCTATGGCTTCGGCACGCCCGAGGAGGCCTATCAGATCCCCAACCGCCGCATGGGCTGGGAGGCGATCCCGACCCTGCTGGCCAAGGCGAGCCCCCTTCGCACCTCGCACCTGCGCGATCCCTTGGGCCCGCAGCTTCACTTCGCCAGCGAAGTCTTCATGGACGAGGTAGCCTTCGCGCTGGGGGCCGATCCGGTGGACTTTCGCCTCCGCCACCTCACCGATCCGCGCCACCGCGAGGTGATCGAGGCCGTCGCCCATGCCGGCCGCTGGGCGCCGGGACCGGCGGGCACGCGGCAGGGGGATTTCGCGGACGGGCTGACCGGGCGCGGCTTCGCCTACTCCCAGCGGGGCGACACCATCGTGGCGGTGATCGCAGACGTGGTGGTCAACCAGGAGACCGGGCGGGTGTGGCCGATCGGCTTCTACGTCGCCCACGACTGTGGCCTGATCGTCAACCCGCAGGGGCTGAAGCAGTGCATCGAGGGCAATGTGGTCCACGGCGCCAGCCGGGCCTGCAACGAGGAGGTCCGCTTCGACGCCAAGAACGTGACGAGCGTCGACTGGGCCACCTATCCGATCCTCGACATCATGGAGGCGCCGGAACGGATCGAGGTGATCCTGATCAACCGGCCTGAGCGCCCGCCATCAGGCGCCGGCGAGCCGTCTACCCGGCCCATCGCGGCGGCGATCTCCAACGCCATCTTCGAGGCCACCGGCAAGCGCATGCGCCGCGCGCCCTTCACCGCGGCGCGGGTCAAGGCGGCCAAGTCGCTGGTCTAGTTCACGAGCCCGGCCGACAGGTTGATGGTCAGGGCCAGGATCACGGTGTTGAAGAGGAAGGCCACGACCCCGTGCACCGTGCCGATGCGGCGCAGGGTGCGGGAGGTGAAGGCGATGTCCGCCGTCTGGCAGGCGACGCCGATGATCACCGCGAAGTGCAGGAAGTCCCAGTAGTCGGGGGCGTTCTCGCCGGGGAACTTCAGCCCGCCGCGGGTCGGCCCGCCGGGCTCGTGGTCCGCATCGCCGTAGAACTCGTGGGCGTAGTGGAAGCAGAATATCATCTGCACGAACAGCCACGAGGCCGCCACGGTCACGAAGGCGAGGACGATCCTGGCCGCCTTGTCCAAGCCGTGGTCATGCTGGGCCAGGGAGAGCTCCAGGCCGACGGCGACGAGGCTGGCGCCCGCCGCGGCGAGCGAGAGAGTGATGATGAAGCCGCGGCCCTCATCCTGGTCGGCCGCCCGCGCCTTGATGCCCTCCGCGTCGGTCCCGCGCATGAAGAGCAGGCAGCTGACGATGATGAAGATGCAGGCCGTGTCCCAGGCCAGGATGAACCGGGTGGGCAGGCTGAAGGCGTTGGGCGTCAGCCACAGGCCAAGGGCGACCGCGATCCCCAGGGCCATCCCGCCCAGCAGCCTCGGGCGGGGGGCGAAGGGCCCGAGCATCCGGCGCAGCCCTGTCCGCGGCTTGCGGAGGACGGCAGGGGCTTTGGCGGCGGGTTTACGGGCCATGCCCAGGTGTAGGCCCGAAGCTTGAGTCGCGGAACGGCGGCGAATTTTGCGCAACGGCGGTAGCGGTCACGCTCCCGACGCGCCAGGATCGGCGCATGAGCACGCCCGAGCACCGCGCCGCCGCGGCCGTCGACCAGCTGGAGGCCGAATACGAGGCGGCGGTCACGGCCCTGCGCCGCGCCCTGAAGACCTATCTGGAGACCGGGACACCCCCCGATCCGGGCCTGCGGGCCCAGGGCGCCTTCGCCTATCCGGAGCTGCGCCTGACCCATACGCCGGAGGGCCGGCGGCGGAAGGTGTCGCGCGCCTACGCCACCCTGCCGCGGAGCGGAGTCTGGACCACGACCATCACCCGGCCCGCCCTGTTCCGGCCCTATCTGATCGAGCAGCTCACCCTGCTGCTGAACGACTTCCCGATCGAGCTTTCGGTAGTGCGCTCCCGCCAGGAAATCCCCTTCCCCTATGTGCTGGACGGCTCGATCGACCTGAACGCCGCGGACGTGCGCTCGGACGATCTGGCCCAGCACTTCCCGGCCACCGAGCTGGCCTTCATCGGCGATGAGATCGCCGACGGCCAGTGGCGCGGCCTCGACGAGCCGTTCCAGCCGCTGGCCCTGTTCGACGGCCTGCGCACCGACTTCTCCCTGGCGCGGCTGGCCCACTACACGGGCACGCCCGCCGAGCACGCCCAGTCCTATGTGCTCTTCACCAACTACCACCGTTACGTGGACGCCTTCGTCCGCTGGGGCTGCGAGGAGCTGGCCAAGCCCGGCAGCCGCTACACCAGCCTGTCCTGCGCCGGGCAGGTGGTGGTGACCAAGGATACGCCCAACCCGGAGGAGGCGGTGGCCAACGGGGCGTGGCGCCGCCACCAGATGCCCGCCTACCACCTGACCACAGCGGCCGGGGACGGGGTCAGCCTGATCAACATCGGCGTCGGTCCCTCCAACGCCAAGACCATCTGCGATCACCTTGCTGTCCTGAGGCCCCAGGCATGGCTGATGATCGGCCACTGTGGGGGCCTGCGCGACACCCAGACCATCGGCGACTACGTCCTGGCCCACGCCTACCTGCGCGACGACCATGTGCTGGACGAGGTGCTGCCGCCGGAAATCCCGGTGCCCTCGATCGCGGAGGTGCAGCGCGCCCTCTACGACGCGGCCAAGCAGGTGAGCGGCGAGGACGGGGCGGCCCTGAAGCGGCGCTTACGCACCGGCACGGTGGTGACCACCGACGACCGGAACTGGGAGCTGCGCTACACCCACTCGTCCCTGCGCTTCAACCTCAGCCGGGCCGTCGGCATCGACATGGAGAGCGCCACGGTGGCGGCCCAGGGCTACCGCTTCCGCGTGCCCTACGGCACCCTGCTCTGCGTCTCCGACAAGCCCCTGCACGGGGAGATCAAGCTGCCCGGCCAAGCCAACGCCTTCTACGAGCGCGCCATCGGCCAGCACCTGCAGATCGGTCTCGTGGCGGTGGACCTGCTGCGCGCCGAGGGCGCGAACCTGCATTCCCGTAAGCTCAGGAGCTTCGACGAGCCGCCGTTCCGCTGATCCCCCTCCTAAATCCGCTCGCCGGGGTGAGCGGGTTTTATTGGGATGGCGTGGCCGTCAGGGTCGGCGGGGTCGTGTTCGACGGAGGGGGCGGGTTCGGGGCGGGAACCGGCGTCGGGGCCTGCAGGCGGGGCGCGGGCTTGGCGTCGCCGAAGATCGAGTCCGGGATCGTCCCCACCACCGAGGCGGTCATGCAGGTGGCCAGGAACCCGGCCAGGAGGGCCTTCCAGATCAGGCTGGCGACCTCGACCCGACGGTCCGGCATCAGGACGCTCAGGCCCGAGACCGTGATCCCCACCGAGCCGACATTGGCGAAGCCGCAGATGGCGTAGGTCATGATCATGCGGGTGCGCTCTGAGAGGGTCGCGTCCTTGGCCAGGTCCACGAAGGCGATGATCTCGGTCAGCACCAGCTTCTCGCCCAGGAGGCGGCCTGCGCGAGGCGCCTCGCTCCAGGGGATGCCGAGGGTCCAGCCCAAGGGCGCAAACAGGACGCCGAGGATGCGCTGCACCGTGACCGGCTCTCCCCCGAAGGCGGGGAATATGCCCAGCACCCCGTTGGCCAGGGCCACGAAGGCCACGAACACGATCAGGGTGGCGCCGATGTTCAGGGCCACCTGCAGCCCGTCCATCACCCCGGTGGAGATGGCGTCCAGCGCCGAGGAGTAGAGCAGCATCGACGAGTAGTCGGCGTTCTCGCCGCCCTCGCCAGCTTTCTCCGGCACGATGATGCGGGCCAGGAGGATGCCGGCCGGGGCGGACAGGACCGCTGCGGTGAGGATGTGGGCGCCGGCGTTGGGCAGGGCGTCCTTCAGGATGGTGGCGTAGGCGACCATGGTCGAGCCGGCGACGGTCGCCAGCCCCAGGGTCATCATCAGGAAGACCTCGGAGCGGCTGAGCTTGTCGAGGTAGCCCTTGATGACGATGGCGCACTCGACGTTGCCGAGGAAGATGTTCACCGCCGCCGCCAGGGCCGAGGCGCCGCCGAGGCCGAGGGTGCGCTGGAACACGAAGCCGAAGCCGCGGATCACCCACTTCAGCACTTTCCAGTGCCAGAGCAGGGCCGACAGGGCCGAGATCACCAGGATCAGGGGCAGGACCTGGAAGGCGAAGACGAAGGGCACGCTGCCCTGCGGCATGGGGAAGGGCTGGGAGCCGCCGGCAAGGTAGCCGAACACGAACTGCGCCCCTTGCGCGCCCGCCGAGGCCAGGCCGTCGACGCCGCTGTTGAGGGTCAGCAGCACCCCGCGCGAGGCGGGCAGGCCGAACAGCAGCAGCACCAGGATGAACTGCAGGGCGATGGCGCCGAGCGCGAGCCGCCAGGGAAAGCGCCGGCGGTTCTCCGACACTGCCCAGCACAGGGCCATGGGCAAGGCGAGGCCGATCAGGCTCTGAGCGTTTTGCGCGGTGAACATCCAGCCTCCCCCCGGAGCGGGCTCGCCCCCTATGCCATGACCTCCGCGCCGGTTTTGCAACAGCCAATCAGGGCTCGGGGAGAAGCGCCGCGCCGGCGCCCGATCCCTGGGCGATTTTCCCGCGACGGGCTTTTTGCAGTCTTTCGTGAAAACCCAACGGACGGGCGCCAGGAGCGCCCGTAGAAATTGCACCGTCTCGCCGCCCACGGGCGAGCCGGCCGCCCTGAGAGGTGAGTTCGGTGATATCGGCGCTGCGTCATCTGTCCCCGAGGGGAAGCGAGGCGGCGCTGAAGCGGTTCGGCGCCCTCGCCGATCTGACCGCGACCGAAATTGCCCTCGTCCGGGCGGCGGCCGAAGAGGTGGAGATCGCCCCGGCCGGAACCGAGATCCAGCGCGAAGGCGAGCCCGTCCGCCGGCCGCGCCTGATCCTTTCCGGATGGGCCTGCAGGCAACGGGTCCTGGCTGACGGGCGGCGGCAGATCTTCGGCTTCGTGGTGGCGGGCGATTTGATCGGCCTCAGCCTCCTGCCCTCGCCCCGGGGCGCCGCCGACCTTCCGGCGCCGGGCGCGACCCTGGCCATAACCTCCCTGGTCACCTGTGACGCCACGGGCCTGCGCCAGGCGGCCCTCGACGGCGATCAGGCGCATGCGGGCATCGCCCGGGCGCTGTCCGAAGCGGTCCGCCGGGAACGGGACCATCTCCTCGACCATGTGGTGCGGCTCGGCCGGCTGACGGCCTACGAGCGGATCGGGGACCTGCTCCTGGAGCTGTACGCCCGTTTGTCCGCGGTCGGCCTGGCGGGGGGAGGGGAGTTTCCGATGCCCCTGACCCAGGAGCTGCTGGCCGACTCCCTCGGGCTGAGCGTGGTCCACCTAAACCGGGTGTTGCAGCAGTACCGGCGGGCCGGATTGCTGACGATCCGCTCGGGGCGGGTCACCCTGCTGAAGCCGGAGGCGGTCGTCGTCGCGGCGGGGCGCAGCCCCTCCAACGCCGTGGCCTGAGGCTTTTCCTTTACGGCAGCCTCGTCTTCCCGCGAAATGCGTCAAAAGACGGGGGAAGCGGATGAACAGGCGGGTTTGGACTTGGGGCGTCGCGGCCCTGGCCGCGGGCGCGCTCGCCCTGGGCTCGGTGTTCGCAGTCGGCGGCGCGCGGGCGCAGGGCGCGGCGGTTCCCCTGACCACGGTTTCCACGGAGCAGGGTTTCGGCCTTTTCCAGCAGAAGTGCCTGGGCTGCCACGGCAACAAACTGGTCGCGCCCGCCGCGCCCGCGCCCGACACCCTGCGTTCCATGGCCCCCGAGCGGATCTATGAGGCCCTGACCGTCGGGCCGATGAAGTCGGTGGGCGACACCCTCACCGACCCCCAGCGCCGCCAGGTTTCCGAATCCATCGCCGGCCGCCTGTTCGGCTCGACCAGCCAGGGCGACGCCAAGGACATGCCCAACCGCTGCAAGGCCAACCCGGCCTACCGTATCGCCGGAACCCGCTGGAACGGCTGGGGCGCGGACACCCGCAACACGCGCTTTCAAAGCGCCGCCAGCGCGGGAATGACGGCCAGCGACCTGCCCAAGCTGAAGCTGAAGTGGGCCTTCGGCCTGCCCAATTCGACCTCGTCCTACAGCCAGCCGACCATGGTCGGCGGACGGGTGTTCATCGGCACGGACACGGGCAACATCTATTCCATCGATGCGGAGACGGGCTGCGTCTACTGGTCGTTCCGAGCCATCGCGGGCGTGCGGGCCGCCCCGGTGATCGGGCCGGGCAAGGCGGGGCCGGTTCTCTACGTCGGGGACCTGCGCGCCCACTTCTACGCCCTGGACGCCCGCACCGGCCGCCAGCTCTGGATGAACCGTGTCGAGACCAACTTCACCCAGCGGGTGACGGCGGGGGCGACCCTCTACAACGGCGTCGTCTATGTGCCGATCTCCGCCTGGGAGGAGTTCTCCGCCAAGGTGCTGGACTACGGATGCTGCACGGCGCGGGGCGCTGTCGCGGCCCTGGATGCTGCGACGGGCAAGCGCCTCTGGAAGACCGTGGTGATCCCCGGGCCTCTCAAAGCCACCCGCAAGAACAGCCAGGGCGTCCAGCAGTACGGCCCGGCGGGCGGGGCGGTGTGGAACACGCCTGCCGTCGATCCCAAGCTGGGGCGCATCTACTTCGGCACCGGCGACGGCACGACCTATCCGGCGGCCCCGACCATCGATTCGGTCATGGCGCTGGACATGAAGACGGGCAAGGTGCGCTGGAGCTACCAGGCTCACGCCAAGGACAGCTTCCTGGTGGGCTGCCGGCCGGACCAGGGCCCGACGGACAACTGCCCCACGGTGCAGGGGCCGGACTGGGACATCCCGGCCTCGGTGATCCTGAAGGACCTGCCGGGCGGCAAGCGGACGATCCTGGTCGGCACCAAGCCCGGCGACATCCTGGCCCTCGATCCGGACCGGGGCGGCAAGCTGATCTGGCGCACGAACATCCGTGGCGGCCCGCCGATCGGCGACGGCCCGCAGATGCACCCCGGCGGCATCGGCGTGCAGTGGGGCGGGGCGGCGGATGCGGACACCGTCTACTACGGCCTGCGCGGCGGCGGAGCGGGGGCGATGAAGATCGCCACCGGCGAGCGGGTCTGGTTCAACGACCTCGACGCTAGGGCCGGGCCGGGCGATCCGATCAACCACGGGGCGGCGGCCACGGGCATTCCCGGGGCGGCCATCTTCGCCGGCGGCGACGGGCGGATCACGGCCCTCTCCACCAAGGATGGCTCCAAGCTCTGGAGCATCGAGACGGCGCGCACCTTCGACACGGTCAACAAGGTCCCGGCCCACGGGGGCTCGCTGATCTCCAGCGGCGTGACGGTGGCGGACGGGATGATGTTCATCGGCTCCGGCTACGCCGTGAACGGCGGCGCGCCCGGCAATGTGCTCCTGGCCTATTCCATCAAGTGAGGGAGAAGACGCATGAGACGTCAAACCATCGTGGCCCTCGCGGGCTTCTGCGCGCTCACCGTCACGGCGGCCGGCCAGTCGCAAGCCGCCGCGCGCCGCCCCGCCGCAAGCCTGGCGGCCCGGCTGCAGGTGCTGGAGGACCGGGCGGCCATCGAGGACCTGCTTGAGAGCTATACGGCCGCGCTCGATTCCTCGAACTGGAACGCCTACGCCGACGTCTTCGCCAAGGACGGCAAGCTCGACTGGATCGGCCAGACGATGAACGGGCGCGAGGCGATCCGCAGCCGCATGGCTCAGGTGGTGCTGGCGACGCCGAGGCGTGCGGGTGTGGCCGCCCCGGCCGGCGCCGGCGGCGCGGGCCGCAATCCGCAGCGGCACATCCTCTCCAACATCCAGATCAAGGTCGACGGCGACCATGCAACAACCGCCGCCCGCTGGACCCTGATCGTGCAGCTTCCGGATGGGAAGGACGCGGTCGACTCCACCGGCCGCTACGCCGACCAGCTCGTCCGCGAGAACGGCCAGTGGAAGTTCGCCCACCGCATCATCTCGGGGGACATCCCGATTTCGTAGGGCGGCGGCGGATCGCCTTGGAGCGGGGCGCGTTCTTCGACCGTGGCTGGGGTTGCGAGTTCCTGCTCGCGCCCCGGTGACGGAGATGAAGTCATGAACCGCTTACTGACCATACTCGCTGCCGCAGGCGTCGCCTTCGCCCCTGCAGCCTTCGCCGACCCGGGCAAGGGCCACGGCGACAACAAGCACGCCGAGAAACGCTTCGAGAAGCAGTTCAACAAGCACGGCTATGCCGAGGGCCGCGGCTATGTCGGCGCGCCCCCGGGCCTTGCGAAGAAGCCGTACGGCCTGCCCCCGGGTCAGGCGAAGAAGATGTGGCGCAAGGGCGAACGCCTGCCCCGCGCCTACTATGTGGAGACCCGCTACATCGTCGTCGAACCGCAACGCTACCGGCTGCCCCCGCCCCCGTATGGCTACCGCTGGGTCCGGGTGAACGGCGACGCCTATCTGGTGCAGACCAGCAACGGCCTGGTCGCCAATGTGGTCGCAAACGCCGTGGTGGCGCTGCTGCGCTAGTCCACCGTTGCTTCGATCAGGTGGAATTCGGACTGGTTGGAGAGGATGCGGTTCAGGGTGATGCCGCACTCGGCGAAGAGGGCGCGGTATTCGGCCTCCGTGCGCTCCATGCCGCCGGTCCCTAAGAGCATGGTCAGGTCGGTGCGGAAGGCCGAGTGGTGAAGCGGGTCGGCGTCGGCGAGGGCGGGAAGCACCTGCTCGATCACCACCAGGGTCCCGCCTTTCCCGACCGCCTTGGCGACGGCCTTCAGGATGGTGCGGCAGTCGTCGTCGTCCCAGTCGTGCAGGATGGACTTCAGGACGAAGCAGTCGGGACCGGACGCCACCTCGGTGAAGAAGTCTGTGCCCACGAAACGGAAGCGGTCGCCCGTCCCTTCGGCCTTCTGGAAGGCCAGGGTCTTCTCCTCCAGGTAGGCGAGGTCGAAGACGGCGCCCTTGAGGCTCGGGTTGGCCTTGAGGATCTCGGCGATCACCGTGCCATACCCACCTCCCAAGTCAGCGACTTCCGTGAAGCGGGAGAAGTCGTAGGTGCGGGCGACCTCCCGGGCAGGGCCACGGGTGCGGTCGGCCTGGGCCTGGTTCAGCACGTCCGCCAGTTCCGGATTGGCGGCGGCGTTGGCGAAACCGGCCGATCCCGAGATCACCGACGGCTCACCGGTGCGCACCCCGCCCTCGAGGCCGCCCCAGGCGTTCCAGAGCCGGGTGGTCCAGGACAGGGCCATGCCGCGGAAGGAGTTGGGGGCGTCGCTGCGGAGAAGCTCGCCCTTGGGCGTCAGGGCGAAGGTCTCGGCGTCGGACTGGCTGGCCAGACCGAGGCTGCACATCGCCCTCAGGAGGCGCTTGGTGCTGGGCTCCGCGCAGTGGATGGCGGCGGCCACGTCCTGGTAGCGCATCGGGCCGTTGGCGAGGTGGTCAGCGACCTTCAGCTTGGCGGCGACGCCGATGACCTGGGTGGTCCAGCAGCCGCCGATCTGCTCGATCATCTCGCGTCGCAAGGCGAGCGGAGAGCCCGCATCCACCGTTTTTTCAGCCGTTCCCATCCCGTCGTTCCCCTTGTCGCTCGAGGTTTCGGCAAGCTTCATCGCGGGCCGGAGGCGAAGATGCAAGGGCGGGGACGGCGAGGCTTGCGGGGCTGCGATTTATCCCGTCCAATGGTTGCAATCGCATCGAATGGCGAATGTTCCCCGGGAAGGGCGTGAGGATGGCGACCCGAAGACAGTTCCTCGCGCACGGGGCCGCCGTCGCGGCCGTTCCGCTGGTCGCGAGCCTGCCCGCAATCGCCGCCGCGGCGGCGTCGCGCACGCCCTTCGCCGTGCTGGTGGACAGCCGCTATCCCGAGACCGCCGCCTTCGCCGCCGAGGCTAGGTTTCAAGGCTTGGCCGTGCGCTCCATGGCGGGAGACATCACCCGCTTCTGGGCCGACGAGCTGGAGCCGCGCTGGCGCCGGGGTCCGGCCGCCGTGTCGGGCCTGACCACGCCCGACGCCCTGCACGGGCTGGAGCTGCTGGCCGCCGGAAACCGCGCGCGGGTGATCCGCCGCGAGGCCTATCCGGACGCCAAGGGCCAGCTCGTTTCGTGGACCATCGCGCCGATAGGCGTCGCTTAGATCACAGAGACAATCGCCGCCGCCGGGGGTGATGCTTCCGGACGCGCGAACATGGGGGAGTAAGGGTATGGGGACCGCCGGGACGATGCTGCCGCCGGGCGTGAGCCGGGGGGACTTCAACAAGGCCCTGGACGAGTTCCGGACCGCCGTGGGCGCCGACTGGGTGTTCTCGTCGGCCGAGGACGTGGCCCTCTACCGGGACGCCTATTCCCCGCTTTGGGGCGAGGCGGAGGAGCGGGTGGCCTCGGCCGCCGTGGCGCCGATCACGGTCGAGCAGGTGCAGGCGGTCGTCCGCACCGCCAACAAGTACAAGATCCCGCTCTACCCGGTCTCCACGGGCATGAACCTGACCTACGGCGGCTCGGCGCCGGCCTATTCGGGCAGCGTCGTGGTCGACCTGAAGCGGATGAACCGCATCCTCGAGGTCAGCGAGTCGGGCGCCTACGCGCTGGTCGAGCCCGGCGTCTCCTATTTCGACATGTACCGGTACCTCCGGGACAACAAGATCAAGCTGTGGGTCGACACTCCCGATCCGGGCTGGGGAAGCCTGCTGGGCAACGCCATGGACCGGGGCGGGGGCTACACGGCCTCCGACTTCCGCGACCACTTCGGCGCCCACTGCGGTATGGAGGTCGTGCTCGGCAACGGCGAGGTGCTGCGCACGGGCAACGGGGCCATCCCCAACTCGAAGTCGTGGCAGCAGCACAAGTACGGCATCGGGCCCTGGGTCGACGGCATCTTCAGCCAGTCGAACTTCGGCATCGTCACCAAGATGGGCTTCTGGATGATGCCGGAGCCAGAAGGCGCCCTGCAGGTTTCGGTGCAGAGCGCGAAGCACGACGACGTCCACCGCCACCTCGATCTGCTCTCGAACCTGATGTACCAGCAGATCATCCCCTCCCAGAGCGGCATCTCCAGCCCGGCCATGGGCGGGCCGATGAGCGACGAGCTCTTGTCCCTGCGCACCCGCGCTGGCGGGGCCTCCTCTGCCGAATGGGATCGTTACGCCCAGTCGAAGAACCGCAAGTTCTGGACCTCCAACATCACCTTCTACGGCCCGCCGAAACTGACCGCGGCCCAGTGGGAATATGTGAAGGAGCGGTTCTCCGCCGAGATCCCCGGCGCCACCTTCACCGAGCGTGGGTCCTTCAAGTTCCCGCTCACCGACGCCCAGGCGGACGCGGTGCAGGACAAGCCGTCCCTCGGCATTCCATCGCTCAACCTGTTCGGCAGCCGCAACGGGCCCAACGATGCGCCGCGGGGCTCCCACATCGACTTCTCGCCGATCATCCCACGGGACGGCGCCAGCTTCCTGAAGGCGGCCAACGTGTTCGCCCGGACCTTCGCCGCGCACGGCCAGCCGGTCGGCGGGGCGGCGGGCGCGCTCTACCATCCCCGCGGCATGATCATGTTCAACTCGGTCGCCGCGGGTAAGGACCTGGAGACCAACAAGACCGCGCGGGCCCTGTTCACCGACCTGGTCAAGGTCGCCGCCGAGAACGACTGGGCGCCTTATCGGGTGCACCCGATCTGGCAGAAGCAGGTGCTGGAGGTCTATCGCTACAACGACCACGTCCTGCACCGCTTCCACGAGACCCTGAAGGACGCCATCGACCCGGCGGGCATCCTGTCGCCCGGCCGCTACAACATCTGGCCGAAACGCCTGAGGGGAGGCCGCGCATGAGCCGCCTTGTCGCCATCGCCGTGACCGCCGCGGCCCTGCTGGGCGCGGGAGCTGCCATGGCCGCCGAGCTGGCGCCGGCCAGCGGCGCCTGGGCCCGCAACGGAGCGCGCGACGCCACCAAGGGCACGCCGGTCGAACGGGGGCAGGCGGTGTTCGCGAACCGCTGCGCCATCTGCCACGCGCGGCGCGAGAACGGACGGCTGGACACGCCGGGCACGGTTTCGCTGACGGCCAAGTACAAGGGCGAGCGCCCCGGCGCCTTGGAAGACCGCACCGACCTGACGCCGGACGTTGTGAAGCTGTTCGTTCGCACCGGCGCCTACGCCATGCCGCAGTTCCGCAAGACCTATGTGTCGGACGCCGAGCTGGACGCCCTGTCGGCCTATCTGACGCGGGCGCGGTAGGATAGCTCTTCCCCCTCTGGGGGAAGTACCGGCGAAGCGGGGGAAGGGGGCTGCAGGGCGCTGCGGATCCCGGGCGAGCCCTTCAGCCCCCTTCGTCGGCCCGTTCGGGCCGCCACTTCCCCCAAGGGGGAAGAGTGGGGGAATTGTGGCGAAGCTTGGCGCATAGGCGCCGTTGAATCGCCAAATCCGTTTCCTACATCGCGTTCGCCAATTTTGTGGGGTTGGCGGGGCTTAACCTGTAGCGGACGGATCTTATCCCATGAAAAACAAGAGCTTGATTTCGGGCGCTGCGGCCGGCGCCCTCGCCGCGGCGATGGTCAGCATCGGCGCGCACGCCGCCGGGAACGCCCCGGTCGGCGCAGTCAATCCGGCGCCGGTGGCGCCGCCCGCCGCGGCGGCTCCGGCGTCCTTCGCCGACATCGTGCAGCGGGTAGCGCCCGCCGTGGTCTCCATAGATGTGGAGGGCAAGGCCGGGCCGCGCCGGGTGGCGATGCAGGGCGGACGCGGCGGCCAACAGCCCTTCGGCTTCGGCCAGGGCGACGACAATGACGACGAGGACAGCGGAAGCAACCCCTTCGGCTTCGACTTCCGCCAGCTGGTCCCGCAAGCGCCGGGCGGGCAGGACGCCGCCCCGACGCAGGCGACAGGGTCGGGCTTTTTCATCAGCGCTGACGGCTACATCGTCACCAATAACCACGTGATCGACGGCGCCCAGAAGATCACGGTGCGCACCGCCGACGACCAGACCCTGAAGGCCCGGCTGATCGGCCGCGACGAGGCCACGGACCTCGCCGTGATCAAGGTCGAGGGCGGGAATCATCCCTTCGTCAGCTTCGAGGAGCGGGCCAAGCCCCGCGTCGGCGACTGGGTGATCGCGGTCGGCAATCCGTTCAACCTCGGCGGCACGGCCACGGCCGGCATCGTCTCGGCGCTGGGCCGGCCCAATGTCTCGGGCTCGTCCTACGTCGACTACCTGCAGATCGACGCCCCCATCAATCGGGGCAATTCGGGCGGGCCGACCTTTGACCTCTACGGCCGTGTGGTGGGGGTCAACACCGCCATCTTCTCGCCCTCGGGCGGCTCGGTGGGGATCGGCTTCGACATCCCCGCCGACGTGGCGGCCTCGGTCTCCAAGCAGCTGATCGCCAGCGGAAAGGTCACCCGCGGCTACATCGGCGCCATGATCCAGAACGTCAGCGCCGACATCGCCGACAGCCTGGGCGTCTCGGGCCAGAAGGGCGCCCTGGTCAACGACCTGACCCCGGGCGGGCCCGCCGAGAAGGCCGGGCTGCGTCCCGGCGATCTGGTCACCAAGGTCAACGGCCATGAGGTGACCTCCGCCTCCGACCTGACCCGCCAGGTGGGCCTGGCCCGCGCCGGCGAGGACATCCGCCTGGAGGTTCGCCGCGACGGCCAGGTGCGCCAGATGGTGGTGCGCTCGGGCCTGCGTCCGTCCGAGGACAGCCTGGCGAGCAACGACCGCCAGCGTTCTCCCGACGCCGATAGCGCCGACGGGGGGAACCGCGTCCTCGGCATGCAGCTCGCCCCCAACGCCAAGGGTTCGGGTGTCGCCGTTGAAGGAGTCGCCTCCAACTCGGACGCCGCCGGCAAGGGCCTGCGCCGGGGCGACGTGATCCTGCGCGCGGGGACCCATGACGTGGCGACCGCGGCCGACGTATCGGCCGCCGCCGCCGAGGCTCGCAAGGCGGGCCGGAGCTCCGTGCTGCTGCAGGTGTCCCGCAACGGCCAGCGCATGTTCCTGCCGCTGAAGGTGGACGAAGGCCGCGGCTGATCCTTTCCGCCAGTTCGGTTCAGCCAGGACGGGCCGCTCCTCGAAAGGGGGGCGGCCCGGTTCGTTTCAGACCTCGCCTCAGACGCCCAGGAACACGGCGCCGATCTTCCACAGGCGCTCGAAGGTGGATCGTCCGTAGGCTTCGCGTTGCTCGGCGGGAAAGGCCGCGAAGGCGGGGTCGTCCATGATCTCGGCGATGGTCGCCGCGCCCGTCGCGAGGCGGATGACGGCGAGCTCCGCCTGTGTCGGGTCGTAGAGGGCCTTGCCGATCTCGAGCTGGTTGTTCGCGGTGATCACGGCGTCGGGCCGCAGCAAGGGGCGCAGGCTCAGGCCCTCGGCGCCGAAGCCGGGTCTCCTCGCCTCCCCGGGATGGCGGCAGACGAAGGAGTGGGTTCCGGCGACGCAGAGCAGCTTTTCCACCACCGCCCACTGTTCCTCGTCCGGCAGGGCCTGGGTGATCTCCACGGCGGGGCCCCGGACCAGGGACTGCGGATAGTAGATGTGGTTCTGCGCCCAGCCCTGGAACTCCAGTCCCGCGCCCCGGACCCAGGCCAGCAGGCCGGGCACGTCGTAGGCCGCATCCTGGGGATGAAGGAAGGTGTCGACCACCCCCACGTCATGGCCGAGGTCCGGCGCGACCTTGAGATAGGCGTGGATGAAGTGGTGCGAGGGCAGGGCCTCCAGCATGGCCCTGACCTTGGGGGCGTCGTCCATGGTCAGGCCCATGCGGCGGAACGCGTCCTGCAGCATGTAGACCCCGGTCCGCAGGGTGGCGCCGTAGACCATGAGGAACATGGCGCCGCCCGGACGCAGCGTGTCGCGCAGCGCGGCCAACCCCACCGACGGGTCCGGCAGGTGGTGGAGCACCCCCGTCGAAACGACGTAGTCGAAGCTCCGCCCCAGGCCCCCGACCTCGTGGATGTCGCCCTGGAACAGCTCCAGGTTCGACAGTTCGTGCTTCTCCCGCAGATACGCGTGGTGGCCGAGGCTCGCCGGGGAAAGGTCGATGCCGACGACGCGGCAGGTCGGATTGTGGAAGGCCAGGACCGCGGCCTGGAACGTGCCGCAGCCGGCCACCAATATGTCCAGCCCCTCGACGGCGCGGCCCTCCGGCCAGAGCAGAGGGCCATAAAGTCCCGGATCGCAATAGATGCCCGGCCGCATGGACGCCGTGGCCGTCAGGTCGTCGGGCGGCGGAGGGTAGGCGTACTCGGTGTACTGGCGCGCTACCTTGTTGGTGATCTCGTCCATCACGCAGTCCCTACCCCAGGTCGGGCCTCGGCGGCCAGACGGGCCAGGTCCCCCGCGCGGGGCGCGCGCTCCAGGGTCATCGCCGCCTCGATCACGAGGGCCGACTGGGCGGCGGAGAGGCGGGCGCTCGCGTTCTCCTCAAACTTGGCGATCAGGTCCTTTAGCGCCATGGGGTTGGCGGCCGAGCCGCGGTTGTGCTCCTCCACCGCCTCGAAATGGCGGCCGTCCCGCAGGGTGATGCGGACCTCGCCCTTGAACTGTTCGGGGCCGGGGAAGTGCATGTCGACCCGGTGGTGGACGCGGTCGGCGAGAGCCAGAATCGACGGGTCGGTGAGGGACGAGGGGGCGTAGGCGTCGCGGCCGATCCGCCCGCGCACCATGGCCTCCGCCAGGGTGTAGGCGAGGCTGACCCGGCCGTGGGAGTCGGTGTTGGGCCGTCGCTTTTCCGCCAGCGGCTCGCAGACGATGGGCACGATATAGGCGGCGACGGGGCAGTCGATCGCCTCGATCTCGGCGGGGTCGATTCCGTGTTCGGCGCGAAGGCGCAGGAGGGCGTCGATGTAGGGGTGAATGACGTGGGCGACGGGGTAGGGCTTGAACGAGGCGCCCCGGCTCTCCCAGTGCTCGCCGAGCCGCATCGTGATGCGGGCGATGTCCGGTCCCGCGGGGCCGTCCTGGATGTGCGAGGCGAAGAGGCCGAAGCGGCCCTCCAGCACCGCCGACGGGCCGGTCGCGCCGGCGCGGGCGAGGTAGGCGCTGGCGATGCCGCTCTGGGCCGCCCAGCCGGGATGCAGGAACTTGGACTGGGTGCCGTCCACCCAGCACTGCAGCAATCCCGCAGCAAAACTGCCGACGATCCCGGCGGCCAGGGTCAGACGCTCGGGCGGCAGGTCCAGCATCCGCCCGGCGAGATAAGCGCAGCCGAAGGGGGAGAACAGGCCCGTCGGGTGGAAGCCGCGCTTGTGGAAGGCCTGAGGCGCCGCGACGCCGATGCGGCAGGCGATCTCGCTGCCGAGGGCCGCCGCCGTGATGACCGCCTTGCCCGACGCGCCGGTCGCCTCCGCCATGGCCAATGCGGCGGCGGTGGAGGGGCCGCTCATGTGCACGATCGATTCGTTGTGGGTGTCGTCGTACTCGAGCGCCTGGGACAGGGCCCCGTTGGTGAAGGCCGCCGCCCCGGTCGCCAGGGGCTCGCCGGTCCCGAACACATGGGCCGGGCCCGCTCCGCCATAGGCCTGCGCCGCTTCCCGCACCGCGTCGCCGAAGGGGGTGGCGGAGCCGGCGATGGCGAGGCCGATGGAATCCAGGATGCGCAGCTTGGTCGCCTCCGCCACGTCGGCGGGCAGGTCCTCGTAGGCGAGGGGCGCGGCCCAGCGGGCGAGCCGTTCGGAGGCGGTCGGCTCGGTCATGGGGGCGGACGTCTTCCTAGGTGGGCGGCGGCCCATGGGGGCTTGCGGCTTTGCAGTCGTCAAGCCTCGGGCGCCCGCCTAAGCTCCAGGCAATGGAGAACCGGGAGATGTCGATGAGGCTTGGGATTTCGCTGGCGGCGGGGATCGCCGTCGTGGCCGCCGCGGGCCTGGCCTGGGCCCAGGTCCCGCCCGACTTCGCTGCGACCCTGAAGGAAATAGGCCCTCGCATCGAGGTGCAGCGCACGGGCGCCTTCTACGCCGCCGCCCTGCCGCCGAGCGCGGTCTATGCCGGCGTCTACGCCAGCCGCGACATCGCCTTCGGGTCCGACCCGCGCCAGAAGCTCGACGTCATTACCGCCGCCGACACCAAACCGGGCGGGAAGCGCCCCGTGCTGGTGTTCGTCCACGGCGGCGGCTTCACCGGCGGTGACAAACACGGCCAGAACAGCGTCTTCTACGACAACCTCATGGCCTGGGCGGCCCGTAACGGCATGGTCGGCGTCAACGTCAATTACCGTCTGGCGCCGGCCGCGCCGTGGCCGGCGGGGGCTGAGGACCTGGCCTCCGCGGTCGCCTGGACCCGGGCCAACATCGGTCGGTACGGGGGCGATCCGGACAAGGTCTACCTCTGGGGGCATTCGGTCGGCGCCACCCACGTCGCCGATTACCTGGCCCACGACCAGTTCCACCCCAAGGGCGGCGCGGGGGTGAAGGGCGCGATCCTGACCTCCGGCCAGGTCTACGACCTGGTCGGGCCGCAGGTGACGGCGGCCTATTACGGAACGGACGCGTCGAGGTACCCGTCGATGGCCTCCCTGCCGGGCCTGCTGAAGACCAGGGTGCGCCTGTTCCTGAATTCCGCGGAGCACGATCCCGCGCCGTTCCGAGAGCAGACGATGAAGCTGAAGGACGCCCTCTGCGCCGCCAAGCGCTGCCCCGTGTACGTGGACCTGAAGGACCACAACCACATCTCCGAGACCTATGCGATCGGCACGGACGACAGGTCGCTGTCAGACCCGGTGCTGAAGTTCGTGCGGGGGCGGTAGACCGCCTAGTCCTTCCCCCCCTTGGGGGAAGTGGCGGCCCGAACGGGCCGACGATAGGGGCTCAAGGGCGCGACGGTTAGGTCAGCGCCCACGAGCCCCTTCAGTCAGGCCGTTCGGCCTGACAGCTCCCCCAGAGGGGGAGCGACTTCCGGCGCCGCCTACTTCCCCGTGACCGGGTTCTTGAAGTGGATCGGGATCTCGTAGACGTTCGGATAGGCCTTGAAGACCAGGCTCGGGCCATGGTCCGGCGGGAAGCGGGTGTTGGGGCCGGGCAGGCCGCCGGCGCCGCCAACAGACGGTCCGGCGTTATAGGGCATGGTGAAGGTGTTGTAGACGTGGTCGGTCTTGATCTTCCAGACCCCGTCCTCCTTGATCATCTCGTTCTCATAGACCCCGCCGCCCCACATGGCGTTCGCCCCGGCGCCGCCCATCATCTGGATCAGGCGGATGCGCACCTTGGCGGTCTTGCCGTCGGGCGCCACATGGATCACCGGCTGGACGTTCTGGTGGTCGCCGATGTTGTTCGGCCTCGGCCCCTCGGCCCCCGTGGGAGCGAAGGTCGACAGCACGCCGGGCCGCAGGCGCTCGCCCACATAGGAGCCGCGCTGGGCCAGCTCGATCGAGCCCACCGTCGGCGAGAACAGGTCGAGCAGCTGGTTCCACTGGTTCTTGTCCAGGTAGTAGCTGTAGGTGCTCTCCAGCTTCTCGATGTCGTCGTAGTCGTGCGCCAGCCCGATCTGGCGGCGCACCTCGGCGACGCGCTTCTTCAGGGCGGCGATGGTCTTGGCGGAGTCGGCGGCGGCGGCAGGGGCCGCGGCCGCGGCCGGAGTCAAGGCGGGCGTCTTGGCGGGGGCGACGGTCGCCGCCAGGGCGGGAGATCCCGCGACCGCGAACGCGGCCGCCAGGCTCATCAGGGCGATACGGGTGATCATTTCGGCGTTGTCCCCGAATATTGGGCCGGCTTGCCGGTCACTGGGTTCTTGAAGCTGAACGGAACCACGCGGGCCTTGGGATAGGCCTCGTACTTCACCGTCGGCGGCCGGTCGGGCGGCAGGGTGGCGCTGACCGTCTCGATCGGCTTGGCGTCCTTGCCCCAGCCCTTCGTGTAGTCCGTGGCCATGTCGACGAAGAGGTGCAGGGCCTGGAACTTCCACACCCCGTTCTGCTTGACGAAGCGGTTCTCGTGGGTGCCCACCGACCAACTCGAAGAGCCGCCCACGTCCCCGGCCAGCCTCAGCTCGCGGGCGCGGGCCGTGGCCGTCCTGCCGTCCGGCGCCACCGTGACCAGGACCTGCAGCTGCAGGTGGTCGTCCAGGTGTCCCTGGCGCAGGCCCGGCGGGCCGTACATGTCCTCCAGCGCCTTGCGGATGCGGGCCTTGCCGACATAGACGCCGCGCTGGGCCGCCTCCAGGGTGCCGTTGCTGGCGAACAGGTCGGCCACCTGGTCCCACTGGCCGCGGTCCAGGTAGTAGCCGTAGATCCGCTGCAGGTTCTCGATGTCGCGCACGGCCTGCTGCCTGGCGGTCCGGCTCTCCAGCCCGGCCAGCCGCTTCTGCGCGGCGGCCAGGGTCTCGTCCGGCGTGGCGGCGAAGGCGGCGGTGGCCGAGCCAAAGGCGTTGGCTGCAGCGATGGCCGCGGCGATGGCTAGGGCGATGGCGGGCCTCATGGCGTGTTCCCCCGGCCGGTCACTGGATTGTTGTAGTGGTAGGGCTCGATACAGGCCGCCGGGAAGCCCGGGCAGGGCTGGTCGTGCGGCCGGTCCGGCATGTGCCTCAGCGTCGGGGGCGGCACGGGCATGGCCGTGGGCACGAAGGCCGCCGGGGTCGCCGCCGGAGGGCCGCCTGGGGCGCCTCCGCCTCCGCCTCTACCGCCGCCTGCCGCGGCGCCTCCGCCGGGCGCCGCGCCCGGAGCCCCGCCGCCTCGGGCGGCCGGAGCCGCGCCACCAGGGCCACCAGGGCCGCCAGCGCCACCAGGCCCGGCAGCTCCACCGGGGCCTGCCGCGGCGGGTGGCCGCGCGGCCACCGGCAGGGGCTTCACATTGCCCCAGCCGCCTTCATAGGGGGCGTTGAAGCTGACGTAGTAGTGCAGGTCCTTGATCTTCCAGACGCCCCGTTCCTTGACGTAGGTGTTCTCGTAGATGCCCCCCGCCCAGCCGGCCTCCGCGTTCATCTGGCCCAGCAGGGCCAGCTCCCGCCAGCGGCCCTTGGCCGACTTGCCGTCGGGCGCGACGTTGACCACCGGCTGCAGCACCATGTGGTCATAGAGCTTGCCGTCCGGCAGGCCGATCCGGCCGTCGCCCAGGTTCTGGAAGAAATGCTGGCTGATGCTCTTCTTGCCGACGAAGGCGCCGACGGCGTAGTCGGCGACCGCGTCGTTGGTGAACAGGTCCGCCGCGTCCGCCCACATCCCCTTGTCGATGTAGAAGTTGTAGGCCCGCTGCAGCTTCTTGATCGCCGCCACGTCCTCGACGCGGGTCAGCTCGGCCTCGGCCTGGTCGAGCTCCTTCATCAGGGAGGCGATGGTCTGGGCGTCGGCCCCGGAAGCCTTTGATTGGGCGGCCCGCGCCGGGGCGATGGAGACGCACAGCCCCAGGGCGGCGAGCATCGCCGCGGTCTTCATGAGCGCGATGGGTTTCATGCGGTTAGGTTTCCTCTCCCCGGATGCACTGGAGGGCTGTTTGCCAGCCTTCTTTATATCGTCCCGAAAATGGCCATAGCCGGGGCTGAGAGTCCAGGGGCTGCGGGGTTCGGCCCGGCTTGGCGTAAGCTTAGGAAAGCCGCGCCCGCACGCGGCGAGGAGATAAGAGCAGGCGATGGGAAAGCGACGGATGGCCGTGCTGCTGAAGGCCCTGCTGGCGGGATGCCTGGCCCTGACCGGGGCGGCCTGCAGCGAGGCGAGGGCGGCGGCCCGCCCGCAGATCGCCGGGACCTGGCGGATGCCGCGGGGCGAAGAGATCAAGGGCCCGCTGATGGTCACCCCGCCCCTGCCGCCCGCGCCCCTGAAGCCGGAATTCGACGGCCCCTACCAGGAACAGCGCAAGCGCGTGGCGGCGGCGGATGCGGAGGGCCGTCCCATCGCCCGCGACCGCGAGCTGTGCATCCCCGACGGAGTGCCGCGGATGCTGACCACCGACACGCCGTTCGAGATCCTGGTGAACCCCGGGCGGATCACCATCATCCACGAGTTCATGGGCTCGGTGCGCCGGATCTACATGGACCGCCAGCACCCCAAGGGCGACGACCTGGAGGAGGGTTTCTTCGGCGACTCCATCGGCCGCTGGGACGGCGACACCCTGGTGATCGACACGGTGGGACTCAAATCCCGCATCCTGCTGTTCAACGACGCCCCGCGCAGCGAGCAGCTACGGGTGGTGGAGCGCCTGCGGCTCCTGACCCCCGACCTGCTGGAGGACGAGGTGACGATCATCGATCCGGGAACGCTCACCAAGCCGTGGGTGGTGACGCGCCGCTTCCTGCGCCATCCCGAGTGGACGGTGGGCGAGTTCGTCTGCACCGAGGACAACCGCGCCTATCGCGACGCGGATGGCCGGCTGGGCTGGCGGACGGAGCGCTAAGCGGCTCCCCCTCCCGCGAAGGAGGGGGAGCGGGCAGCCCCGGTAGTCTCTCTAGAAGTCGGCCTTGAGCCGGATCACGAACTCGCGGCCCGGCATGGAAGTGCCGAGCGGCGTGCCGTTCTGGAAGCGCGGGTCGGCGATCCGGGGGTCGCTGTCCGTGGCGATGAAGATCGGGTGCGCGTTCTTGTCCAGGATGTTGTTGATCGCCGCCTGGACGGTGATGCGCTGGGTGAGCTTCACGTCGCCGCGCAGGTTCCAGACCCAGAAGGGCGACTTGCGGTGGACGTAGGTCGAGACCGGCTCGCCCAGCGGGATGAGCAGGTTCTCTTCGGTGTCGTAGAACACCGGACCGCGGAAGATCCCGCCGAGCTGCACCGACCAGTCCTTCCAGGCGCCCCCTTGCTGGCCGACGTTGAGGCCGAGCGAGGATTCGTACCGGTACATGCGGGTGATGTTGCGGGTGTTGGCGGTGGCGACCGCGCCCTTGTCCTTCATGTTGAAGTTGTAATAGCCGTTGAAGTAGGCGCTGACGCGCCACGGCCCGGCTTCCTTGCCCATCATGCGCAGCAGATCGGTGTTGGTCTGCAGCTCAAGGCCCCGGATGTAGAGGTCGGCGGGGTTGTTGCCGTAATCCGAGGTGTTGGCGACGGCCGGGGGCGGGCGAAGGATCGTGACGATCCGGTTGCTGATGACGTTGCGGAAGATCGCCACGTCGGCGGTGAAGAAGGACCGGCTGTAGAGGGCGCCGAACTCGATCTGCTTGCTGGTCTCCGGCTTCAGGTTCGGATTGCCGAAGATGCGGCCGCCGCCGAGCGCGGTGAAGTCCGCGCCGAGCTGGGTGGCGGACGGCACGCGGAAGCCGGTCGAGGTGCCGACGCGCAGGGTCAGGTCGGGGATCACCTTGAAGGCCGCGCCCACCGAATAGGTGGTGGCGTCATACTTGGTCGCTCCGGTGCGCTGCAGGGCCAGGAACGGGGTCGGGTCGAAGCTCAGGGTGCCGGCCGACCAGCGCGCCCCGCCGCGGACCGTCAGGCGGTCGTCGAGCAGGGTCTGGGCGTCCTCGAAGTAATAGGCGTGGCTGCGGTCGGTCTGGTTGTTGTCCAGGGGCGAGACCTGGGCCAGGACCGGCTGGCCCGGCATGCCTGCGCGGAAGCGGTCGGAGCGCAGGCGCGCGAGCTCCCAGTCATAGCCGACCGTCAGGACGTTGCCGGCCCACAGCTTGGCCTGGGGGCGGAACTGCTGGCCGAAGATGTTCAGCCGGCGGATGTTGTGGTCGATCGAGGTGCCGGTCACCGGCAGGACGCCGCTCTTGATCACCGGCGAGGCCCAGTTCAGCTCGTCCACGTCCAGCACGCCGTAGATGTGCCAGTTCCAGGAGAAGCGATCGCTCTTGGTGTGGCCGGCGTAGTTGAAGTCCAGCGAGTGGTTGTAGCGGTTGTCGAAGGAGAAGATGTTCGACCCGGACCCGCGGAAGCCGGTGTCGTAGGTGCCGTCGCTGCGGGCGATCAGCTCAAAGCGGTTGTTGGCGTCGAACTGGTAGCCGAGGGCGGCTTCCGCGCCGAGGCGTTTGTACTGGGTGGCGATCATCTTGCCGCCGCCGGAGCCTGACTCGTAGTCGCCGCGCTGGCCGCCGTTGAGGCTGAGGTACCAGTCCACCGGGCCGTTGGCCGAGCCCCAGGAGAGGCGGCCCGTCTTCAGGCCCCAGGAGCCGGCGGCGATCTCGGCGTGCACGCCCTGGCCGGTGCGGCCCGTGCGCGAGATGATGTTCACCACCCCGCCGATGTTCTGGCTGCCGTAGAGGACCGAGGCCGGGCCGCGCACGATCTCGATGCGGTCGACGTCGTTGGCCGAGAGCTTGGAGAGGTTGGCTGTGCCCGCGCGGCGGCCGTTCACCAGCACCAGCACGTCGCCGAGGTAGTCCCGACCCTGGCCGTCGGAGGCGCCGCCGCGGATATTGATCGAGGTCTGGGCGGGGGTCCATTCCGAGAGGAAGGCCACGCTGTTCTCGGCGAACAGGTCCGTCAGCGACTTGGAGGTCGAGCGGGCGATGGTCTCCTGCTCGATCACCTGGACTGTGCCGGCGACGCGGCTGCGCAGCTCGGGCCGGGCGGTGGCGGTCACCACCACTTCGTCGGCGGCGGTGGCGGCGGCGGTGGGCGTTTCCGCGGCGAAGGCCGACGGCGCCGTCGAGAGCAACAGGGTGGCCGCGAGGCTGGCCGTGGCAAGATAGGCGGTCTTCATTTCAGTCCCCAATGGAAGGCGTCGACGCAAGGTCCGCGCGCCGCTCATGCCGTCCGTTACGCGCTCCTAACGCCTACCCCTCGCTATCGGTGCGCGATGGGACGTCGCAGAAGATGCTTCGTGGACACACTGTGGCTTTCAGGCCACCGGCGTCTGTCGGGAACAGGATCGACGCTCGACGGTTAAGCTTGAGCCCAGTCCAGGAGGGGATCATGAGCCGCCCGCCGAAGCTGACCCTCGTCTCGGAAAGCGTGTACCGGCTCGACCGCCCGCCGGAATCCACCGCCGAGAAGGTCAAGCTGCGCCAGTTCGAGGCCAAGATGCTGGCCCGCGAGCATATCGAGGAGCTGCGCCGGGCCCTGGAGAACGCTTCCGCGATGGCCGCCCTGGTCGCGGCCGGCGGGGACGCCTATCAGCCCGGCGCGCGGGACCTGGCCCAGCGCATGGTCGACCACATCACGTCGCAACTCGAGACCCTCGAGGCGGTGATGTCGAAGGCGCCGGAGCCGAAGCTTTAGGGCTTCGCCGAATTGTTGGCCCGGTCATTGTCCGGGAGGGCGCGGTCGGCGTCGACTGTCACAGCCATGATGGCTTGCGTCCCGTCCACCGCGAACACCGCCTCGGCCCGCTGCATCCAGGTCTCGACCGGCACGGCGATGCGCCTGGAGGTCCCGTCCTGGAAGTCGACCTTCAGGGACGAGGGCATGACCAGCTTGCCCAGGTTGGCGACCGTGACCTGGGCGCCCAGCTTGGGATCGCCCTTCACGTACTCGACCTTGCGCACCGCCAGATCGAGACTCCACTGGTTGTAGAACCACCCGCGCCAGAACCAGGACAGGTCCTCGCCGCCCGCGCTCTCCATGGCGCGGAAGAAGTCGGACGGCGCCGGATGCTTGTAGGCCCAGTCGCGGATGAACTTGCGGAATGCGTAGTCGAAGCGGTCCGGGCCCAGCACCTGCTCGCGCAACATGACGAGGCCGAAGGCGGTCTTGAAGTAGCTGACCGAGTGCCGGTAGGGCTCCACGAACTGGTCCGCCGGAGTCATGATCGGCGGGGCGGCGGGGTCGTTGATCACTTTCAGGATCTCGTCCGCTGGATTGCCGCCGCCCGCTGCATATTCGTTGTCACGCTTGGGCCCGTAGACGCCGCCGGCGAAGGCGTCGGATTCGTAGACGTCGATGAAGGTGTTCAGCCCCTCGTCCATCCAGGCGTGGCGGCGCTCGTTGGTCCCCACGATCATCGGGAACCAGGAATGGCCGATCTCGTGGGCGGTGAGCCAGAACAGGTCCTTGCCCTTCAGGTTCATGCCGTCGAAGACGATGCCCGGATACTCCATGCCCGAGGTCGGGCCGCCCGCGTTGATGGCGGCGGGCCAGGGGTAGGGGAACCAGCGCTTGGAGAACTCCTCGACCGCGTGCTTGAGGTATTCGGTGGAGCGGCCCCAGGCGGCGTCGCCGACGCTTTCCACCGGATAGACCGACATCGCCATCGAGGTCTTGCCCCCCGGAAGGTTGATGCGGGCGGCGTCCCAGACGAAGGCGCGGCTGGCGACGAAGGCGACGTCGCGGGTGTTTTCCATGGAGAAGCGCCAGGTCTTCACGCCTCCGTTGGCGGGCCCTTGCGCGGCCACCTCGGCGGGGGTGCGGATCACCACGGTGCGGTCGCTGGTTTTGGCCTGGGCGAGACGCGCGCGCTGGTCGGGGGTCAGGACCTCCTGCGGGTTGGTCAACTCTCCGGAGCCGGCCACCACCATGTCCGTCGGCACGGTGACCGAATAGTCGAACCGGCCGTACTCCAGATAGAACTCCGAGCCGATGTAGGGGAGCGTGTCCCAGCCGTGCAGGTCGTCGTAGACGGCCATCCGTGGATACCACTGGGCGATGTCGAAAATGTCGCCGTTCTGCGAGGGCGCCCAGGAGGTGCGGCCGCCGAACCGGGCGGGGGTCGCATAGTGGTAGCGGATGTAGAGGACGGTCCGTCCGCCCTTGGCCGCCAGTGGCCTTGGCAGGCGCACCTGCATGCGGGTCTCGGCGATGACATAGTCGGCCTTGACGCGCTTGCCGCCGCTCTCGACCTCGACCTGGTCCAGCACGAAGCCCTCGGTGAAGTCGGTGCGGGGGCGCCCGCCCGCCGGGCCGCCCCGGGCGTCGGTGCGGTAGCTGTTCTGCTCCAGATGGACCCAGAGGCTGTCGAGGGCGTCGGGGCTGTTGTTGGTGTAGCTGATTGTCTCGTCCGCCCCGAGGGTCTTGGCGGCCGGGTCGAGGAAGGCGGCGATCCGGTAGTCCGCCTTGTTCTGCCAGTAGTCCGGTCCCGGCGCGCCGTTGGAGGAGCGGTAGCCGTTCACCGCCTCGGGCATGCGCAGCGGCGCAAAGGTCTCCAGCGGGTTGAAGGCGCTCCGGGACGCCTGCGCGATGGCGGGCGCGCCGCCGAGACAGGAGACGAGGCACGCCAGGACGGCCGCCAGCCGCAACATCGTCATGATCAAGCCCCGCCCCGCGCCATCGACCTGAACCTTGTAGCCCATGGGCGGCGGGGACCGGAACCGCGTTGGCGTCGGCGTCAGTTTCCGGTGGGCGGCGGGACCAGGGGCCGGTCGCAGGCCGAGCGGCGGCCCGTGATGCGGCAGCGGTTCATCAGCTTTCCGTCCACGTCCCAGACCCGCACGTCCCAGCTGCGGGCAGTGCGGCGCTCCAGGGTCATGTAGCCGAAGCCATAGACCCACGAACTGAAGCTCTCGACCCGCGCGCCGGCCGCCGGCGTGACTTCGGCCGGGAGCTGCGCCGGAAAGGGCTCGACGTCCTCCCAGGTTCCGGAGAAGCCGGTGATGAATTGGCTGGGTTGGCCGCTCGAGAAGCTGACCTGCTCCCACAAGTGGGTATGACCCGAGAGGAGCACATCGACGCCGGGGGGCGCCACGGTTCGGCTCAGGGGCGCGAACACCGACTGGATCGCCCCGTTGCCGGGCTCGAAGGTCAACCGTCCGCCCTCGGTCTTCGCCTTCAGCCCGAGCAGGGGCTTGTGGTTGACCGCGAAGGTGAAGCGGGCGCGCTGCGAGAGCCGTTCAATGTCGGCGTAGGTTTCGCGGAACTGCGGCCAGAGCGGCGAGGTCTCGGGGACGGGCTTGTCGTTCGCGAAGGCGAGGTCGAACAGGATCGCCTGGGCGCCGCCGCCCAGGGGCACGGCGAAGGCGGGGCTGTAATCACCCCGACGGTCGTTCGCAGCGTCCACGCAGTCGCGGCCGGGCAGGAGGTCATGGGCGTCGAGGAACCGCCACCAGCCCTGGCCGCCGCGGGTGCAGTTCTCGTGGTTGCCACGGGCCGCCGCCCAGGGCGCGGCCGCAAGCAGTGGCGCGGCGGGCTGGAAGAAGTCCGCGCGCCAGGAATCCCAGCCGTACCCCCATACGCTTCCGGCGCAGTCGGCGCGCTCCGGTCGGCAGGGGTTTTCGCGGTAGAGGTAGTCGCCGACGTGGATCACCAGGTCCGGCTTCCAGGCCGCGGCGCGGGCGGCGATGGCGGCGAAGGGGTATTTCCGCGGATCGTTACAGGCCTGGTAGGCGTCCTCGCTGGCCTTCAGCCGGCAGCCGGTGTCGCCGATCACCACGATCCGCCGCACCAGGGCGGGAGGCAGGGGCAGATTCACCCCCTCGACGCTGGCCCGCCGCGCCCCGCGGGGCAGGGCTGATTCGCAGACGGTGACAGGAAAGGCCGAGGGCTTGGAGTTCTCCAACGTGGACTGGGTGGGCCGGAGCGGCAGTGTCCCGGCGGCGGCGCGCACGCGCATGGCCCGTGGGCGGCCATCGACGCGGACTGACGGACAGCTCGCCGCCTCCACCAACGCCCGGGCCGAAGGAGCGCCGTCCTCGCCTATGACGACGTAGGCGCCAAGGGGCGCGGAGAGGGCCGGGCAGGCGGCCGTCGAAAAGGCCAGCACAAGGGACGCCAGCCGGTAGGGCAACGCCCGGCGGTCGGTCATCGGATAAATTGGCATTACACGCTTCGCCTTGAACAACTGACTACGGTCGCGCCGCCCGTAGATGATGGCGATCAAGCGCCGATCGGAACTCGCCGTCGCCGCCAATCCTGGCCAGAAGAGCGAGCGCGCCTCTCCAGTGTGGGGGCTGATAGCCCAAGTTAACCGGCGAGCCAACGCGCAGGAATATTACGAATAATTAATGTCTGAAAATACTCAGTGTACGAATAATGGGTGAAAGCTAAGCATTTGAAAACATGCGCGCCTGGGCGTTGACAAAAATCCGTCATCTTTCCGTCTCGAATATTTAACGGTGGCGCGCCCCGGGCTTCAGCTAACTCCTCCCCGCGACGGGGCCGGGACTGGTCCCCGCATATCGACGGGGTATCTAAATGATGTTCAAACGCGTTCGCCGGGGAGCGCACCTGCTCGCCTCCTGCTCCCTCTTCGCCCTCGGCCTGGCGGCGCTCGCCGGCGGCCAGGCCCTCGCGGCCGAGACTCCGACCGCCGCGGCCGTCGCGCCCGAGACAGTCACGACCGAGACCGAGGTCGAGCCGATCCAGGTCACGATGATGCGGGGCAAAGCCGCCGACGTGGCGCCGGTCACGTCCACCATCAAGGCCACCGAGCCCGAAGCCATCATCACGCGCAAGGCCATCGAGGAATCCTCTCCGCGGGTCGGCGACTACACCACCACCGCCATCCTCGCGCCGTCCATGGCGACCGCCCCCAACGCCAACGGCTCCGGCGCCACCGACGGCGCCAAGATCAGCATGCGCGGCTTCAGCGACGGCGAGTTCATCATCACCTACGACGGCATCGCCTGGGGGGACACCAACGGCCCCACCCACCACGCCAACTCCTTCTTCCCGTCCTCGACCATCGGCGGCGTCGTCATCAAGCGCGGACCCGGCTCGGCCGGCGACTTCGGCCTCGCCAACTTCGGCGGTTCGCTGAACCTCTACTCCCTGCCCTTCGAAGACCAGCTCTCGGCCCGCCAGACCGTGACCTTCGGCAGCTTCGGAACGATCCAGGGCGTCACCACTCTGGCGACCGGACCGGTCGCCAGCCTGCATGGCGCGAGCGCTGTCCTGAACTTCATGGAATACAAGACCGACGGCTACCTGAGCCACAGCAGCAGCGACGGCTTCAATCAGTTCGCCAAGATCAATGTCCCCATCACGGACAAGTTCTCGGTCACGGCGCTCTATACGCACAACTACAATTCATACCTGCAGGGCGACAACAGCGCCCTGGGCAACGTGCTGCAGAACGAGACATACGGCCGGCGCTACGCGCTGAGCGACAATCCCAACTGGCAGACCTACTACAAGTATAACTTCACCAAGAAGTCGACCGAGTTCGGTTACATTCGTGAAGACCTGGACCTGGGGAACGGCCTGAAGGTCAACAACACGACCTACGAGTATTTCTACGGCAACCGGACCGTCTCGGCGGCCAACAACGCCGCGGACGGCAGCCTGACGCCGGCGGCCCTGACCGCGGCCAATATGGTGATCGTCACGCCCCCGGCGGCCTATCCCGCCGGTGGCTCCGCCTACCCCGCCTCCGCCAAGGTCGCCGGCATTCCGGGCTATCTGAAGTTCAACCACTACCGGGTTCGCGGCGACACCTTCAGGCTCGAGAAGGACTTCGGCTTCGGCACGTTCCGAACGGGCGTCCTGTTCGAGACCGCCAAGACCAAACGGTATCGCTTCGACATCAATCTTTTGACCTGGGCCCCCGACTACCGGGAAAAGGCCGCGGCGCTCCCCGGCAAGTCGGGCTGCAACGGGCTGCCGGCGCAGGTGGCGCCCGGCAAGGCCTACAACGGCGCCTGCCAGGAGCCGCTCAACATCGCCTACCTGGAATACTCAGGCTGGCACCAGTATCAGCCCTACGCCGAGTTCGAGTGGCGGCCGCGGGAGAACCTGACCATCACCCCCGGCGTCAAGTACGTCCACTACGAGGTCTATGTGCATGCGCCGGCCATCGCGGTCTCCTCCGCGATCCAGCCGTCCTACACCTCGGCGACCTCCACCAAGCTGCTGCCGTTCCTGACCGTCAACTATCGCGTCCAGCCCAACTGGGCGGTCTACGCTGAATACGCGCAGGGCTTCCTGGTCCCCGACATCAGCTCTTTCTATGTCAACAATCCGACCCAAAAGGTCGTGCCACAACAATCGACCAACTATCAGCTGGGGACGGTCTACAACGTCGGCCACCTGGCCCTAGATGCGGACATCTATTACATCCAGTTCAAGAACAAGATCCAATCCAACATCGATCTGGCGACCAACGAAAGCTACACGTCCAATAGCGGCGGCGCGACCTACAAGGGCATCGAAGTCCAGGCGACCTACCAGCTGCCCCATGGGGTCAGCGTCTTCGCCAACGGCACGATCAACGAGGCCATCGCCAAGAACGACCCGATCAATCCGGGCGCCAACGGCCGGCAGATCGCCAAGGCCCCCCGGGGAACCGCGGCGGCGGGTCTGCGCTGGGAACATCACGGCCTCTTCACCTCGGACGACAGCCTGACGACCACGATCAACGACAAGTTCATCGGCTCCCAGACGATCAACCCGGCTTCGGGGACCGCCGGTCCGACGGGCCGCATCAAGTCCTTCAGCCAGGCCAATCTCAGCTCGACCTACCATTTCGGCCACTACAGCCTCCAGGCCCAGATCCTGAACATCGGCGACAGCCAGAGCATCACCTCGGCCAAGGGCAAGGCCCTGTTCGCCGGCACCAACTACCTGGCGACCACGGTCGCGGGCGGCGGCAGCGCCAACGTCTTCACCTACCAGGTCGGCCGCAGCTACCAGGTTACGCTCAAGGTCGTCTTCTAACGACGGCCCTTCCAGACCTGGCGCTCGACAGCACAGAAGGACCGATGACCATGAACAAGCGCTTCGCTCTCGCAGCCGTGTCCGCGGCGCTTGGCCTGGTCATCGCCATCGGCGCGGGAGTTTCGGCTCCCGCGCCGGCCTCGGCCGCAGCGCCAAAAACGCTGCGGGTCCTGACCGCCGCCCAGATCGATCCGGGCCGGCTCCTGCCGCCGCCCGCCAAGGACGGGTCGGACCTGCAACGGGCCGAGCTGGCCGAGGTGGAACGGGTCTACAAGTCCCGCACCCCCGAGCGTCGCGCCCAGGCCGAGTGGGACGACAAGCACGAGACCTCGGAAGTGTTCTTCGCCGTCCTCGGTCCTCAGTTCGACCTCGCCAAGCTGCCCGCGACGGCGACGCTGCTGGCCACGGTTGAGAACGAGCAGTCGGTGGTCGCCAACATCGCCAAGCGCTATTTCCTGCGCAATCGTCCCTGGGCGATCGACGCCGCCATCGTCGCCTGCGACTACAAGCCCGACGCCGCCCCACAGACCTCCTATCCCAGCGGGCACGCGATGCTGGGCTATTCGGTCGGCTTCATCCTGGCGGGGCTTGTGCCCGAAAAGGCCCAGCCGATTCTCGCCCGGGCGAACGACTACGCCTACAGCCGGGTCGTCTGCGGCGCCCACTACGCCTCGGACATCGAGGCCAGCCACGTCCTGGCCACGGAAACGGCGATGATGATGCTGCAGAATCCCAGGTTCGAGGCCCAGTTCGAGGCCTCGCGGTCCGAGCTGCGCGCCGCGGGCCTGACCGGCGGCTAGCCGGAGGCTATACGCCGCGGCGGGGCATCGACACCGCATAGTCCCCACCGGGCCGGGGACCGCGGCTGGAACGCGCGATTCATGCACCGACGGGATGGATGGCGGAGCTTCGAATCAGCCGATGCTTCAGGCCTGGAGATTCCATGGCCAACCTCTTGTGGCTGCAGGGCGGGGCCTGCTGGGGCGACGCCTCGTCGTTCCTGAATGCGGACGGGCCGAACGCCTGCGACCTTGTGACGGACTTCGGCGTCAAGGTGCTTTGGCGCCCTTCGTTCGGCATGGAGCCGGGGGAAGGGCTGCGGCGGATGCTGAAGGACGTCCTCGACGGCGCGATCATCCTCGACGTCTTGGTGTTCGAGGGCGCAGTGGTCGAGGCGCCCAACGGCGCCGGCGAATGGCACCGGTTCGCCGGCAGGCCAATGAAGGATTGGGTCGCCGACCTAAGCCGGGCCGCCAGACATGTGGTGGCGATCGGCGGCCGCGCCTGCTTCCTGGGCGAGGGCTACAGGTCCGGCGCCGGCCTGCCGCCGATCAACGTGCCGGGCCGCCCGGACCATGACCGGGTCGCCCAGATCGTGATGGGCCTCGTCGGGGGGCGCGGAGCCGCTTTGGCGCTCGACGATCTGCAACGATCCGAGCGCCTCGTCGCGATGCCGGCGATCGAGTCCGGCCATCGCGGGGCGCGCCTGTCTTACGAACCGGCCCGACGCGGGCCAATGATTCACTCGCCCCGCAACCACGTCCTGTGGAACAGGCGCGCGTCCAGGACCCGAGAGGCTGGGCAGACCCTGGCGCCCGGGGCCGCCCTGGCCGCGGCGGCGGACGAGGCCCTGCCTACCGGCGAGCGGGCCGAGAGGCTGGTCGAGACGGCCATGGCCCTGCAGGCCCAGCCGGGAACGGCCGAGCACCTCCTGGGCGCCCTGAAGCTCTACAAGACGGCCTTGAAGCTCTGTCCCCCGGACGACGCTCTGTTGCGCGCTCGCATCCAGGCGCGGCGCGCGACGGCCCTGCAGGCGGTGGCCGAGACGGGCACGGAGCGGCTGGAGCAGGCGCGGGACGCCTATCTGGAGGTCCTGCCGGTCCTGGCCGCGCAGGGCGAGCCAGCGGAGGTCGCCGAGGCCGAAATGAACCTGGGCCTTGTGCTGCAGAGCCTGGCCTCGGCGAACAAGGCGCGGATCGTCGACGCCATGGCCGCCTACCAGCGCTCGCTCCGGACTTTCGAGGCCAAGACCTATCCGGCCGAATACGCCATCCTGCAGAACAATCTCGCGACCTGTTTCCTGTCGACGCCCGTCGCCGACGAGCGGTCGAAGATGCGCGTGGCCCTGGCCGTCGAATCCTTTGAGGCGGGGCTGAAGGCGGTCAGCCCGATCGACTACCCGGTCGAGCACGCCATGCTGCGGGACAACCTGGCCGCCGCCCCGCAGCACGCCTCGACCAGCCACGCCCTGGCCGACAATCCTGCGGCGCCCGAAGTCCGCGACGAGGTCCTGTCCTCGAGGGCGGCGGCGCGGACTCCGCGGCGAGTAGACGTGCGCCGCCGCGCCGCCTGTGTCGCCGCCTGCCTGGCGGAGAATGGCCGGCCGCCGGATGCGCTCCCCGTTTTGGGGATCGTCCTCGATGGCCACGGCCGCCGGGGCGAAGACGGGACGGTTTGGGGCGGGGAGTTTCTGCTGGCCGACCATGCACGCAGCCAACGCCTCGCCTGTTTCAAACCGGTGCCGATGCCCGGCGCTGCCCAGACCATTCGCCAGCCCTGGCGTAGCCTCTACGCCCACCTGACGGCGGAGATGAGCTGGGCGGAGCTGACCATGAACTTCGGCGAGCTCGAGGTGATGCAATGGCTGGACGCGAGCGAACGGGGGGTCCTCGATGTCCTGATCGGCAAGGACATCGACACGCCGCTCTCCACCTCCTGCGGCCGGCTGTTCGACGCGGTGGCGGCCGCGCTGGGCCTTTGCCGCGAGCTTCAGAGTTATGAAGGCGAGGCGGCGGCACGGCTGGAATCGATCGTCGACCGCACGGCCTTGGAGGGCGAGGGCGAGGAGTTCGCCTATCCCTTCATCTTCCCCAATCTAGAGGGCGCGGACATCCCCTACGTCGACCCGAGGTGGATGTGGAACGCCCTGCTGGGCGATCTCGGGCTGGCGACGCCGCCCGGGGTGATCGCGGCGCGCTTCCACCGGGGGCTGGCCAAGGCGCTGACGGAGATGGCGGTCAGGCTGAAGGGACGGGGATTCGACACCGTGGCCCTGTCCGGCGGCTGCTTCCAGAACCAGGTGTTGTTGGGGGAGACCGGCCGCCGGCTCGCCGCCGCGGGTTTCACAGTCGTGAGCCACGCGGTGGTCCCGGCCAACGAGGGAGGGCTGGCCCTGGGCGAGGCGACGGGGCGGCTTATGGCGGCGGGCGGCCGGGGCTAGCGACTAAGTCGCCTTCGCGCGCTTGGCGGTGTTGGCGCCGACGAAAGCGACGGTCGCGCCCTTCTTGATGGCCTTGCCGAGTTCAGCGGCGTCCCAGTTGGTCAGGCGCACGCATCCGTGGGACTGGCGCTTGCCGATGGTCTCCGGGTCCGGGGTGCCGTGGATGCCGTAGGTGTCCTTGGTCAGGTCGATCCAGGTCGAGCCCACCGGGTTGTTGGGGCCGGCGGCGATCTTCAGCTTTCCCTTGGCCTCCGCCCGCCCGAAGGTCAGGCGGCTGGGGTCATAGTAATAGGCCGGGTTCGGGGCGACGGCGCGGACGGCCCAGGTCCCGCTCGGGGCGGGCATGTCGGTCGAGCCGACCGAGGCCGGATAGGCGGCGACCAGCTCGCCGTTCTGGTCGTAGGCGCGGACAGAGCGGGCGGCGCGATCGACCTGCACCGTGGCCACCTGGACATCGACCAGCGGCGCACGGGGGACGACCGCCGTGATGACCGTGCCGGCGGCGAAGTCGGCGCCCGGGTTGAGGGCCTTCAGCAGCGCCGGCGCCATATGGAACTTCTCGGCCAGGGCCTCGGCGACATTGGTGAAGCCCAGGCGTGGCAGCGCGGCCTTGTCCTTGATGTCTGCGGGGACGGCGGAAATGAAAGGACCGGCCACATCCTCAGCCGTGAGGGTGTAGCGCTGAATCACCGGGGCTGTGTCGGCCTCGGCCAGGATCTTCCACACCGCTTCGTCGGGCTTGCCGTCGACGGGCAGTCCGTGGGCGGATTCGTAGGCGGCCAGGGCGACGGCCTGGTTCGAACCATCGCGGCCGTCGATCTCGCCCGGCGAGAAGCGCGCCCGGTCGAGCAGGACCTGCAGGCGGATCAGGTCGGGGCGGGCCTCGCCGATGCGGGCGGCTTTGGGGTCAGGGGTCGCGGCGAAGGCGGCGGTGTTCACGCCCTGGGCCTCCGGAGCGAGTCCCGCCACGGAAGCGTCCGGCAGAGCATCCAAGGCGGGCAGCTGGCCCGGATCGCCGGCGGGGACGACGGTGGGCTGCGCCGGCGGCGTGACGGCCACTACCCGGTCCTTGGCGGGAGCGGCAGCCGGGGGATTATCCGCCGGCTTCGAGCAGGCCGCGGCAAGAACCAGGACGGGGACCAAGGCTGCGAAGCCAAACAGCCGAATGCGCCGATGCGCCATACTCGTTCTCCATGCGTTGTAACGGGAAGTGTCCTGAGGAGGCGGCGGTTCCGCCTTGGGGACGAAGACGAGGGGACAAGAGCTTTTGCGGACCCTGACCATCGTCGCGGCCTTCGCCATCCTGGCCGTGTTCCTGGCGGTCGCCCTCTCGCCGCCGTCGCGCAAGGCCGCGCCCCCGCCCGTCGCGGAGACGCCCGCGGCGACGGAAGTGGTCGAACAGCTGGCGGGGGCGGCGCCCGTGTTGCGGCCCTCCCTTCCGCCGGACGCGATCGTTCCGGCCGACTGCGCCGACCCGGTCGCCCTGTCGGCGGCGGCGGTCGACAACGCCGCCTCGGTGACCGGACGGGAATGGTCGCCGTGGGGACGCCCCGAGTTGGGCTGGGAGATCTACGCGCCCCTCGTCGGTCAGGAGATCAGCTCGACCTGCCCGCCGTCGAGCCAGGCCTTCGCGGCGGCCCTGGCGCGCTGGCAGGGCGCGCACCGGCTCGACGCCAACGGGGTGATGACCGCGCCGACCTTCGAGGCGATGCGGGTGACGTGGCTGCGGCGACGGCCCTTCGTGGCGGCCATGGCCAAGGGCTGCCCGCCCGCGCCGCCCGAGACGAGCCTGGCGGCGGCGGACAAGGCGGAAGGCTATAGCGGCAAGGCGATCAGCCTTCGACCCGCGGCCCTGGCGGCCTATCGCTCCATGGTGGCGGCGGCGCGGATGGAGGTCCCGGAACTGGCCGCCGACCACCGCCTCCTGACGATCTTCTCCGGCTATCGGGCCCCGGCGGACGACGAGGCGCGCTGCGACAAGGACGGGGGGTGCGGGACCCTGACGCGCGCGCGGTGTTCGGCGCACCGGACTGGCCTGGCCATGGACCTCTATCTGGGCGAGGCGCCGGGCAGCCGGCCGGAATCGTCCGAGGACGGAAACAGGCTGTTCCAGTCCCGCTCCCTCGCCTATCGGTGGCTGGTCGCCAACGGGATGCGTTTCGGGTTCGTCAGCTACCCGTTCGAGCCCTGGCACTGGGAATGGGCCGGCGAGTCTGTCGAGGGGACCCGATGAGGGAAGTGACGCTGCCGGATGGGACCAAGGTCCCGGCCCTGGGCCAGGGGACCTGGCGCATGGGCGAGCAGGCCTCCCGCGCGGCGGACGAGATCGCGGCCCTCAGAGAAGGGATCGCCCTCGGCATGACCCTGATCGACACGGCCGAGATGTACGGCGACGGCGGGTCCGAGACGATGCTGTCCGAGGTGCTCAAGGGAGGCGTGCGCGACGGGGTGTACCTCGTCAGCAAGGCCTATCCGCAAAACGCGAGCCGGGGCCGGCTGGAGCGGGCCTGCGAGGCCAGCCTGAAACGGCTCGGGACCGACAGGCTGGACATGTACCTGCTGCACTGGCGGGGTGGGACGCCCCTCGACGAAACGGTGGAGGGTATGGAGGCCCTGCGGCGCGCGGGCAAGATTCGCCACTGGGGGGTCAGCAACTTCGACGCCGACGACATGGACGAATTGTTCGAGGCCGGCGGCGAGGGCTGCGCCACCAACCAGGTGCTCTACAACCTGGCGCGGCGGGGACCCGAGTTCGACCTGGCGCCCGAGCTGAAGGCGCGCTCCATTCCGCTGATGGCTTACAGCCCTGTGGAGCAGGGCCGACTGCCCAAGACCGGGGCCCTGGCGAGCGTGGCCCAGCGCCACGGGGTCAGCCCGTTGCAGATCGCGCTGGCCTGGGTGCTGCGCAGCCCGGACGTCATCGCCATTCCGAAGGCGACGAGCCTGGCGCATGTGAAGGAGAACCGCGCGGCGCTGGACCTCCGCCTGACGGCGGAAGACCTGGCCGAGCTGGACGGGCAGTTCCCGCCGCCGCAGCGCAAGCGCCCGCTGGAGATGATCTGAGTCTTACTGAGGGTCTTGCACGTCCGCCGTCGGTGCTTCGGGAACCGGCTCCTCAACGGCAGCCTGGTCGGCGGGTGCGGGGTCGGGGACCGGCAGGGCGTCGGCGACCGGCGCCGGGCGCAGCGCCAAAGGGATCTCGAAATTCGCGGTCTGGAAGCGGGCGGAGCGGTCCTGGTCCATCTGGGCCTCGAGCGCGGCGAGCTGGCGGCGGGTCTCCAGGGTGCTGGCCTCAAGATAAGCGAGGTCGGCCCCGTCGTCCTGTGCGTAGGGGTAGCTGATCGGCATCGGTGTGAAATAGGTGGACGGGGCGATGCTGACCCCCTGGCTGCCGACCAGGGTCTTGTAGGCCGCCATGCCGGGATCATCCGTGCCCGAGGGCAGGGGCTCCGCCTCCGCGGGGGTCAGGAACGCGGCTGGCTGGAATTCCAGAAATTTGCCGGCGCCGGAGCCGATGAGGAGCGATGATACCGCGCTGATGATGATCGCCCGCATGGCCGTGACCTCCGTACAGAGGCTAAGCGCGCGAGACCGGCGAGGGCTCCCGGCCAGAGGGCCCAAAGTGCAAAAAATCAAAGCTTAAGCGGGGCCGCCCCGCTCAGTGGGCGAGAGGGTCGGGCCTTAGCTGGAAATGCACCGCCAGGGGCTTGGTCCCCTTGCCGCCCTCCATGTGCCAGGGAACCCGATCGCCGCTGGAGGCCCACAGGCCCCGGCCTTTCCAGCCCGCCTTAGGATCGTCGATACGCCCGTCGAAGCCCTTCGCGTAAAAGCCCATCGGATAGGGCACGCGCAGGGTCATGAAGCGCCCGCCCGGGGCGAGGGCGTGGATGCCGTCGAACAGGTTGGCGGTGGACATCGGCACGTCCTTGCCGAGGCCCAGGGTGTCGTGCTGGTCGACCCAGGAATAGTAGCTCGACTCCACGCTCTCGCCCGGGACCTCGCGGAAGCTGGGGCCGGGGTAGCGGTAGAAGCTCCAGCCTTCCGGGCACTGAGCGCCGGTGGCGGCGGGGCCGTTCAGGCGGCCCTTGCACCTGGTGCGGTCGAAGCTGCCGATGTGGCCGCTCGCCAGGGAGACCCAGACCACGCCCTTGCTGTCGATGTCGGCGCCGCGGACGCCGTAGCCGGGAAGCGGCACATCATAGACCTCGGCCAGGGCCGTCTCAGGCGGACTGGCGCCGGGGGCGATGCGGACGATCCGTCCCGGATAGGCGAAGACCGAGCCCCAAACCGAGCCGTCGAGGGGGCTTGGCATGACCGCATAGAACGAGGCGACGATCCGCGTGTCCTTGGCCGGGTCGGCGGGCTGGCCGGGCTCGACATAGGCGTCGCGGCGGCCGTTGCCGTTGGTGTCCAGCACCAGGGCGGTCCAGCCCTGCGAGCGGGCGGCGTCCCCCGTCCGATCGAAGGCCTTGGCGTCGAGCCAGCCGACCACCGGCCCGCCGCCGCTGGTCCACAGCCGGCCGTTCTTGTCGAACTGCAGGTGGTGGGTCGAGAAGCAGGTGTCGATGAAGGTGTATTTGCCCGTCCTCGGATCGAGGACCGCGAGCTGCCGGCCCGACCGCTCGACCGGAGTCGCCTTGGCCGAGGGCAGGTCGGAGCCCGCCTTGCAGAAGGCGGGGTTGTTGGGACCGCGGATGGAGGCGGTCATCCAGACGCGGCCCTGCTCGTCGAACATCGGGTTGTGGATGTTGGCGCGGCTATCCCAGATGGCCTCGTCCCCCCAGTATGCGGACGCCCGCAGGGGCTTGGCGGCGGGCGACATGGGCGTGTCGGCGTCGCGTACGGGCGCCCGGAACAAAGTCGCCTCGTTCTTCACCGGATCCAGGATCGGGATGTCGTTGGTCGAGAGCTCGGTCGCCCCGTACAGCTTGCCATAGCCGTTCACGGTTGGATTGCGCCGGTCGGTGGAGATCAGGTCGTGCAGGTAGTGATGGTCGTCCAGCCAGTCGCGGACGGTGATCACCACGTCGCGCTCGCGGCCCTGCGGCCGGGCCGGCTTGTCGGCGGGCAGCTCGCCCTTGGCCACGCGGTCGGTCCAGTCGGCGAGGTAGCGCAAGGGAACGCCGCCGTAGCCGTTGGCCACCTGATTGACCATGTCCGATCCGGCCTGGCCGGACTGCAGGCGGCGGTTCCAGCCCTCCAGGGAAGTCCCGAAGGCGGTCGGGATGGTGCGGGTGGCCGCTCCGCCCATCTGGTGGCAGCCGACGCAGCCGTTGTTCTTCATTTGGGTGAGGTACTGGGCCTGGGTCCGCACATTGGCGGGCAGGGCGGGGTCGCGGGTCGAGCCGGCGAACTGGTCGGCCGTGGGGATGTGCATCATCGCGTACCAATAGGCGGCCGGATAATATTTGGCGGCCTCGGCGGGCGTGGGGGCGGGAGCGGCGCGGAGGGACAGTGTCCCGCCCGGGCGGGCGGCGACCTTGGCTGAGTCCGTAAGACCGTAACCGCGGACCCACACGCTATAAGCCGCCGTGGGAAGGTCCGGGATCACGAAACGGCCCTGCTCGTCGGTGACCACGATCTTGGCGAAGCGGGTCTTGAGGTCCCTGGTCTCGGCGATGACCCAAACCCCGGCCTCCGGACCGTTCGGGCCGGCGACTGTCCCTCCGATATCGTTGGCGTCGACCGCCGGCATGGCCGGAGCAGCCTGGGCCCGCAACACCAAGGCGGCGCCCGCTACCAGGGCGAGGCCGGTCAAACCTGCGATGAACTGGACCCGACGCACTCCACCCGCTGCACGCATGGCGACGCCCTCCGGCTGATCGGTCGGGGAGCTTGACGCGGAATTGAGGACAGCAAAAGGGCGAGGCCATAAGGTCCTCCCCCTCCTTGCGACATTGCGGGGCTTAGCCCGTCATGGCTTGCGCCATCATGCGTTCAATAGAACGCTGCAGTTTCCATATTGTCTCGAGCGCTGCGGAACCAATCAGGTCCTCGCCGGGCTCGCTTGAATCTGGTCAGGGGGAGTCATGTCCATGCACGTCTCCGAGGCAGGCGAGCCGTCAGCGCCCGCGTGAGAATCTGTACACCCGCTTAGACCTTGTCCGCCGTCAGCACCAGTGAGACAGATTGAGGGTTCCCGCTAACGGAGGGTTTTGGTCTCATCGCAGTGACGTAGGAACGAAGATGAGATCAAAACCCTTACCCTCGAAGACGACCCCCGGCGAGCG
>CANJID010000005.1 GCA_947474395.1 Caulobacterales bacterium
CGCGCGAGGCCTTGAACACCAGAGCCTCGAAGCCCGGCGTGATCGGGGTTCCGAGTTCGGCGCTCAGTGCTTCGGCGCGCGCGATCAGTTCCTGCGGGTCGGAGATGTCAGCCGGCGTGATCTTGTTCATCACCTCGGCGGCCGTGTAGCCGAGCATCTGTTCGGCGCCGACGTTGAAAATCTGGATGACGCCCTTGGCGTCGGTGGCGATGCTCGAGAAGTTGGCGCTGTTGAAGATCGCGCTCTGCAGCGCTCCAGCCTTGAGCAGGGCTTCTTCCGCCTCCTTCCGTGCCGTGTTGTCGGTGCCGATCAACAGGTACCCGATAATGGTGTCCTGCGCGTCGCGGAGCGCCGTGACGGACACCACCGCCGGAAACCGGGTCCCGTCCTTGCGGATGTAGGTCAGCTCGTAGATGTCCTCGATCCCGCGCGAGGCCTTGAACACCAGAGCCTCGAAGCCCGGCGTGATCGAGGTTCCGAGTTCGAGGCTCAATGCTTCGGCGCGCGCGATCACTTCCTGGGGATCGGAAATGTCAGCCGGCGTGATCTTGTTCATCACTTCGGCGGCGGTGTAGCCCAGCATCCGCTCGGCGCCGACGTTGAAGATCTGGATGACGCCCTTGGCGTCTGTGGCGATGCTGGAGAAGTTGGCGCTGTTGAAAATCGCGCTCTGCAGGGCGCCTGCCTTGAGCAACGCCTCTTCCGCCTGCTTGCGCGCGGTGTTGTCGGTGCCGATGAGCAGATATCCGATGATGGCGTCCTGCGCGTCGCGCAGCGCGGTGACGGACACCACGGCGGGAAACCGGCTGCCGTCCTTGCGGATGTAGGTCAGCTCGTAGATGTCCTCGATCCCGCGCGAGGCCTTGAACACCAGGGCCTCGAAGCCTGGCGTGATCGGGGTCGCGAGCTCGGCGCTCAAGGCCTGAGCGCGCGCGATCAGCTCCTGGGGATCGGAGATGTCAGCCGGGGTGATGGTGTTCATCACTTCGGCAGCCGTGTAGCCCAGCATCTGTTCGGCGCCGACGTTGAAGATCTGGATGACACCCTTGGCGTCGGTGGCGATGCTGGAGAAGTTGGCGCTGTTGAAGATGGCGCTCTGCAGAGCGCCGGCCTTGAGCAGGGCCGCTTCCGCCTCCTTGCGCGCGGTGTTGTCGGTGCCAATGAGCAGATATCCGATGATGGCGTCCTGCGCGTCGCGCAGCGCGGTGACGGACACCACCGCCGGGAACCGGGTCCCGTCCTTGCGGATGTAGGTCAGCTCGTAGATGTCCTCGATCCCGCGCGAGGCCTTGAACACCAGAGCTTCGAAGCCTGGCGTGATCGGGGTCGCGAGCTCGGCGCTCAAGGCCTGAGCGCGCGCGATCAGCTCCTGGGGATCGGAAATGTCCGCCGGAGTGATGGTGTTCATCACCTCGGCGGCCGTGTAGCCCAGCATCCGCTCGGCGCCGACGTTGAAGATCTGGATCACGCCCTTGGCGTCGGTGGCGATGCTGGAGAAGTTGGCGCTGTTGAAGATCGCGCTTTGCAGCGCTCCGGCTTTGACGATCGACTCTTCGGTCTGGCCATGCGCGGCGGTGTCAGCGCCAGGAGCCTTTGGGCTCTTAAAACTAGAGATTGTGTGTCCTAATTCGAATTTGCGGGCCGTGAATTTGCTATTCTAGAAGCCACAAAAGTCGTCGTTTAGTTCAGAAGTTCCTCGACGGAAGATTCCAGTTGCGCTGGGGAATAAGGTTTCTGAAGGAATTGTCCGCCTCCGACGAACAATTCAGTCATGGCGGCGGTGAGGCCGGTTCCAGATGTATATAGCACCCGCAGACCCGGTCGAAGTTCGATAGCCCGATTTGCAACGTCGTATCCGCCAAACGCCAGCGCGCTGAGGCGTATGTCGACAAAAAGCGCGTCAATGTGCTGAGCGGCCGATAGGTGCACAAGCGCGCCTGCTAGGTCCCCGGCCAAAAGTGTATTGTGACCAAGGTCTTCCATCATCCATTCGGCGCTACACCGAATAAATACCTCATCTTCGACGATAAGAATTACCGCCATCAGGTCACCCTCGTCGGTGAATGCTGCATAATGAAAGAATCCCCCTAGCGCCGCCGCGGACGGTTCCCGGCACTTCTGAAGAAACGCTAATGTGTAAAAATGGTTCCGAAAGCTACAAACTATTTTTCAGGGACTAGGGAGCGCGGGGTAAATTATTAAATGAAAACCGACAGTTCCGATTGAAATCGGGAAGCTGCGCCCCCGTAATCTTGTAAAGATATCCCGGCTCCGCAATCCCTATACCCTCTCCCCATCGGGGAGAGGTGTTTTCAGCGCTGCCCTCGCCAGCGGCGTGCGGGTCCAGGCCAGCACCTTGCCGGTCTCCACCCCGACCCGGGCGCAGGAATCGCGCAAAGGACAGAGGCCGCAGCGGGGCGCCTCGTGGGTGCAGGCCGATTGGCCGAGGCCCTTGATCAGCCAGTGCAGTTCATAGAGCACTTCCGCGTCCCAGGCCGGGTCGGCCTGCTCCATCATGGCGTGATAGGCCTCGGTCGGGCTGGTCGAGCGGCCGACGATGCCGAGGCGCTTGGCGACCCGGTGCACGTGGGTGTCCACCACCAGGGACCGCATCCGCAGGTTCGAGAAGTTCAGCACCGCAGCCGCCGCCTTGGCCCCGACGCCGGGCAGGCCCTGCAGCCAGTTCATGGCCTGGTCCACCGGCTGGGCCGCCAGGAACGACAGGTCGAGCCCGCCGGTCCGCTGGCGGATCACCCGCAGGGCGTGGGGGATCTGGCGGGCCTTCACCTCGGCGAAGACGACGCCGGCGATCACCGGCTCCACCTGGACTTGCGTGGCGTCGGCCAGCCCCGCCCAGTCGGGATAGGCGTTGCGCAGCTTCAGGAACGCCGTGAAGGCCGCCTCGTCGTAGGTGCGCGCGCTGACCATCGACTTGATCAGTTGCGAGAGGGGATCGAGCCGGTGCGCCGCCCGTTGCAGGCCGAAGGCGCTGCGCAGGCGGTCGCGGAACCTGGGCAGATCCAGGCAGCCGGGGAAGTCGAAGGGAAGCTGCTGCATTTTGCACGCGCTCCGAAAGGGGGCGAGCAACCTAGAACAAATGCGGAACAAATGCAACGGTCGCGGGCGGCTGCAACGAGCTGAGCCGTTTACCTCGTTCCTTTTCGAGGCCTTAACGCAGCGGCGCCTAGGCTCTGCGGATCATCGGGGGGCCTCACATGCCGAACCATGCCTTGGCGCAAGACCACCGCCGCATCACCCGCCACGCCGCCGAATTTCCTGGCCTGCTCGTCTACGGAGCGAGCGAAGCCGCCCAGTGCTGGGGCGCCGACCTGACGCCGAACGGGGTCCGGGTGCGGATGTCCCCGGCCGTCGATCTGCCGGCCAGGGTCCACTTCATCGACGCCCTGTCGGGCCTGGCCTACGAGGCGCGGGTCACCTGGACCGCGCGCAGCGTCTGCGCGGAGGCGGGCCTGGAGTTCGCCGACGTGCTGGATCTGAGCGAGGCGGCGGCGAACAGCTTCCTCAAGTCCGTCTGGCAGGCCCACCTCGACGACCTCGACGAGGACGCCGTCGAGGCCTGACTTCTTAGCTGAGAGCGCGCGTTCGAGCGGCGAAACCGCTCCCACTTTCGCCTAACGCGCTCCGGGCGCGCTCAGCTCTGCGGCTTGTCCATCGGCTTGCCCGCGTTGGGCGAGCCGCGCTTGTCCAGGACGATCTCGCCGCCCTTGATCACCACCTCGGCGGTCATGAAGTTCCAGAAGCCGACCAGGGGGTTGCCGCCCAGCACCACGAGGTCGGCCAGCTTGCCCGCCTCCACCGTGCCGAGGTCCTTCTCGCGGCCGAGGAACCTGGCCGAGTTCGGCCCCATGATCTTGATGATGTCCGGGATCGAGAACGCCAGGTTGAGCGTCTTCAGTTCCTGGTTCAGGGATTCTGTCGCGTTGTAGGTCGTGTCGGTGCAGTAGGCGTAATTGACGCCGTGGTCGAACAGCATGCGACCGTTGATGGGTAGCAGCCCGCCTTCCCGGCCCTGGCCCTCGTTGGAGACGATCCCCTGCGGCCAGGGCTTGCCGTCGCGGAAGGTCGGCTTGTTGTCCTTGTTGAAGACGTCGAAGACGGGCGGGCCGAAGCCCGTGCACGAGGCCACCTGGGCGCCCGCGTCACGGATCACGTCGGCTTCGCTCTCCTTGAGCCAGTCGAAGTGCGGGGTGTGGATCAGCATCTTGCCGCCCATGACCGCGACCTCGACCGTGGAGGCGGGACTGACGGCGTGGATCTGCATGGGGATGCCGACCTTCCGCGACTCGTCCAGGGCGGCGAGGAAGTTGCGGGTCTCCACGAAGGTCGGCGGGTTGGGCGGCTCCTTGGCGGGATAGTGCACCTCGGCGATGGAGTCGGCGCCGGAGTCCTTGGCGGCGCGGACGGCCGCGCGGACCTCGGCCTCGGTCTTCATGTCGGAGATGTTCCAGCGGGAGGAGGCCAGGATGCGGGGGCCCTTGATCTCGCCGCTGGCGACCCGCTTCTTCAGCTCCAGGCTGAGCGCGTTGTCGCCGCCGCCTTCCTGCACGGTGGTGAAGCCGGCTTCCAGCAGCTCCTTCATCCGGGCCTGCGCCGGGCCGTTGAAGAACTGGGCCGCCGGGCCGCCCACCAGGTGGCGGTGGGCGTCGATGAAGCCGGCCATGACGGTCAGGCCGGTCCCGTCGATGCGGGTCTGGCCCGCAGGCACGACAACCTTCGGCGCGCGCCTGCCGGGCGTGGGGGCGGGGGCGGCGTCGGCGGCGACCGAGACGATGCGCTCGCCCTGGATGGTCACCGTCCCGTGCTCGATCACCTTGCCGTCGCCGACGATGATACGGGCGTTTGAGATCACCACATCCGCCGAGGCCTGGCCCGCGAGCCCCGCGAGCAGCGCCGCGACCGCAGCGCCCATCAACAGCTTCATCTGAACTCCCCCGAACTTGCTGGCCGCTCCTTGGCGGAGCGTTGCAGGGGAGCATATCGCCGTCCCGCGACACGGCCCAGCCGTTTGCATGCGTGAACCAACCGGGGTTTCGAGCTAGCTCTCGATCTCGAAAGCCGCGGGCGCCTGCCCCTCACAATAGCGCTTCCACATAGTGCGCAGCGCGCCCTCGAAGCGGCGGGCGAAGGCGGGGGCGTCGCACAGGGGTGAGGCGAGGAGGAGGGGCCGCAGCGTTCCGCGCAGCTGGGCCAGCCGCGCGGAGTCGGCGGCGAGGCGGGCGGCGATCTCGATATACTGGTTCGCATCCTCGGCCACGAGGTCGGCGAGGCCGAGGCGGGTGAGCAGGCTCGCGCCGACCCGGCCCGCGTGACTGCGGCCGCTGAGGGTGATGACCGGCACGCCCATGGAGACCGCCTCGAAGGTGGTGGTCGTGCCGTTGTAGGGGAAGGGGTCCAGGCCGATGTCGATGTCGGCGTAGGCGGCCAGATGCCCGGCGGGCTCGCGGATGATGGGGCGCAGGATCAGCCGGTCGGCGGTCACGCCATGGGCGGCGAAGGCGGCCTCGAACAGGGCGCGGGATTCCGCATCCTCGAAGGCGCGGCCCTTCAGCAGCAGCTTCGAGCCGGGGACGGCGGCGAGCACGGCGGCCCAGACCGGCAGGGCGGCGTCGGACAGTTTGGACGGGTTGTTGAAGGAGCCGAAGGTGACGAAGCCGCCTGCGAGGTGCGGCGACGGGGCCGGCTCCGGAACGTCTGCGGGGGGCGCGTAGCAGAGGAAGCCCTCCTGCATCCGCACCAGCTTCTCCGTGGCGAAGGCGTCGGCGCCGGCCGGATCGGTGATGGGATCGACCAGGCGGTAGTCGATGGCCCTGATCCCGGTGGTGTTGGGATAGCCGAGCCAGGTCGCCTGCACCGGAGCGGGCTTGAGGGCGAAGACCGGGAGGCGGTTGTGCTCGGTGTAGCCGGCCAGATCGATCAGGATGTCGATCCGGTCCGCAGCGATGCGCGCCGCGACGTCGGGGTCGCTCATGCCGACGGTGAACAGCCAGTGGTCGGCCAGGGCCTTGAGGCGATCGGTGACGGCGTCCGGGTGGGGCGTCTCGGCGTAGCAGAACACCTCGACCGCGGTCCTGTCGTGAGCCTTCAGCAGGGGCTCGAGGAAGCTGGCGACGGCGTGGTGGCGGAAGTCGCCGGAGACGTATCCGACCTTCAGACGGCGGTCCGGATCGCGGTCGCGGGCGGGTGGGGCCGGGGGCGCCGGATAGCGCGCGCCCCAGTGCCGGTGCGCCTCGAACACCGCCTCGGGCGTCAGGTCGGAGCGGTAGTTCAGACCCATGGTGATGTTGTCGCGGGCGTTCGCCAGCTCGGGTTGCAGGGCCAGGGCGCGGCGGTAGACGGCCTCGGCTTCCGCGGGCTTGCCCTGGTTCAGGAGCACGTTGCCGAGGTTGATGTGGGCCTGCACGAAGTCGGGCTTGAGGGCGATGGTGCGCCGGAAGGCGGCCGCCGCCTCCTTCAGCCGGTTCTGGTCCAGGAGGGTCGAGCCGAGGTTGTAGTGGGCGTCCGGCAGGTTGGGATTGAGCGCCACCGCCTTCTCGTAGGCGGTCACGGCCTCGTCCAGCCGACCCTGGTGACGCAGGGCGTAGCCGAGGTTGACCCAGGCGCCGTCGAGGTCGGGCTTGAGGGCGAGGGACTTGCGGAAAGCCTTTTCGGCCTCGTCGAGGTCCCCCTGCTGCAACAGGGCGCCGCCGAGGTTGAACAGGGCCACGTAGTCGCCTGAGCGCAGGGCGAGGCCCCTTTGGTAGGCTTCCACCGCCTGGTCCAGCTTGCCCTGAGCCTGCAGCACCAGGCCGAGATTGCTGTGGAAGACAGGGTTGCTACCGTCCAGGCCGATGGCGCGTTGGAAGAGGGTCTCGGCCACGTCCGGCCGAGCCGCCTGGTAGGCCAGGAGGCCGAGCTGGTGCAGGGCCTCCACATGGCCCGGGTCGGCGGCCAGGATCTGGCGGTACAGGGTCTGCGCCTCGCCCAGACGCCCGGCGTTGTGGGCCTGTGCGGCGGCCCGGAAGGTGTCTTCGATTCCGGACAAAGGCGGCGCGCTAGGCCGAGGCTTCCAAGAGGGCGGTCAGCTCGTCCGGCTTGTCGACCATGACGTCATGGCCGCTCTCGACCTTGTGGATAATCCAGGCCCGGTCGGCGGCGAGACCTCTGACCGCGCCGTCGAACTGGCCGCGGCCGTTCCGCACCGCCTGGATATAGACCCGCTTGGGGATGCGCTTGTAGGCGCCGGTCACCCGCAGCTTTTCGGTCATGCAGGCCGTCGGCTGGGGCGTCAGCTTGGAGTCCACCCAGGCCTGGTCGGCGGCGTTGACGTTGAAGCCGGAGGCCTTGGGCGCGGGCACAGAGAGGCCCGTGAAGCTGAAGGTGGCGGGCGCCGTGTCGGCGACCGACTGGCCGTCGGCCGGAATGAAGGCGTCGAGGTAGACGATGCTGGCGATGCGGTCGCCGACCTGCTCGGCCACGCCCGTGATCACCGGGCCGCCGTAGGAGTGGCCGACCAGGACGACCTTATCGAGGTCCTTCCAGCGGATCTCGTTCACGACATCCGTGACGTGGGTGGTGAGGTTCACGGCGGGGGTCAGCAGGTGGGAGCGTTCGCACAGGCCCGTGAGGGTGGGGGCGTAGACTCGATGCCCCTTGGCCTGGAGGCGCTGGACCACACGCTCCCAGCACCAGCCGCCGTGCCAGGCGCCGTGGACCAGGACGAAGGTGGCGGGCCGCGTTGGTTGGGCGGCCCTGGCCGCGCCGGCGGCGGCGAGGGCGGGTGCGGCCGCCAGGATGGTGCGGCGGGTGGCGGCGGCCTTGCTCATGGGTTCCTCAGCGGGCTCAGCGCAGGGTCGAGGAGATCCCGGCCCGGGCGGCCTCCAGAGTTTCGCGCACCGGATTGGGCATGGCCATAGCCGCCTTGGTCCCTTCGCGCTCGCTCATCGCCTTGTGCCAGCGCGTGACGCCCGGCTTGTCGGCCAGGAGCTGGGGCGAGCGGGTCGGCATGGCGTAGGCCATGGCGTAACAGGAGACGTCGGCGAGGGTGAACTGGTCGCCCACCAGCCATTCGGTCCGGGCCAGCTGCTTCTCCATCCGCTCGACCGAGGTCTTCACCTGGCGGCCCCAGTTGTCGAGCTGCTCCTGCGTGTAGCCCTGCTTCGCCGAGGTGCGCCACTTGTCCTGCTGCTCCTTCAGCGGGATGCGGGCCAGCTTCTCCTCGAACTCCTCAGGGGTCAGCTTGTCGGTGATGTTCTTGATCATGTGGTGCCAGCCGATGAAGCTGAGCGCCGGGCAGAAGTACTCGTCCACGAACTTGGTCCAGATGCGCATTTTCGCCCGGCCGTAGGGGTCGGCGGGGCGCAGCGCCGGACCGTCGAAAGCCTCGTCCAGGTACTCGTTGATGACGGTGGATTCGTTGATGACCATGCCGTCGTGGATCAGCACCGGCACCTGGCCCATGGGGTTGATCGCCTGGAACCAGGGCTCGTGCTGCTCGAACTTGTGCAGGTTCATCAGCTTGCTCTCGAAGGGCACGCCCTTCTCCTTGATCCCGAGCAGGACCTTCAGGGAATTGGCGGCGGGCTCGCCGTGATAGAGCGTCAGGGCCATGGCTTCCTCCGGGTACGCTGGTCTTGTTGGTTTGGCCGCACTCTAGCCAGGGCGGCGGATGGCTAACCAGCGATAAGTGAGGCGGCGCTGTCAGACGCGGCTGCTCGCCATTCCCCCTCACCCGGAGCGCTGGCGCGCTCTCGACCTCTCCCCACCCGGGAGAGGAATAACAGACGCCGCCGCCCAAACACCTCTCCCCGGTGGGGAGAGGGAGGGGCCCGCGCGACGAAGGCGCGTGGGAGGGTGAGGGGGACTGGCGTGGGCGGCCCTGTACGCTGGCCCAGCCCTCGGGCTATGGAATTCAAAACCCAGGGGGACCGCCGATGCATCTCGCCAGCTTCACCTACGAGGGCCGCGACCGGATCGGGTTCCGGGTCGGCGAGGACCACCTGGTCGACCTGGCGGACGCCGCGAAGCTGGCGGGCAAGGCGGCCCCGGCGGACATGGTTACGCTGATCGAGGGCGGGGAGGCGGCGCTCGCCGACGCCAGGGCGGCCTATGCGGCGGTTAAGGCCAATCCGTCGGCCGTCACCCTGATCCCGCTCGACAAGGTGCGTTGGCTGCCCCCCGTGCGAAAGCCCGGCAAGGTGCTGGGCATCGCCCTGAACAACTCGGCCTCCGACGCCCGACGCATCTCGGGGCCCAGCCACCCGATGTTCTTCACCAAGCCGCGCACCTGCCTGCTGGGCCACCTGGAGGACATCGAGGCGCGGCCCTACTACGGCGGTTTCCACCCGGAGCCGGAACTGGCGGTGATCATCGGCAAGCGGGCCAAGGACCTGGACCCGGCCAAGGCGATGGACGTGGTGTTCGGCTACACCATCCACAACGACATGACCGGCAACGCCATGCGCGCCGAGGACATGGTCCACTACTGGGCGCTCTACGCGAAGCCGGACAATCCGAGCGAGGTGGAAAAGCGCGAGCAGCACCTGTCCTACGCCGGCCGCTACAAGGGCGCGGACGGCTTCGGGCCCATGGGGCCGTGGCTGGCGACCAAGGACGAGATCCCCGACCCCCACGCGCTCGACGTGACCTGCACCCTGGGGGGCGTGGTCCTGGCCGAGGATTCCACCCGCTACCTGACCTACACCGTGCCCGAGGTCTTGGCCTTCATCTCGCGCTTTCAGACCCTGGAGCCGGGGGACATCATCTCCATGGGCACCGCCTTCCGCCCGCAGCCGGGCCAGACCCGCTCGCTCCATACCGGCGACCTGCAGAAGTTCGACGGCCCGCTGGAGGTGACCATCACGGGCCTCGGAAAGCTCAGCAACGGCGTGCGCCGTGTCGACCCCAAGCTGCCGGACTGGCGACTGCCGAAAGAGCCGACCTAGCCGGAAACTCGAACGAAATCGGTGATGATCTCCTTCGCGAACGTCACGTCCCACCGGGCCATTTTCGGCGACCAGCCGGACGTGGGGGATATTCTGAGGTTCGTGGAGGTTGATCTGACGATCGCCGTTCCGCCGGTCACACTTTGTGGTCGCGACCTGGGCTTGGTCGATACGCTTACGGGCTTCAGTTCCGCGCGGTTGCTTCGCCGGGAAGGCGAAACCGATCTCGGCGAGATCACGGACGGATTGCGTTTCAGATGGACGGCGGCCGACGACATGTTCGTCATCCGGAGTCCCTTGGCTTCGAGCCCAATAACCGTACCCGCCATCGAATTCCTGGAAGAACTCTACGATCAGGCGAGGTCGCTCTGCCGGGATATGAAAGAGGCCGGGCTGCATGCTGAAGCGACCATGCTGATCCAGCTTCTTGCGTTGGGCTGATTACGCTTGGCTTCGCAGCCCCGCCTCAGAACGGCAGGCCGACGTAGTTCTCGGCCATCACGGTCTGCGCAGCCTTGGAGCCGCGCAGGTAGTCCAGTTCGGCGACCTGCATCTTGCGGGCGAAGGCGTCGGTGTCCGGGAAGCGGTGCATCAGGCTGGTGAACCACCAGGAGAAGCGCTCGGCCTTCCACACCCGCGCCAGCGCCTTGGCCGAATAGTCGTCGAGCCCCGCTTGCGCGCCGTTGCCGTACCAGGCGGTGATCGCCTCGTGCAGGTAGTGCACGTCGGAGGCGGCGAGGTTCAGCCCCTTGGCGCCCGTGGGCGGGACGATGTGGGCGGCGTCGCCGGCCAGGAACAGCCGTCCACGCCGCATCGGCTCGAACACGAAGCTGCGTAAGGGCGCGATGCTCTTCTCGATCGAGGGTCCGCGCGTCATGCCGGCGGCGGCCTTGTCGCCCAGGCGGATCGCCAGCTCGTCCCAGATGCGCTCGTCCGGCCAGTCCTCCAGTTTCTCGTCCAGCGACACCTGCACGTAGTAGCGGCTGCGCACGTTCGAGCGCATGGAGGCGAGGGCGAAGCCGCGCTCGTGGTTGGCGTAGATCAGCTCGTGGTCGCAGGGCGGCACGTCGGCCAGGATGCCCAGCCAGCCGAACGGATAGACGCGTTCGAACGCCTGGCCCCCCGCGACGGGAACGCTCTGCCGCGAGACGCCGTGATAGCCGTCGCAGCCGGCGATGAAGTCGCAGTCGATGCGATGCGCGGCGCCGTCCTTACGGTAGGTGACGTAAGGTACGGCGCCCTCGAGGTCGTGCAGGGCGACGTCCGCCACCTCGAACAGGGGCTGGTCGCGCGTCGCGACGAGGTCGTTCAGGTCCTTGGTCAGCTCGGTCTGGCCGTACACCATCATCTGTTTGCCGGTCAGGCCCTCGACGTCGATGCGGAAGCTCTCGCCCTCGGAGGCGAGGTTCACGCCGCCGTGCGGCAGGCCCTCGCGCCGCATCCGCGCCCCGGCCCCGGCCTGGTCCAGCAGGTCGACGGTCACCTGCTCCAGCATCCCGGCGCGGATTCGCGCCTCCACATAGTCGCGGGTCTGGCGTTCCAGCACGATGCTGTCGACGCCCGACAGGTGCAGGAGCTGCGAGAGCAAGAGGCCGGCGGGACCGCCGCCGATGATGGCCACCTGGGTGCGCATGGGTCCTCCGATATCCTGCAGGCATGGTGGGCCGCGGCGATGGGCCCGGCCATAGACAATCGGGACCGTGTCTTGCACTTTCCGGTCAATCTCTTCGGGAGGCGAGCCCCTTGGCCAAGACCGCACCGGCGCCGCTGGACCGGGCCATTCCGACCTTTCTTCTCTACGAAGACGGCGGCGACGCCCCCGAGGCGGTGGCCGATTTCGCCCACATCGAGACCATCCGTGCGCGAGCCGCCTTGCATAGTTGGGAGATCCGGCCGCACCGCCACGCGGCCCTGCACCAGTTCCTGCTGTTGCTCTCCGGCGGCGGGCGTCTCGACGCGGAGGGACGGGTGGAGGCCTTCGGCCCGGCCACCCTCGTGGTGACGCCCGCGGGAATGGTCCACGGCTACAGCTTCTCTCCGAACGCGGAGGGCTTCATCCTGACCGTGGCGGACCGCTTCCTGGAGCAACGCCTCGACCTGGGCGGCGAGCCCCTGGCCTATCCCGATCGGGTGCTGCTGGCGGGGCTGGACGACGAGGGGGAGCTGTCGCTGCTACGGGCGGCCTTCCAGTTCCTTGACGCCGAGCTCGCCTGGAGGCGGCAGGGGGTGGGCCGCGCCACCGCCGCCTGCCTGGAGCTGATCCTGGTGGCGGCCGGGCGGGTCGGCGCCGGCGCGCCAACTGGTCGGCCGCTTCAAGGCCCTGGTCCGCGCCCACGCCGCCGAGGGCTGGCCGGTGGAGCGCTACGCCAAGGACCTCGGCGTCAGCGTCGAGCAGCTCAACCGCAGCTGCCGCGCCGCGGCGAGCCGATCGCCGATGCGCATCGTGCACGACCGGCTCCTCTCGGAGGCGAGGCGCAGCCTGATCTACACCTGCATGACCGTGCAGGAGATCGGCTTCTCCCTCGGCTTCGCCGACCCCGCCTACTTCACGCGCTTCTTCACCCAGCGGGAGGGTTGCTCGCCCTCCCATTTCCGCCGGCGGGCGCTCGGGGCCCCCGTGGACGCGGCCTAGGTCCTGACCGTTCCCGGCGGGGGGACGTCGGGGTTCAGGAAGGCGGAGCGGATGTGGCGTTCGGCGATCCGCCAGCGGCCGTCCTCGAGGCGGTAGAGGTCCTCGAAGTCGGCGACGTTGAAGGGGTCGGCCATCTGGATCGGCGCGACGCCCGGCGAGGCGAAGGCCAGCCAGTTGGAAAAGCCCTTTGCCTCGGTCTCGGACACGAAGGTCACGCGCAGGCCCGAGTAGAAGTGGCGCGACGTGCGCGGCCCCCCCGCCAGGCGCTTGTGGAAGAAGGCCTCGATCTCGTCCCGGCCTTGGCTGATGCGCGGGCCATTGGTGTAGAGGGCGTCCTCGGTGAAGAGCGCCGTCAGCGCCGCCACCTCCCCGTGGTCGAGGAAATAGCCGTAGTCGTCGTTGAGCTGGCGCAGGGCGAAGCGGTCGCCGAGCCGATCGGGAAGGTCCATCCCGCTTCCTACAGGCCGATCACCGTTCCAGCCACGCCTTGCGGATCAGGACCGACGCCCCAGCTGCGATCAGGGCCGGGATGATCATCAGGCCAAGCGCCTGGACGGGGGTGAAATGCTGGATGATCATCGCGCCGACCGGAGGCGCGGAGATGGCGCCGATGCGGCCGATGGTGACGGCCCAGCCCACCCCGGTGGCGCGGATGGTCAGGGGATAGAGGGCGGCGGATATGGCCACCACCATGTTCTGGGCCCCGGCTATGCCGACGCCGACCAGCAGGATCAGACCGGCCCAGTTGACGAAGCTCGTCGGGGTGATGACCAGGCCGAGCAGGGCGACCGCGCCCAGGCTGTAGCCGATGGTCAGGCCCAGGTTCGGGCGCCCCCGGTCGATCTGGCCGGAGAGGGCGAAGGCGCCGACCACGCCCCCGAGCTGGAACATGCCCGTGGCGGTCAGGGCCTGGGGGCTGGTCCAGTGGGCGGCGCGCAGGATGGTCGGCAGCCAGCTGGTCAGGAGGTAGATGATGAAGATGTTGAACACATAGATGACCCAGATCAGGGCAGTGCGGGCGCGATATTCGCGGCTGAGGAGGTCCAGCACCGAATAACGGCGGGCGATTTCGGGGGCGATGGTCAGGCTGGCCGGGTCGAGGCCGGGGAACAGCCCCGCCGCGATCCTTGGTATGCGTGGGTCGCCGGGCCGCTTGGCCATCAGGAACTTGATCGATTCCGGGGTGAAGACGGCGACTGCGGCCGCCGCGATCAGCGAGCCGACGCCGCCGAAGATGAACAGGCCCCGCCAGTCGGCGATCCCCAGCTTCACCGCCGCGGCCATCACCGGGGTGGCGATGATCCCGGCCAGGAAGCCGCCGACGCCGACGCTGCAATACATGATGGTGACCAACCAGCTGCGTTTGCGCAGCGGCATGTATTCGGCGGTCAGGGTGGTGGCGTTGGGCACCATGCCGCCGATGCCCAGGCCCGTCAGCAGGCGCCAGATGAAGAAGTCGGTGGTGGTCCCGGAGAAGGCGGTCGCCAGGGTCGCTAGGGCCGCGATGGTCAGGCTCCAGGCCATCACCCGCTTGCGTCCCAGCCGGTCGCCGAGCGGCCCGCCGAAGCCGGCGCCCAGGCCCAGCCCCACTAGGGAGGCGGTGAGCGCCAGGGTGAAGGCCGCGGGCGGCAGGTGCAGGGCCGCGCCCACCGAGGGGACGGCCAAGCCCATAACCGTGATGTCGTAGCCGTCGAACAGCATGACCAGGCCGCAGAAGGCCATGACCCGGAAATGGAAACCGCCGACGCGCTTGTCGTCGATCAGCTGGGTGATTTCGGTCATGGATCGCCCCTGCGCGATGAGGCCATAAGCCCGGCGCGCGTCCCTGTGTTTCTTCCCGATGCGCCCGGCTTCAGCCGGGTCTGTCTGGTTCGGCCCCGACAGTCCGGTGGGCGGCTGTCCAAGTCAATCGCGGCCTGGAAGCGGGGTCAGCGCTCCATCCAGGCCTTGCGGACCAGGAGCGAGGCCGCCACGCAGACCAGGGCCGGGATCACCAGGAGGCCGACGGCCTCTGCGGGCGCGGCGCGCTGGATGATGACTCCGCCGATCAGCGGCGCGGAGATGGCGCCGATCCGGCCGACGGTCACGGCGACGCCGACCCCCGTGGCGCGGATGGTCAGGGGATAGAAGGCCGCCGCTATCGCCACCAGCACCGCCTGGGCGCCGGAGAGGCCGAAGCCGACCAGCAACAGCAGCGCCGCCCAGTTGGCGAAGCTGGAGGGGATCACCAGCAGCAGGCCCAAGGCTACGGCGCAGATGGCGTAGCCGGCCGCGAGCGAGAGCTTGGGGCTGTATTTGTCGACGATGAGGGACAGCAACACCCCGCCGACGACCCCGCCGATCTGGTTCAGCACCGCCCCGACCAGAACCTGATCCCTTGGCCAGCCGGCCGCGGTCAGCACGGTCGGCAGCCAGCTGGTCAGCATGTAGATGATGAAGATGTTGAACACGTAGATCAGCCATAGGAGGAGGGTGCGGGCGACGTACTCATTGCTCAGCAGGTCCAGCACCGAGCGCTTGCGGGCGATCTCGGGCTCGATGAACACCCCGCCGGGATCGACCTCGGGCGCCAGGCCCTTGAGGATCGCCGCGATGCGGGGATCGCCGGGGCGCTTGGCCAGCATGAACTTCAGCGATTCCGGGGTCCCCGCCCAGCTGATGAGAGCCGCCAGGAGGCTGCCCGCGCCGCCGAAGTAGAACAGCCCGCGCCAGTCGGTGTGGTTCAGCAGGGCCGGGGCCGCGATACCGGCGCTGAAGGCGCCGAGCGGCACGCCGACGTACATCACCGTCACCAGCCAGGTGCGCTTGCGCTGGGGCATGTACTCCGAGGTCAGGGTGGTGGCGTTGGCGATCACCCCCCCGATGCCGAGGCCGGTGACGAAGCGCCAGAGGGCGAGGTCGGTGAGGCTGTTCGACCAGGCGGTGGCGACGGCGCCGATCCCCGCCAGGGCGAGGCTGGCGACCATGATCCGCTTGCGCCCCAGCCTGTCCCCTAAGGGGGCGATGAAGCCCGAGCCGAGCCCCATGCCGGCGAGGGAGGCGGCGAGGGCCCAGCTGAAGCTGGAGGGCTTGATCCCCCAGGCGCCGGCGATCGAGGGCACGGCCAGGGCCATGACCTGAATGTCGTAGCCGTCGAACAGCATCGCCAGGGTGCAGACCGCCAGGACCCGAAGCTGCAGCCCGCTGATGCGCCGCTGGTCGATCAGTTGGGTGACTTCGGTCATTTCGCCCCCGGTGCGGGCGCGGAAGGCTTCACGCCCGGCCGTCCCCGCGTTTCCCACCCCGCGCCCGGCTTCAGCCGGATCTTGCGGCGACACTCCGGCCCGGGGAGGCCCCTGTCAATCGGACCGCCTTGACGCCCCCGAGGCCGCGGTGATTGGTACGCGCCGCAAAAAGGGAGACGGGCATGAAGGTCGCGCTGATCGGAGCCACCGGGTTCGTCGGGGCCAAGGTCCTGGCGGAGCTGCTGTCGCGGGGACACACGGTGACGGCGGTCGGCCGCAAGCTCGACGGCCTGCACGAACATCCGGCCCTGACCGCCCGGATGATGGACATCCTCGACAGTGTGGCGCTCGCCAAGGTGCTGGAAGGCCACGACGCGGTGATCAGCGCCTTCAACCCCGGCCGCATGACCGCGGGCGAGGACGTTTACCGGCAGCACGTGGCCGGCCACCGGGCCATCATCGACGCGGTGAAGGCCTCCGGCGTCACCCGCTTCATCGCCGTCGGCGGGGCCGCGAGCCTGAAGACCGCGAGCGGGCAGGAGTTCCTGGATTCCCCCGAATTCCCCGCCGAGTACGAGCCCTACAAGGGCGCCATCCGCGGCACCCGCGAGCAGTTCTACATGCTGAAGGAGGAGCCCTCCCTCGACTGGGTGTTCCTGGCGCCGTCCGTCTATCTGCTGCCCGGCGAGCGGACGGCCAAGTACCGGGTCGGGGGCGAATCCATCCTCTACGGCGAGGACGGCCAGAGCCGCATCAGCCTGGAGGACTACGCCGTGGCGCTGGCGGACGAGCTGGAGACGCCCGCCCACCACAGGCAGCGTTTCACCGTCGGGTATTAAGCGGCCTGACTCTTCCCCTTTTGGGGGAAGGACCCGCGAAGCGGGGGAAGGGGGCTGAAGGGCGGAGAGGCTGGCGGGCTGTACGATCGCGTTGCTCCCGACAGCCCCCATCGGCCCGAGGCGAGCTCGGGCCACTTCCTCCTGTGGGGGAAGAGTTATGTCGCCGTCGGCTTGACTCTTTGCGTCGCCGAACCACGAAGATGCGCTCCCCAATTTGCCGGTTATCGCCGGAAAGGAGCCGTCAAGTCGTGAGCTCGAATCTTCAGAGGGCCATCGAGGCCGGTCAATTCGTGATGACCGCCGAAGTCACGCCGCCGCTTTCGGTGGATCCCAAGGACCTGCTCGAAAAGGCCATGCCGCTCAAGGGCTTCGCCGACGCGGTGAACGTCACCGACGGCGCCAGCGCGAAAACCCACCTGGATGCGACCATCGCGGCGATCATCCTGAAGGAAAACGGCATCGAGCCGATCCTCCAGCTCACCTGCCGCGACAAGAACCGCATCGCCCTGCAGAGCCAGCTTGTGGGCGCCTCGGCCATGGGGCTGCACAACATCCTGATCCTGGGCGGGGACGATCCCAAGAAGGGCGACCAGCCGGAAGCCAAGGCGGTGTTCGACCTCGATTCCACCACCCTGATTCAGACGGCCGCCACTATCCGCGACAAGCACGAGCTGCTGCACGGCCGAAAGGTCGGCGGGGACCCGCACTTCTTCATCGGCGCCGCCGACGCTCCGGTCGATCCGAAGGAGGGCTGGGAGCCCAAGGGCCTGCTGAAAAAGGTCGAGGCCGGCGCCCAGTTCGCCCAGACCCAGTTCTGCATGGATGCCGATGTGGTCGCCCGCTACATGGCGCGGCTGGCTGAATTCGGCATCACCGACAAGCTCAGCTTCCTGATCGGCGTCGCGCCTCTGGCCTCGGCCAAGTCCGGCCGCTGGATGAAGGAGAACCTGTTCGGCACGGTGATCCCCGACTGGATCATCGACCGCATGGACGCCGCCGCCGATCCCAAGGCGGAAGGCAAGGCCATCGCCGTAGAGGTCATCGAGCAGCTGGCGCAGATCCCGGGCGTTCGCGGGGTGCACCTGATGGCGCCGCTGAACGAGCACGCCATCCCCGACGTGATCACCGAGGTGCGCAAGCGGGTGAAGAAGGCGGCTCGGTAGGATGGAAATCCAGGGCCTGACGCCGGTCTTCCCGGTCGACAATCTGGAGTCCGCGGTCAAGAGCTGGTCGGCGCTGCTGGGGGTCACGCCCACCTTCGTCGACGGCGACCGCTGGGCCCAGTTCGACGTGGCCGGCAAGCGCGTGGCCCTGGCCGGGACCGACCGGGTCGCCGACGTGCCCGGCCTTATGGTCAAGGTCGCCGACGTCGCCGCCGCCCGCGACCAGGCGGTGCGCCTGGGCCTGGAAGTCACCGACCTGCAGGAAGGCGGCCACGAAACCCGCTGCACCGTCACCGCCGCCGGCGGCTGGCCGGTGGTGCTGTACAGCCCGCGGAAATGATCCCCTCTCCCCTCGTGGGAGAGGGAGGGGCCCATGCGCAGCATGGGAAGGAGAGGGGCCGCGACACCTTTCCGGCAAAGGCTTCGACGCGGTGCTGAGGGCGGTGCGGCCCCTCTCCTTCCCACGCCTCCGGCGCGTGCCCCTTCCTCCCCCGCGAGGGGGGAGGGGGTGAAACCTGCCCCCACCGTCCATTGTTGGACTTTGCGTTGGACTCTCCGTGCGGGGGGCCTATCAGCGAAGGGCTGCGCGGGCCTTCCGCCTGCGCCCCAGAGTTGAGTCGCTCCCACGTGAGCCTGGCTTCGAGCTTTCCCGCCGCGCGGCGGGACGAGATCAACCGGCCCATGATCACCCTGTCGATCATGACGGCGACGGTGATGATCGCGCTCGACACCACCATCGCCAACGTCGCCCTGCCGCACATGCAGGGCAGCGTCTCGGCGGGCGCCGACCAGATCACCTGGGTCCTGACCTCCTACATCGTGGCGGCGGCGATCCTGACGCCGCTGACCGGATGGCTGACCGGGCGGTTCGGGCGCAAGAACGTGTTCCTGGTCAGCGTGGCGGGCTTCACCGTGGCCTCGGCCCTCTGCGGCATCGCCAGTTCGCTGGTGGAGCTGGTGCTGTTCCGGCTGGTCCAGGGGATGTTCGGGGCGGCGCTGCTGCCCCTGTCCCAGGCGGTGCTGCTGGACATCAATCCGCGCGAGAAGCACGGCCAGGCCATGGCGGTCTGGGGCATGGGCGCCATGCTCGGGCCGATCATGGGCCCGGCCCTGGGCGGCTGGCTGACCGAGAACCTGAACTGGCGCTGGTGCTTCTATATCAACGTGCCGTTCGGCATGCTGGCGCTGGCGGGAATCTGGTTCTTCATCCACGGGGAGAAGCAGGACCGGCCTCAGAAGCTCGACTTCACCGGCTTCCTGTCCCTGACCCTCTGCCTCGGGGCCCTGCAGATGATGCTGGATCGGGGGGAACTGCTGGACTGGTTCTCTTCGCCGGAGATCTGGATCGAGGCGATCCTGGCCTTCATCGGCTTCTCGATCTGCACCATCCACACCCTGACGGCGGACCACCCGTTCCTGCCGCGGGCCCTGTTCAAGGACCGCAACTTCGCCACCAGCCTGCTGTTCGGTTTCCTGCTGGGGGTGCTGATCTTCGCCACCATGGCGCTGCTGCCCCAGCTCGCCCAGAACCTCCTGGGCTATCCAGTCCTGACCACGGGCCTGACCATGGTCCCGCGGGGGTTTGGGACCCTGATCGCCATGTTCGTGGTCGGGCGCATGGTGGGGCGGATGGACTCCCGGCTGATCCTGGCGATCGGCTTTTCCCTGTCGGCCTTCGCCATGTGGCAGATGAGCCATTTCGCCCTGAACATGACGCCGATGGCCATGGTGACGGCGGGCTTCATCCAGGGGGTCGGGACGGGGATGCTGTTCGTGCCCCTGACGACGGTCGCCTTCTCGACCCTGGACCCGGCGTGCCGGCCGGACGGCGCCAGCCTCTACACCCTGATCCGCAACATCGGCGCGGCCGTCGGCATCTCGGCCATGCAGGCCCTGCAGATCGGCAAGACCGCGACCCTGCACTCCAACCTCGCCGAAAAGATCCTGCCGGGCTCGCCCTCCCTGGTCGGGACGGGGATCGATCTGGCCACGACGCCGGGCCTGGCCTCGATCAACGCCGAGGTCACGCGCCAGGCGCAGATGGTCGCCTACATCAATGTCTTCCACCTGATGACCCTGCTCTGCCTCGCCGCCATGCCCCTGCTGTTCCTGCTGCGCGCCCCGCCCAGGCAGCCGGCCAAGGAGGTGCATCTGGCGGTCGAGTAGGGGCGTTGCCCCGCCGCGGCGGGCGGCGCAGGATGGCGAAAAGCGAGGGAGCATCGGTATGCGGTTTGGGGCGGCGATCGCGGGGATGAGCCTCCTCATGGCGGCCTCGTCCGTCCAGGCCGCCGCGCCGTCCGCGGGGGTCGCCGAGGCGCGCCGCTGGGCCGGCCTGATGGACAGGGGCGCCTACGAGCAGAGCTGGCTGGAGGCCAGCGAGGTCTTCCGCCAGCAGACCACCAAGGACGCCTGGGTCGGGACCGTCGGTCCCATCCGCGACCGGTTCGGCGCGATGAGCGAGCGCAACCTGATCGGCGAGGTCGACGCCGACACCCTCTCGGGCGTGCCGGGGCGCGGCTTCAAGATCGTCAACTTCTACTCGAAGTTCGCCGGCGAGCCGGAGCGTGTGCTGGAGTCCGTGGTCCTGATGCGCGACCACGGCGCCTGGAAGGTGCAGGACTACTACGTGAAGTAGGGGCGGGGACTTGGCCCCTAAACACCTCTCCCCGGCGGGGAGAGGTGTTAGGTTAGATAGGGCTTGCCGCCGTCCGGCTGGGCGAGGGCGGCCGGCGCGGGTTGGCCCGGCTGGCTAGGGATGGTTTCGTCGATGCAGGCCCAGGTCGGCGCCTGGGCGGTCCAGATGGTCATCTCGGGGCGCGTCAGGTTCGGGTCGTCGAAGGTCCCGACGCGGATGAAGAGCTGGTGGCGGCGCACCTCGGCCTGGCTGAACAGGTGAACGCCGCAGCTGGGGCAGAACAGGCGGTGCATGACGTTGCCGCTATCGGCCACGGCGGCGAAGTCCCGCGTCTCGCCCTCGACCGTTACAGCCTCGGAGGGGAAGCCGGCATTGACCGTGCCGCTGCCCGCCCCGATCGACTGGCAAAGACGGCACCAGCAGGCCCGCGTGACGAAGGGCTCCGCCGTCGCGGTCCACCGCACCTGGCCGCAGAGACACCCGCCGGTGATGGTCATTTGCCCCTCCGAAAAAGAACGGGATACTGACGCCGAAGGGCCGTGCAGAGAAACAGGACGGCGATGCCGAACCACCCGGGCGACCCGCCCACGCCTTACCACAAGAACGTCCCAGGCCCGTTCTATGTCGAGGACTGGTGCTGCCTCACCTGTGGCATCCCTGATGGAGTCGCGCCCAACAACTTCGCCTGGGACGAGGATTGGGTGCAGGGCCAGTGTTACGTCATCAAGCAGCCGGAAACGCCGGATGAGTTGGATCGTGTCATCGAGGCCGTGGGCAACGCCGAGATCGACTGCATCCGCTATCGCGGCTCGGACCCCGAGATTCAACGCCGGATCAGGGATGTCAGCGGCGAGTGCGACACGCCGGAGCAGGCGGCTCTCTCCGTCGTCATGCACAAGCGCGCGCAACGGGTCGAGCGGGAGAAGCGGAAGCGCGAGCCGCGGGAGGTGGCGCGCTTCACTTGCTCGGATGGTTTGCATGCGGTTGTCATCCGCGAATGGGCCAAGGACCAGCACGATTTCCGCGAGCTTCAGTTGCGGGATGTAGGTGGGGGGCGCAACGCGTGGCTCCCTCTGCGGACCTCGCGCTTCTATTACGGCGCCGATACCGCGGAAGGCGCCGCGAAAGCGGAAATCGAGTGGATGGGCCGCGAAGTCGGGCCCGGAAGCTGGGATCACCAGATGCGCATCTCGGCCAGGGTGACGGCCCCGGACGCGGTATTGTTCCTCCACGACCCCGGAGCGGTTCCCGCGCTCAGGCCATCGGTCGAACGCGAACCGATCGCTGCCTCACCCGCTTGCGTTTCCATGCGGACGGCTCGTGCCGAAACCTTGGTCGACCTCGGGCGGAGCTTCCGGATGGTGGACGGGGACATCGTGCTTCGCACCGTCATCGAGACGCCCACCAAGAACGTCGCAGTTACCGACGCGCTCGGGACGGTAATCCTCAGCCGGGAAGTCTATTCCGCGCGAACGAAGGTGACGATCTGGGCCAACGGAGACGCGCCCGACCACATCATGATCAGCACCTGAGGCCCTCGCACGCTCACGCCTCCGGCCACGCGCCGGGCGCCTTGGCCAGCGCCTCGCGGATCGCCTGATCCTGCTGGCCCAGGAGCGGGGCGGCGTGGCTTTCGGTGGCGCGCTGGTGGTTGAAGGTGAAGGGGGTGCGCACCGCCTCCCTGGCGCCCTCGATGGCGTCGACGACTGGCACGATCATGCCGAGGTGGCGGGCCTGCGGGTCGTTGGCGGCCTCCTCGATGTTGTTGAGGGGAGCGTAGGGCAGGTCGAAGCCTTCGAAGCGGGCGAGCCACTCGGGGCGCGTCTTGGTGGCGAAGATCTTGTTCAGCTCGCCAAGCAGTTCCTCGTAGTTGTCGATCCGCTTGGGGCGGGTCTCGAAGCGCGGGTCGGCGGTCAGGGCCTGGCCGCCGATGGCCTGCACCAGCGCTTCCCAGAACTTGTCGATGGAGGACAGGTGCACGCCTAAGTGCCGGCCGTCCTTGCAGGTCAGGATGAAGGCCTGGGCCAGGCGTGGGCGGTCCAGGGCGTTGGGGATTTCGCCCAGCGCGAAGTAGCCGGTGAAGGGCTCGACGGCGAAGTGCATCATCGCCTCGAGCATGGAAATCTCCATCAGCTTGCCCTTGCCGGTGCGCCCGCGCTCGACCAGGGCGCCGCAGATGCCCAGCGCCGAATAGATGCCGGTCTGGGCGTCGGCCAGGGCGGGGCCGAGGAGCCGCGGATTGTCCGGGTTGGTGGCCACCCCGAGGAAGCCCGACAGGGCCTGGGTGACGCTGTCGTAGGACGGCCGGGCGACGTAGGGGCCCTCCGAACCGAAGCCGGAGATGGAGCAGTAGACCAGGCGCGGATTGATCGCCGACAGGGCCTCGTAGTCGGCGCCCATGCGCCCCGCCGCGCCCGGGCGGAAGTTCTGGATATAGACGTCGGCCTGGGCGATCAGATCGCGGAACACCTCCTTGTCGGCGGCTTCCTTGAGGTTGAGGGTCAGGCTGCGCTTGCCGCGGTTATAGGCCTGGAAGTGCGCGCTATAGAGGCCGCCTTTGAAGTTGCGGTAGGGATCGCCCACATCCGGGCTCTCGACCTTGATCACGTCCGCGCCCAGGTCGGCCAGCATCATGGCGCAGCAGGGCCCGGTGATGAAGGTGCCCTGCTCGACGACGCGGATGCCCTTGAGAACGCTCATGCCCTGGTTTCCTCGTTATGCATTGGGGCCTTTGGGGCCCTGGCCCGCTTACTTGATTTCGAAAGTCAGTTCTCGTCGGGCACGAAGCCGTCGGGGGCAGGGCCGTCGTAGGTAATGGCGGCCGAGCCGGCGCCGGCCATGATGAAGCCGATGGCGTGGGTCTGCTCTTCCAGCAGGTGGCCCACCAGGCTGGCGGTGCGGGCCAGGATCGGCACACCCTTCAGCGCCAGCAGCGGATAGCCCGCGTCCAGCAGCACGGCGGGGATGGCGCCGGAGACGTTCAGAGCCAGCGACCGGCCGGTGATCTCCGGCAACAGGCGGTCCACGGCCCAGGCGATCTCGATGCAGCGGCCGGCGAGCCCCGCCTCCTTGCAGACCTCGATCAGGCGGTGGGCGCGGGGGTCGTGCCCCTTGTGCAGGGGATGGCCGTAACCGGGGATGGCGCGCTTCACCGCCCGGTACTTGCCGACGGTTTCGCGGACGGCGTCGTCGAGGCCGGAGCCGGCCTCTTGCGCCTGCAGCACCTCGTTGAAGAACAGGCCCGCATTGGCCGAGGCGCCGAGGATCACGCTGCCGCAGCCGAGGATGCCGGCGGCGACCGCCCCCTGCAGGGCCTCCGGCGCGGCGGCCAGGGTCATCCGGCTGGCCACAACACTCGGCACCAGGCCGTGCTCGGCGATGGCGACGAGGGTGGAGTCCAGCACCGTGCGCTGGGCCTCGCTGGGCAGGGTCCCGGCCACCAGCAGCCAGATGTGGTCGGTGAAGCTGATCTTGCCGACAAGGTCGTTCACCAGGTCGTGCCCGCGGACGATGATCGTCTCCGGATTGGAGGTGCAGATGGCGCTGGTGGGCGCGTTGTCGGGACCGATCTTCATGGGCGGGCCTCAGGGGTGGGCGAGGGTCAACATAACGCCGGTAAGTTTGGCTTGACTCGGCGGCCGATCTTTCTAGCCTTCCTGCAACTGCTAACATAGTCAGCGACTTAAATCGTGGATAGCACCACGGTACGCTAAATAATGGTCGCGCGTTCGGAGGAATTCATGGCGGTTCAGACAAGGTTCGGCTCGCTAGGCTCGTATGAAAAGGGCAGCATCGAGCTCAACGACGACCTCAAGCACTACGCATTTTCCAATATGTTCGAGGTCGCATCCAAGTCCAAGCCGTTTGAACGGGTGGCGGTGGCGAAGAATATTGAATATGTCGCCGAGGTCACCAAGGTCGACGGCGCCTCGCCCTGGTATGTCGCCCCCCACGACGAATTCGCCATCGTCATGGACGGCGAGATCGAGTTCAACTTCGTGAAGCTGGACCCCTCCGCCGCCCCCGCGGGCGGGCAGGGCGCCAAGCAGCTCGCCGGCGCCCCCAACGGCCAGAAGATGGGCAAGGTGCGCGGCCGGCGCGGCCACCAGGTGCTGCTGCCCGCGGGCGCCGCCTACCAGTTCGTCTCCAAGAGCCCTTCCGTCGCCGTCATCCAGACCCTGCTCGGACCCGTCACCGTCGAGCGGTGGTCCGACATCTGCACCCTCTAGGGAGATCGCACCCATGACCGAAGAGGCCAAGAACGTCGACATCGTCGTCGGCCCCGCCAATCACCTCGGCTATTCGAGCTTCCAGCTCGGCGGCTTCGAATTCAGCCGGGACGAATATTTCGTCCACATCAAGTGGCCCAAGGGCAAGCACGTGATGGAGATCGACCGGTTCCTGCGCGCCATGGTGCGGGACATCGGCTGGGGCTTCTTCTACGGCTGGATCTTCTTCGACGACGTGTTCGGCACCCACAACCACTACGGCACGGTGGACATCTTCGCCGGCGCCTATGACGAGGGCTGCAAGGCCGCCGGGATCGACTACCTGGAGACCTTCACCTCGGACTCGGTGTCCAAGGGCTTCGAGACCATCTCCAAGAACTGGATCAACGAGGGCTACGATCCCCTCAACGCGCCGATGGAGACCGGCTCGCCCATGGGCGAGAAGACCAGGGAATCCGACAAGCCTCTCTTGCGCAACTTCATCGCCGCCAAGCGGATGCTGGGCCTGAAGGGCGACGTGGCGGTGCGTTCCGACGAGACGGGTCACCCGATCAACCGCGCCTTCGCCGACGTGCCGGTGGACAATCCGGACATCGAGGTCGAGCCCGGCTTCGAGGGGCAGCTGCACGCCATCAACCTGTTCGACCACATCGCCCGCTCGGACGTGACCTGGAACCCCTCCATCAGCTCGGCGACGCGCAACTCGCTCTGCTGCGTGACGTCGGAGGAGCACATGCTGCCGGTGATCCACGGCAACGACCGCAACGAGTGGTTCTTCCAGCTCTCCGACGAGATTCACTGGAAGGTGCAGGACAAGAACACCGGCAGGCCGCGCGGCATCATCGTGATGAAGGCGGGCGACGTCTGCGCCATGCCGGCCGACATCCGCCACCAGGGCTTCTCGCCCAAGCGCTCCATGCTGATGGTGATGGAGAACGCCTCGCCCGACCTGCCGGAGCTCTACGCCTCCGGCAAGCTGGCGCCCTATCCGATCGAGTTCTGATCACCCGTCGTCGGGCGGGAAGGGGAGCGCACTTAAGCCCCTATCCCGCCCTTCGGGCGGACTTCCCCCAGAGGGGGAAGGACTAGAAAGAAACGCCGCCTCAGTCCTTCCCCCTCTGGGGGAAGTGTCGGCCCGAACGGGACGACGATAGGGGCTGCGCTGTCGTTTGAGAGGACCACAGCCATGCCCGACGGCGCCGTCGCCTTGCCGACCTTCCAGACCAACCTCTTCATCGGCGGCGAGTTCGTGCCTGCCGCCAGCGGGGCGACCTTCGAGGTCCTGAACCCGCACGACAATTCGCTTCTGGCCAATGTCTCGGAAGCCGGCGCCGAGGACATCGACCGCGCGGTCGTGGCGGCCCAGAAAGCCTTCAAGGTCTGGTCGAAGATGTCCGCCACCGAGCGCGGGCGGATGATCTACAAGCTGGCCGACGCCATCGAGGCGGACGGGCCGAACCTGGCCATGATCGAGACCCTGGATACGGGCCACCCGATCCGCGACACCCGCAACCTCGACATCATGCGGACGGTGCAGACCTTCCGCTATTTCGCCGGCATGGCCGACAAGTACGAGGGCTCGGTGATCCCCGTGGACACCGGCTTCCTCAACTACATCCTGCGGGTGCCGCTCGGGGTGGTGGGGCTGATCTCGCCCTGGAACTTCCCCCTGATGTTCACCAGCTGGAAGATGGGCCCGGCGCTGGCGGCCGGGAACACCATCGTCTTCAAACCGGCCGAGCTGACCCCGCTCTCGACCATGCGCATCGCCGAGCTGGCGGCCCAGGTGGGCTTCCCGGCGGGCGTGATCAATGTGGTGCCGGGCTTCGGGAACAAGGCGGGCCAGCGGCTGGCCGAGCACCCGGACGTGGCCAAGATCGGCTTCACCGGCTCCACCGCCACGGGGCGCAGGATCGTCCAGGCATCGGCGGGCAACCTGAAGCGCGTGCAGCTCGAGCTCGGGGGCAAGGGCGCCAACATCGTCTTCGACGACGCCAACCTGACGGCGGCGGTGAACGGCTCTGCCTTCGCCATCTTCCACAACCAGGGCCAGGCCTGCATCGCCGGTTCGCGCTTGCTGCTGCAGGAGACCATCGCGGACGAGTTCCTGGATAAGTTCCTGACGCTGGCGGCCTCGATTCGGATCGGCGACCCCCGCGATCCGACCACCGAGATGGGCCCGCTCACCTCGCGCATGCACCAGGAGAAGGTGCTGAGCTACTGCGCCATCGCTCACCAGGAAGGCGGCGAGATCCTGCTCGGCGGCAAGGCGCCCGACGGCGCGGTGTTCAAGGACGGCTGCTACGTCCTGCCCACGGTGGTGAAGGCCCAACCGCAGGACCGCGTCTGCATGGAGGAGGTGTTCGGCCCCTTCGTCTCGGTCACGACCTTCCGCGACGAAGAGGAGGTGCTGACCATGGCCAACGGCACGTCCTATGGCCTGGGCGGAGGCCTCTGGACCCAGAACCTGACCCGCGCCCACAAGATCGCCGGAGCGATGGACACCGGCATGGCCTGGATCAACTGCTACAAGCGCTTCCACCCCGGCTCGCCCTTCGGCGGGGTGAAGGATAGCGGCTACGGCCGCGAAATGGGCTTCGACGCCATGCACGAATACACCGAGCCCAAGTCGGTCTGGGTGAACGTCGACGCCAACATCCCGAACTTCTATCCGCGGTAGCCGGCCCAAAATAAAATGTCGGGGCGGCGGGCGGCCGCCCGTCCTTCGGCCGCGGGCGTTCACGTCCCGAGCTCGAGGGAGGATTCCATGCGGTTCATGTTCATCATCAAGACTGACGCCAAGGCCGCGCCCACACCGGCGCTGATGGAGGCCGTGCACAAGATGGCCGAGCGCGAGATCGCCGCCGGCCGCATGATCCAGGACGGCGGCCTGGCGCCCCGCGACAGCGGCATGGAGATCAGGCTCAAGAGCGGCAAGCTGGTGGTCACGGACGGCCCGTTCGCCGAGACCAAGGAGCTGATCGGCGGCTTCGCCCTGTTCGAGCTGCCCGACATGGACGCCGCGGTGGCGAGCGGCCGCGAGTTCATGAAGCTCCACCAGGACTTCATGCCCGGGTGGGAAGGGACCATGGAAATCCGCCAGGTCGCCGGATCGATGGTGCAGATGATCCGCGGCGGATGATCGTAGCCCCGCCGGGGTGGCCGCTTTGCCCCTCTCCCCGGTGGGGAGAGGGAGGGGCCCGTTCGGCGCAGCCGAATGGGACGGTGAGGGGGACTGGCCTAGTGCAGTTTCACCCTTGGCCCCCTCACCCGGCAGGCTGACGCCTGCTCGACCTCTCCCCACCGGGGAGAGGGGTTTCGGCGCTAGCCCAAGCGAGCGTTTCCGCTAAGCTGCCGGCCATGGGGAAGGCCCCGCGCGAGACGGCGACACGCCGCCGCCGGGGAAGGGCAGGGAGGCGTTCATGCGGGCAGGTTTGTGGTGCGCTGGGCTTGCGCTCAGCGCAGGTCTCGCGAGCGGGGCCGGGGCGGCGACGCCCATGGTCGCCAGGGCGGTCGCGGGCGGAGCGGCTTGCGACGAGGCCTGCCTGACCACCATGGTCGACCGCTATCTGGCGGGCCAGATCGGGCACCTGCGCAACCACGCGCCGATCGCCAAGAGCGCGCGCTACACCGAGAACGCGGTGCGCATCCCCTTCGACCGGGGACTGTGGAAGACCCTCACCGCCGTCGGCGCCTACCGCCACATCGTCGCCGACCCGACCACCGGCTCGGTCGCCCTGTTCGGGACGATCGAGGAGGGCGGCACGCCGGGGCTGGTCCTGCTGCGGCTGAAGGTGGTGAACCACGAGATCGTCGAGGCCGAGGCCCTGGTTCCGCGGGGCGCCGTGGGCGCGCTCGGCGGCAAGGACGCGGCGCCCAAGCCCGTCTGGAACACCATGCTGGGGGCCGGCGATCGCTCGCCCCGGGCGAAGATGATCGAGATCGCCAATTCCTACTTCGACGCCCTGATCAAGGGCGACGGGAGCCTCGCCCCCTTCGACCCCTCCTGCACGCGGGTCGAGAACGGGGTGCAGCAGACCAATGTGGCCGACGCCAAGACGCCGGTCGATCCGGCCAAGCCCGGGCTGGTCCTCAACGCCCTGGGCTGCAGCGCCCAGATTTCCACGGGTGTGACCCGCCACATCCAGTCGGTCACCCCCCGGCGCATCTATGCGGTGGACGAGGCGCGCGGCGTGGTCTTCGGTATGTTCCGCCTGCGCGTGCCCGGCGACATCACCGAGTTCGACGCCCCCGGCTTCGGCAAGGTGAAGATGCCGGTCGCCGACATCCATCCCTTCGACGCCGAGGTGGGGATGGCCTTCAAGATCAGGAACGGGCGGATCGTGGAGACCGAAGCCGTTTCCATGAGCCTGCTCTACGGCTCCAAGACGGGGTGGGAATGATGAGCAAGTCCGTCGCCCTGGCCGCCGCCGCGGCCCTGACCATTGTGGGCCTCGCCGGCCCGTCCGTCGCCGCCGACAAGGCCGCGCCGGCAGCCTGCAACCGCGCCTGCCTCGAAGGCTTCATGACGCGCTACCTCGACGCCATGTTCGCCCATGACGCCAAGCGCGTGCCGGTCACGGCGAACTTCCGGCGCACCGAGAACACCATCCCCCTGAAGCTCGGCGACGGCGCCTGGCGCACCATGAGCGGGCGGGGGGACTACGCCTTCACCATCGCCGATCCGAAGACCGGCCAGGTCGGCACCATCGCGACGCTGCGCGAGAACGGCCGTCCGGTCCTGGCCTCGATCCGGCTGCGCGTGACCGGCGGCAAGATCTCGGAAGCCGAGGAGCAGATCCTCCGCAACGAGGGCTCTGCCACCTCCGAGGAGGCGCTGAAGGTCTCGGCCGTCTGGAACACGGCCCTCACCGCCGGCCAGCGGGTCTCGCGCGAGCGGATGATCTACGCCGCCAACCAGTACTTCTCCGGCATCGTGGCCATGGACGGCAATATCGTGCCCTTCGACGAGCGCTGCCGCCGGATCGAGAACGGCAATATCACCGCCAACAATCCCAACCGGCGCCCGACCACCACGGGCGGCTTCAACGTCGGCCCGCTGAACTGCACCGGCAATATCTCGGCCAAGCTCTGGACCTACATCACCGACGTCACCCACCGCCGCCACAACTTCGTGGACGAGGAGCGGGGCGTGGTGTGGTCGCAGGTCATCTTCCCGCATGAGGGCGGGATCATGAGCTACTACCAGCCGGGCTACGGGACGCTGGACATGTCGGCGGCGGCAAAGCGGCCCTTCGACACCCACATCGCCGAGCTGTTCAAGGTCGAGAGCGGCAAGATCACCCAGATCGAGGCGGTGATCCTCTCCACCCCCTACGGCATGGACGACGGGGGCTGGACCAAGGCGCCGGCGAAGTAGCGGTGGGAGGCCTCGACGTCTTCGCGCTTCGGCCCTTCCTGCCGGCCAAGGACTTCGAGCTGTCGAAGCGCTTCTACCAGGCGCTGGGGTTCAAGACCGTGCTGGACGGGGACGTGGCCATCTTCGGCACGGGCCCGCATTCCTTCATCCTGCAGAACTACTTCGAGAAGACCTGGGCCGAGAACACCATGATGCAGCTCATGGTCGAGGACCTCGACGCCTGGTGGGCGCACATCGAGAGCCTCGACCTCGCCGGCAAGTTCGGCGTCCAGCCGCCACGCCCGCCCGCCGTCCAGCCGTGGGGGCTGACGGTCGCCTACGTGTTCGACCCCGCCGGCGTCCTCTGGCACGTGGCCCAGAAGCCGCCGACGGGGCGAGAAGGACCTACTTGAACAGGTCTTCGATGTCCTTGGGCAGGGCGTCCTGCTTGGGACGGTCCCAGCCCTTCTCGAAATACTTCTCCCAGACCTTGGCCCAGGGGCGGTTGAAGAAATCGACGTAGTTCGGATCGTCGTTGAGAAGCCGTGTGGGCCGCCCGTTCACGTTCTTGATGTTGTCGACGCACTCGAATGTGCTCACCCGGAGCGCCGGGTCGCCGAGCGTTCCACGCCGCAGGTAACGATCGTTGATCCGAAGCGGCGCTGCGAACGCGACCGGATCGTAGAACACCACCTCGCTGTCGAGGCCCAGATACTTGCCGGCCGCGTCGTAGGCCGCCTTGTAGGTCTCCACCGCTTCCAGCTTGTCGCTGAACTCGAAGCCGCCGTGGTTCGTCCAGGCCTGGACGTTGGCGGTCCAGACAACCATCGCATCGCCGTCCCAGAAGGCGACGGACTCTCCCAGCCACTGCGGCAGCCTTTCGACGTGGCGGCCGCCGATGTGGAAAGCGCGGAAGAAGTCGGGGAAGCCGATGGCGCCCGAAAAGAGCGAGACCATCTCCGGCGCGACCATCATCTGGAACTTGTCGGTCTGAGAGGGATAGGCCCACAACCGCAGGAAGCCTTCCGGCTGGCAGAGCGCCCCGGGCCACTGGTGCGAGTTGTCGATCGCCTCGTGGTACATCTGCTGCACGAAGCGCTGCTGGTACTCAGGCGTGAGCAGCGAGAGGGTGGTGGGGATCTGGGTGATCCCGCCCCAGAACCACCGCTCTCCCTTCGGGCCGAACAGGGTGACATCGTAGGCGTGGTCCTCGGGGAGCGGGCTCTCGTCCATCGCGTCGTAGTCGCGGATGTAGAAGCCGTTCCAGTCCGGCGCGGTGGCCTTGGTGTAGACCGTCGGCCCGCCCCTGGCCCTGGCGGCCGCCAGCAGGGCCTCGTAGTGCTCCCTGGCGGTCTTGTAGGGGTAGGGGCTGACGATCTTGGCCCTGGGATAGCTCAAGGCGCAGTTGCCCCAGGAGGCGGTGGTGGGGGGTTTAGGCCCCATCCGGCCGAATTCCCAGATGCCCTCGGTCAACTCGCGCGAGGTGTTGCAGCGCCAGTAGCGGGGATCGGACCAGAGGTCCTTGTCCTTGTAGAAGTTCTTCGAGGTGAAGAGGTCGGTCTTGAGGGGCGCTACGCCCGCGGGCGGCCCCTTCAGCGGCAGCGGCGCCCTGGCGGCGGCGGCGGCGGGACCGGCGATGGCGGCGAAAATCCACGACGCCAGGCACGCGGCAAGCAATCCCAGTCGGCTGACGGTCAAGCACCCCTCCCATTGTTGTTTTTATTGAACTATTCGGGCGGACTTCACGCTTACTGACCCAGCATATCCAGGTTCTTCCGCCATGGCCAAGCCTCGACGGGAGCGGGCGGCTTCAGCACTCCGGAAGGCTGACCGCGAGCCCCCCCAGGGAGGTCTCCTTGTAGATCTCGTTCATGTCGAGACCGGTGCGCTTCATGGTGGCGATCACCTTGTCGAGGGAGACGGTGTGGCGGCCGTCGCCCAACAAGGCCAGGCGCGAGGCGTCGATGGCCTTGGCCGCCCCCATGGCGTTGCGCTCGATGCAGGGGATCTGCACCAGGCCCCCGATGGGATCGCAGGTGAGGCCGAGGTTGTGCTCCATGCCGATCTCGGCGGCGTTCTCGACCTGGGCGTTGGTCCCGCCGAGCGCTGCGGTCAGCCCGGCGGCGGCCATGGAGCAGGCGACGCCCACCTCCCCCTGGCAGCCCACCTCGGCGCCGGAGATGGAGGCGTTGCGCTTGTACAGCGAGCCGATGGCCGCCGCCGTCAGCAGGAAGGTGCGCCGACCGGCTATGCCGCCCCGGTAGTAGTGATCGTAGAAACGCAACACCGACGGCAGCAGCCCCGCCGCCCCGTTGGTGGGGGCGGTCACCACCTTGCCGCCTGCGGCGTTCTCCTCGTTCACCGACAGGGCCCAGAGGTTCACCCAGTCCAGGGCGGGGAGGGGATCGGTGTGTGCGGTGGCGCTGCGGGCGAGAAGGCTCTGGTGGATGGCGCGGGCGCGGCGCGGGACGGCAAGCCCCCCGGGCAGGATTCCGTCCTGGCGCAGGCCCCGCTCGATACAGGCCTCCATGGCCTCGGACACCCGGTCGATCCCGTCGAGCACGACCTCCTCGGGCCGAAGCGCGGTTTCGTTGGCGTACATCAGCTCGGCGATGGTCATGCCGGCGCCCTCGGCCTTCGCCAGAAGCTCGGCCCCGGATTCGAACGGGTAGGGGATGGGCGTGGAGACGTCGTCCGGAGCGTTGCGGCCCATCTCCTCCTCGTCGCGTACGAAGCCGCCGCCGATGGAGAAATAGACCCGCCGGTCGAGACTGGCGCCCGCCGCGTCGAAGGCCTCGAAGGCCAGGGCGTTGGGGTGCTGCGGCAGGCGGGTACGGCCCTCGAAGCGCAGGTCGCGTGCCTCCTTGAAGTCGATCTCGGGCCCCTTGCCGGCGAGCGTGAGCCGCCCGGTTTGGCGGATGCGTGCGAGCGCCGCCTCGGCGACGTCCGGGTCCATGGTGGCCGGAACGAACCCGGCCAGCCCGAGCACCACGGCCCGGTCGGTCCCGTGTCCCAGGCCGGTCAGGGCCAGGGAGGCGTAGAGATCGATGGTCACCCTTGCCGCGAGCGGCAGCAGCCCCCGCTCGGCCAGCCGGTCCAGGAAGCGCGCTCCCGCCGTCATCGGCCCCATGGTGTGCGAGCTCGACGGGCCCACCCCGAGCTTGAAGAGGTCGAAGACGCTGATGTTCATGGACCCCAAGGGACTCGAAGGTTGAGTAGCGAGTCTAACCGCACCGGGCCGCAAGCCGACATGGATAGGGCGGCGCCTGTTTGAGAGGCGTTTCTCAGGCCATGAAGTCCGCGACCAGCTTCACCGCCTCGGGGCTTTCGGTCAGGACCAGGTGGCCGACCCTGGGCATCAGCTTCAGGGTGGCGTTGGGCAGGCCGGCCATCCACAGGGGCGCGGCCTTGGCGGAGACGATCTGGTCGTCCTCGCCCCAGACCACCAGGGTCGGAACGGTGACCCGGTGCAGCCAGTTGGCGATGCTGCGGCCCTGGGCCTGGGCCATGAAGACCTTGCCGGCCGAGCCGCCTTCGCGGGCGCGGGCGGCGTACCAGTCCGGGTCCTCTCCTTTGGGCAGGAAGGGCTCCAGCACCGCCGAGTTGACCACCATGGTTTCGTGGAAGCGCTTGGGGTTCAGCCGCTCCGGGTCCGGCGGCGGCGCGCCGGGGCCGACGAGGCCGCCCGCGCCCACCAGGGCCAGTTTCTCGATCCGGTGCGAATGGCTGACGGCGAACTCGGCGGCCATCCAGCCGCCGAAGGACAGGCCGACCAGCCGGAAGCGGTCGATCTTCAGGGCGTCCAGGAAGTCGAGGTAGTGCAGGACGTAGTCGCCCATGCCGACGATGGCGGGGTTGTCCTCCGACTCCCCCCAGCCGGGGTGGTAGGGGAAGACCACATGGAAGCGCTTGGCCCAGTCGGCCGCGAAGTCGATCCCCTCCCAGGTGCCGCCCCCGTGGAAGAACACCAGGGTCGGCCCCGTCCCGCCTTCGTAGTAGACGACGGTCTTGCCGTTCAGCACGACCTCGCGCCGGGTCAGGCCCGTGCGCGCCGCCACCGGCTGGGCCATATGGCTAGCCTTCCTTGGCGTCGTAGCGGAGCAGGGTGACGCCGCCGGTGGCGTAGTTGGCGGTGTCGGCCGCCACCTTGCCGCCGATCTCCGAGCCGATGGAGGCGTCGGCGGCCGCTCGGTCGGCGAAATCGCCTTCCCAGATACAGAAATAGGGCGAGCCGCCCGGCGTCATGGCCTCGACGTCGAAGGTGTGCCGGCTGGCCTTCAGCCCAGGAAGCTGGCGGGCGATGGGCAGGTGGGTGCCCTCATAGTAGGTGCGGAAATGGTCCGGGTCGGTCGGAGCCGGATAGAGCGCCACGATCTTGTGCAAGGTTCGCCTCCCATGGTTTTCGCCACCTTAGGCGGAAGGCCGCGACGGTGGCTAGGGGAGGGAGAGATCGGGCCGGGAGGAAGTGGCGACTTCAACCCGGCCCTGACCTGGCCGTGGATAACCGCATCCAGCAGGCCGGGCTGCGGCCTGCCTACCACGTCGGAGCGGGATCGCCCCATGCTCCCTCTCCCCGGCGGGGAGAGGGATGAGGTCAGAACTCCGGGTCCCAGGCGAGCACGGATTCCGAAGCGTCCTTGTCGGCGCCGAGGGTGTCGCGGGCCTCGATCCAGCGCTGGCTGACGAGTTGGGCCACCGGCGCCTCCATGCCCATCTGCTTGGCCAGGTCGGCGGCGATCTTCACGTCCTTGGCCATGAGCCCGACCGCGAAGCCGCCCGCGAACTTGCGGGTCAGGACCTGGGAGGGGATCACCACCTCGGTGGCGAAGTTCTTGCCCGTGGAGACGTTGAGGATGTCGACCATCACCGCAGGGTCGAGGCCGAAGCGCTTGCCGACCGACAGCGCCTCGGCCGCCGCCGCCAGCCCCGCCGCCCCGACGTAGTTGTTCAGGGCCTTCATGGCGTGGCCGGACCCGAGGGGGCCGGTCTCGAAGATCTTCTTGCCCATGCAGGACAGGATCGGCTTGGCCTTCTCCTTGGCCGCCGCGTCGTCGCCGCCGAGCATGATGGCGAGGTCGCCGGTGATGGCCCGCGGCACGGCGCCCGAGACAGGGCCGTCGAGGAACACCGCGCCGGTCTTGGCGATGATCGGGCCCATCTCGCGACTGTCGCCGGGCTCGGAGGAGCTCATGTCGACGATCACCGTCCCGGGCTTGAGGGCCTTGATGAAGGCGCCGCCGTCGGCCTCGGTCAGGGCCGCGCGGACGTGCTTGGAGGTCGGCAGCATGGTGATGACCACCTCGCAGGCGGCCACCTCCGCCAGGCTGCCCGCCTTGGCCCCGTGCTCGGCGGCGAACTTCTCGCAGCGCGCCTTGTCGAGGTCGAAGGCCACGACCTGGTGGCCCGCCTTGGCGATGTGGCCGGCCATGGGCCAGCCCATGTTGCCGACACCAATGAATCCGACTTTCATATCTATTCGAGCCCCATGTCTTTGAGCACTTCCACGGCGGTCTGCATGGCGGCGACCGAGGCGGGCACGCCGCAGTAGATCATGCCGTGCAGCAGCACCTCGAGGATCTCGTCCTTGGTCACGCCGTTGGCGATGGCGCCGCGCACGTGATTGGCCATCTGGTTCGGCTTGGAGAGCGCCATCAGCATGGAAAGGGTCAGCATGGAGCGGGTCTTGCGGTCCAGGCCCGGGCGGTCCCAGACCTCGCCGAAGCAGTAGCGGGTGACCATGTCCTCGATCGGGGCGGTGAAGGCGCTCGCGCCCTTGACCCGTTCGATCGCCGCCTCGCCCCACATGTCGGCGCGAATCTTCAGTCCCGCTGCCGCGGTCTCTTCCTTGGTGGACATGGTTCCTCCCTCGCCCTGAACGGTGCTTGGGAGCGATCTAGCCGATATGAGCGCGGCTTGTCCCCTGGCTTGGGAGCCAAATTCCGCGTTAGCCCTGCCAAGCCTGAAGCGCCGCGACGCGAGTCCTGAACCACCGCTCAAGGCATGTCTTGCTGTCGCAGCTGTTGCGTTCGGCGAGCGCCGCCTGCTGTTCCCGTTTCACCTGACCTGTCACGTCACGTTCGATGGCATTCTGGTACAGCGTCGCCAATTCTCTTTCCCTGGCCGCCAAGGACGGATCGTCACGCAGCATTTCGGCGACGGTCGGCAACCGGGGTTGAGCTGCCGGGCTCGCAACTCCGTTGCCGGCCGGATCGGGATCCCGGCTTCCTTGGTCTTCGCTAGCGGCAGATGCTTCGGCTTGAGGAGGAGCGTCTAGCCGAGCCGCCCATTTGCTCAAGTCGGCAGAAGCGATGCCCTGGAGCAAGTCGTCCGCGCCGTACACCGTGAACACTGTCCCACTGCCGTCGGCGGCCGGCTGGGCGGTATACTTGATGTCCAGGGAAGTCTGGCTTGCGCCTCCCAGCGCGCTCGCCGCCCCATCCGGGAAGGTAATTTCGACCCTGCCGGAACAGCTGACCTTTTTCGTATCCTTGTTGTATTCATCAAGGAGCGGAAGAGAAATTTTCACTACGGATTGCTTGGCGAGCTCCGGAATAGCGAGCTTGGTCGCGGATGAAGCAAGCTTCCTCGCATTGTCGAAAATGATGGCTTTGACTTGCTCTATGGTCTGAGCATCGGCGCAAGTTTGAGCAGGCCCGCCCGCTTTGGCTAAGCCCAGGCCGGATTGCGCGACGCGATCACACCCGGCCGACAGGAATGAGGCTGCCATCACTAAGGCGCCCAGTTTGAAGAGAGCGCCCATAGTTGTTTCCCCGATGCGACGTTGTTTGGGTCGAAAGCCGCCTATTTCGGGCCGATCATCACCGATGAAACCCAGCCGCGATTGCCGGTTTCGTCGTCGACTTCCCACCAGACGCCGTTCTTTTGCCCGGTTGGGAAAACGCTGTCGCCGACGTTGAAGCTGCGGACCATCTTCGCGGCCGGTGAAGGCGTTTCACGCATCTGTACAGCCGTCTTCACCACGTAGGTCTGGATCGGCGCGGACGCCTGGGCCTGACCCGGCTGCATGTTCTGCATGTAACCGATCAGGTCGATGAAGGCGTTGAGGTAGGCTGCGGCGATCACCTGGCCGATCTCGGTGTTGCCGTAGCCGCCGCCAGCGCCCGCCACGAGGCCGCCGAAGCCGCCGCCGCCGAAGGAGATGTCGGTCTTCTGGGCCGTGCCCTCGGACACGTGCTCCTGCACCGTGGTGCGGATGTTCACCAGGGTCAGCAAGGTGTTGGCCTCGGACCGCTGGGTGCGGATGCCGCCGATCAGGCCGCCGACGGGGCCGCCGATCAGGCCGCCGATCACAGCGGCGTTGCCGCCGGCGTTGCGGTTGGCGTTGGCGATGTCCGGGATGATCGCATAGTCGGCAGCCAGCACCTGGCCGGCGCCGACGTTGGAGCCGCGCTGCAGGTCGGCGCCGAGGTCTCGTTCGGCGTTGCGCATCTGAAGGCCGCCATTTCGGTCGACGACCCGCAGGCAGTTGGACCGGGAAGCCATGAGCTTAATCAGGGCTTCGGGGCTGCCAAGATTATATTGCCGCCACCACTGTTGTTGCGGCTCCTGGATGGAAACGGTGCCGATCGGCTGGGCGCATTGGGGAAGCTGCGGCGTGCCGGCCGGGCGCTTGTTGTTGTCCTGGCGGATCTGGGCCGAGACGGGCGCGACAACCGCGCTGGCCATGGCGGCCATGGCGATACAGGCGAATAGGCGACGGCGCATACAAACCCCCACGGTGAAACCTTGGCCGTGACCCTACGCCTGCGGTGGGGGCCGTCAACCGCGCGAACAAGGGGGTCAGGCCATCCCTAACGCCACCTCGGCGGCCGCTTCGCGCAGGTCGCCGAGGCAGGTTTCTATGACGTGCTCGGCGGTCGCCGCGCGGCGGGTCCAGGTGAGATTGATCGCCGCGATCACCTGCCCGCCGACGATGATGGGCGTGGCGATGGACGCCCGCCCGTCGTCGATCACCGGGCCTGCGCCGGCCTCGGTCTCGCCCAGGAAACGGGCGTCGCGCATCCCGTAGCCCCGGGCCTGGGTCTCGCGCACCATCCGCGCCAGCCAGGCGGTGTCGGCGGCCATCTCCTCGCCGGGACGGGCGTGCAGGCGCATGCGGGCGACGATCTCGGCCCGCTCCTCCGGTCCGCAGAAGGCGAAGTAGGCTCGCCCCACCGCCGACAGCAGCATGTTCACCCGCACCCCCACCGGCCCCAGCGGCAGGTGGGGCACGTGGCTGCGGGGGCGGTTGGTTTCGATCACCTCGATCTGGTCGTCGATCCGCACGCCAAGGATCGAGGGCCAGTTCACCCGTTCGCACAGCCGCGCCATCACCGGCGAGGCGATCTCCACCAGCCGGTCGTTCTCCGCTGGGGCGGGCAGGCGGTCGCGCATCCGGCTGGAGGGCAGGTAGGCGCCGTCGGCCATCCGCTGCCAGACCAGGTTCCGCTCGGTCAGGGTCTTGAGGATGCGCAGCAGGGTGGCCTTGGGCAGGCCGGTGATCTGGTGCAACTCGCGCAGGCTCGCGCCCGGCACGGTCTGCAGCGCCTGCAGCACGTCGAGCCCGCGCTCCAGCGCCCTTATGGACTTCACCCCTGGCATGGCCAGGGAGAGGAAACGACTTAGCGCCGCTCAGTCAACGTTTCATGCCGTGAAACGCTCAGGGCCGTCGGCGTCTCGACTCGCGGGGGGCGGAGGGGCCAAAGTGAGGACCATAAGCGGCGGGGTTTTAGCGCCCGCCCGGAGGAAAAGCCGATGAACGCGCCGGTCAAGCCTGTGGGCTTTCCGCTGCCCAGCTCTGTGAAGGTCATCCCGGGGACGGAGGCGGCCCAGGCCAGCTACCCCTACTTCATGCAGTTCGCGAAGGGGGATGACGAGCGGTTCTGGTTCTACAACTCGATGCACTTCCCCGAGCCGATGTCGGCCTTCGACACGGTGACGGGGGAGGCGGCCTACATCGCCCTGGGCGCCGCCAACACCCGCGTCCACGTCCTGCCGACCGTGCTCGGCATCGACCAGCGCATCATCAACGGGCGCATCTACATCGGCGGCAACGCCGTCACCGACCCGGTCCAGATCGGCCGGCGCGTCGAGGAGTTCCAGCAGCGCGGGCTCTACTACTACGCCAACTGGGAGCAGCTCTACGCCCAGTGGAAGGTGAAGATGCTCGCCCTGATCAAGGACGCCGAGGACATCAAGATCCCCGAGCTTCCCGAGTTCGACGACCTCGCCTCGGTCCACGCGGGACGCGGCATCGCCCAGAACCACTTCGTCCTCACGGCCTATCACAAGACCATCGAGGGCTACTTCCGGATGTGGCACCACCACTTCGAGTTTCTTCTGCTCGGATATGGGGCCTACATGGTTTTCTTCGAGTTCTGCAAGAAGGCCTTCCCGGAGATCACCGACCAGACCGTCTCGCGCATGGTGGCCGGGATGAGCCCGGAATTCTTCCGTCCCGACGATGAGCTGAAGGGCCTGGCGCGGCTCGCGGTCGAGCTCGATATCGACCACAAGTTCCCCGAGGACGGCAAGGCGGATGAGGTCCTGAAGTCCCTCGAGCAGATGGGCGAGCCGGGCAGGAAGTGGCTGGAGGCCTTCGAGAAGGCGCGCCATCCCTGGTTCAACGTCGGGGTCGGCGACGGCTTCTACCACTATCACCGCAGCTGGAACGACGACCTGTCGATCCCCTTCTCGGCCATGCCCGGCTACATGCGCCAGGTCCGCGAGGGCAAGACCCTGGACCGTCCGATCGAGCGGCTGAAGGCCGAGCGCGAGCGGATCATCGCCGAGTACCGGGACCTCCTGAACACCGACGACGACCGCGCCGCTTTCGACCAGATGATCGGCCTGTCGCACCGGGTGTTCCCCTACGTCGAGGATCACAAGTTCTACTGCGAGCATTGGTACACCACCCTGTTCTTCAACAAGATCAGGGAGTTTGGCGGACTTCTTGCGCGTCACGACTTCTTCGCGTCCCCGGAGGACATCTTCCACCTGACCCGCTTCGAGGTGGACGCGGCCCTGTCCGACCTGATGACCTCCTGGTCCACAGGCTCGGCGCCGCGAGGGCCGGACCACTGGCCGCCGATCATCGCCATGCGCAAGGCCGCCATCGCCGAATGGGCCAAGCATCCCACTTCGCCGGCGCTGGGCGCCGTGCCGGACGTGATCGACGACCCGGCCATCGTCATGCTCTGGGGCATCACCTCGGAGAGCCTGAACGCCTGGCTGAACGAGGATGTGACCTCTAGCGAGATCAAGGGCTTCGCGGCTTCCCCGGGCGTGGTCGAGGGGATCGCCCGGGTGGTCAAGTCGGTGGATGAGATCGGCCGGCTGCAGGAGGGCGACATCCTGGTCTGCCCGGTCACCAACCCCACCTGGGCCCCGATCTTCCGCAAGATCGCCGCCACGGTCTCCGACATCGGCGGCTCCATGAGCCACGCCGCCATCGTCTGCCGCGAGTACGGCCTGCCCGCCGTGGTCGGCACCGGCACCGCCACCCAGCGGATCAAGGACGGCCAGCGCATCCGGGTCGACGGCTCGCGGGGCGTGGTGACGATTCTCTGAGGTTGTTCATGTTCAAAGTGACTGGTTTCGCGCCTTCATCCCTCTCCCCGTCGGGGAGAGGTCGAGCAGGCGTCAGCCTGCCGGGTGAGGGGGGCTGGCATAATGCGGCTTCACCCTTAGCCCCCTCACCCGCAGCGCTGCGCGCTGTCGCCTCTCCCCACCGGGGAGAGGGATTAGAGTGATGACCTCCACCGAAACCATCGGCTGGTTCGCCGACATCGGCCTCGTCGACCGCCCGAGCGTGGGCGGCAAGGGCGGGAGCCTGGGCGAGCTGACCCGCGCCGGCATCGCCGTGCCCCCGGGCTTCGTCGTCCGCACCGCCGCCTTCGAGCGGTTCATCGAGGCGCTGGAAGCAAGTGCGCCCCTGCGAGCCGAGGTCGAGGCGTTGGACCCGTCCGACCTCGACGCCGTGACCGCCTGCTCGAAGAAGCTGCGCGCGCGGCTGGAAGCCTCGGACATGCCCGACGCGCTGCGGGCCGAGATCGCGGGCGCCTACGCCGAGCTCGCCGGCGCGGACCGGCCGGTCGCCGTGCGCTCCTCGGCCACGACGGAAGACGCCGAGGACGCCAGCTTCGCCGGCCTGCAGGACACTTTCCTCTGGGTGATGGGGGCTGACGAGGTCCTGCACCGGATCCGCACCTGCTGGGCCAGTCTCTATTCAGTGGAGTCCCTCAGCTATCGCCTGAAGCACGGGCTGCCTGAGACCGGCGTCGCCATGGCGGTGGTGGTGCAGACCATGGTCGACGCCCGCACCGCAGGCGTCATGTTCACCCGCAGCCCCCTGACCGGCGACCGTTCGGTGGTGGCGATCGAGGGAAGCTGGGGCCTCGGCTCCTCCGTGGTCGGCGGGGAGGTGACCCCCGACCGCTTCGTGGTCTCAAAGATCACCGGCGAGATCTCGGTGCGCGACATCTCGAAAAAGCTGATCCAGCACGTCCCCGCCGCGGCCGGGGGCGTTGACGAGCTCGACGTGCCCACCGAGCGCCAGACCATCCCCTGCCTGTCCGACGAGGAGATTTCCGCCCTGACCGACACCGCCAAGAAGGTCGAGCGCCACTACGGCCGGCCCCAGGACATCGAGTGGGCCGTGGACCAGGGCGGGGCCCTGATGCTGCTGCAGAGCCGGCCCGAGACGGTCTGGTCGCAGAAGGAGGCCGCCCCCGTCGCCAAGCCCCAGGCCGATCCCCTGATGCATGTGCTGTCGATCTTCGGAGGCAAGCGGTGAGCCTGAAGCCCGACGACATCCGCGAGATCATGGCCCTGCTCGAGGGCTCCAGCTTCGACGAGCTGACCCTGGAGACCGGCGGCGAGAAGCTGACCCTGCGGCGCGGCAGCCCCGTCGCCCGCGCCGACTACGCCCCGTCGCAGGCGCCGACCGCGACCCAGGCCGCGCCGGCGCCGGCGAAATCCGGTCCGACCGCCGCGGCGGCCTCCACCGATCCCAATGTGACGGACGTGCCGGCGCCGCTGCTGGGCGACTTCTACTGGGCCCCCAAGCCGGGCGCCGAGCCCTTCGTGACGGTGGGCCAGAAGGTCGAGCCCGACACGGTGGTCGGCATCATCGAGGTGATGAAGCTGATGAACTCCATCCGCGCCGGGGTGGCCGGGGTGGTGGAGGAGGTCTGCGCCCCCAACGGCCGGCTGGTGGAATACGGCCAGGTCCTGATGCGGGTCAGGACCGGCGCGTGAGCGACCGGACCATCCGCAGGATCCTGATCGCCAACCGCGGCGAGATCGCCCTGCGCGTCATCCGCACCTGCCATCGGCTGGGGATCGAGACCGTGCTGGCGGCCTCCGAGGCCGACATGGAGAGCCTGCCCGCGCGCATCGCGGGGCGGACCGTCTGCATCGGCCCGGCGCGACCCGGCGAAAGCTACCTGAAGCCTGAGACCATCGTGCAGGCGGCCCTCGGCGTGGAGGCCGACGCCGTCCATCCCGGCTACGGCTTCCTGTCGGAGAACCCCAGGCTCGCGCGCCTGTGCGAGCAGGAGAAGATCGCCTTCATCGGCCCGACCGCCGAACAGATCGAGGCGGTGGGGGACAAGCTTTCCGCCCGCGCCCTGGCCGAGGCGGCCGGCGTGCCGGTCGCGCCCGGCGGGCCGGTCGAAACACCTGAGGCCGCCCGCGCCATGGCGGAACGGATCGGCGCGCCCCTGCTGATCAAGGCGGTCGGCGGCGGCGGCGGGCGCGGCATGAAGCGGGTGGACGACCTGTCGCTCCTCGACGAAGCCATGTCCCTGGCGGCGTCCGAGGCGGGCTCGGCCTTCGGCGACGCGCGGGTCTATCTGGAACGCTACGTCGAGCGCGGCCGCCACGTCGAGGTCCAGGTCCTGGGCGACGGGGAGCGGGTGATCCACCTCGGCGACCGGGACTGCTCGGTGCAGCGCCGCTACCAGAAGATGATCGAGGAGGCGCCCGCGCCGTCCCTGCCCGACGCCATGCGGGCCGGACTGCACCAGGCCGCCGTCCGTTTCGGGGAGCGCATCGGCTACCGCGGCGCCGGCACGGTGGAGTTCCTGGTCGATACGGTGCGGGGCGAATTCTACTTCCTGGAGATGAACGCCCGCATCCAGGTCGAGCATCCGGTCACCGAGGCCATCACCGGCATCGACCTGGTGGCCGAGCAGATCGCGGTGGCGGAGGGCCGGCCCCTGCGCCTGGCCCAACATGATGTGCCGTTCCTGGGCCACGCCGTCGAATGCCGCGTCAACGCCGAGGACCCGGCCCGCGACTTCCAGCCGTCGCCCGGGACCATCACCCACGTCCGCTGGCCGACGGGGGAGGGCATCCGCGTCGACACCCACATCGGCCCGGGCAGCAAGGTGCCGCCGTACTACGACTCCATGGTCGCCAAGATCATCGCCCACGGCCCTGACCGGGCGACGGCGCTGGCCCGCCTGCGCCAGGCCCTGGCGGCGACGGAGCTCGAGGGCATCAGGACCAACATCGGCTTCCAGGCGTCCATCCTGGCGGACGCCGAGTTCAACGGGGGCGGGGTCGACACCGGATTCCTGCCCCGCTTCATGGCGCGGACGGCGCCCGTCACGGCGGAGGCCTGAGCATGGCCAATATCGGACTGGTCGAGACATCCCTGCGGGACGGTAACCAGAGCCTCTGGGGCGCCACCGGCATGAATACGGCGATGATGCTGTCGGCCGCGCCGATCATGGAGCGGGTCGGCTTCAAGGCCATCGACTTCACCACCTCGACCCACATGGCGGTGGCGGCGCGGTTCACCAAGGAAGACCCCTGGCAGCGCATCCGCGCCATGGCCGCCCTGACGCCCAACACCCCGCTGCAGTTCCTGACCACGGGGTTCCGCTTCATCTCCTGGGAGACGGCGAGCCCGGAGTTCATGGACCTCGTCTACGCCACGCTCATCAAGAACGGCATCCGCCGCTTCGCCGTCGCCGACCCGATGAACGACATGGCCGCCCAGCTCGCGGGCGCGCGGATGATCAAGGCCCATGGCGGGGAGCATGTGATCTGCGCCCTGACCTATTCGATCAGCCCGGTCCATGACGACGCCCACTACATCGAGCGGGCGCGGGGGCTGGCGGCCTCCAGGGATGTGGACGCCCTCTACATCAAGGACCCCGGCGGTCTGCTGACACCGATCCGCGCCCAGACCCTGATCCCGGCGATCAAGCAGGCGATGGGCCCCAAGCCGCTGGAGCTGCACGCCCACTGCACCATCGGCCTGGCGGACCTCGTCTACATGGACGCCCCCAACTACGGGGTGACGACGCTCCAGTGCGCCACCGGCGCGGCGGCGGACGGGACCTCCAATCCCCCGGTCGAGCGGACGGTCTCCAATCTCCGGGCCCTCGGCCACACGGTGGAGATCGACGACAAGGCCTTAGGGGAACTCAGCCGCTACATGAACGCCTTGGCCGAGGCCGAAGGCCTGCCCGCCGGCAAGCCGCAGGGATTCAACGCCGCCTACCTGCGCCACCAGCTTCCCGGCGGCGTGGTCGGCACCATGCGGCGGCACCTGGCCGAAGCGCGCCTGGCCGACAAGGAGCAGGCGGTGATCGAGGAGCTGGCCCGCGTGCGCGAGGAGCTCGGCTGGCCCATCGTCATGACGCCCTTCGCCCAGATGGTCGTCACCCAGGCGACCATGAACGTGATGAGCCCCGAGCGGTACGCTGTGATCCCCGACGAGGTGATCCGCTACGCCATCGGCCGATTCGGGCGGCCCAACGTGCCCCTCGACCCCGATGTCATGGACCGCATCGACAGCCTGCCGCGCACCAAAGAGCTGCGCGCGGAAGCCGAGATGGCGCCCCTGTCGGACCTGCGCCGCCGCATCGGCCCCAACCTGTCGGACGAGGAGTTCCTGCTCCGCGCCACCATGCCCGGCGGCCAGATCGACGCCATGATGGCCAACGGGCCTGCAGCCCAGGTCTACGACCCCTCCATGGCGGCCGTGCTGAACGCCGTGCGCGAAGCCGTCGGCCGAACCGATATCTCCGAGCTCGTGCTGGAGAAGCCCGGCTTCAAGTTGCAGCTCAACGGCCGCCCCCGCTCCAACCTGGCCATGGCATGAGTGCGCTTCCCTCTTACCCCTCTCCCCGGCGGGGAGAGGTCGAGCAGGCGTCAGCCTGCCGGGTGAGGGGGCCAAGGATAAAGCCGCACCACGCCAGTCCCCCTCACCCTCCCACACCGCTTCGCGGCGCGGGCCCCTCCCTCTCCCCACCGGGGAGAGGTGTTCAGAGACCAGCTCCATGACCCAACCCGTTCGCGGTTTCATGTTCGACGTCGACGGCACCCTGGTGCTCGGCGATCGCAGCGGGGCGGGCCAGTACAAGGTCCTGCCCGGCGCCGGCGAGGTGCTGGAGACGCTGAGGACGCGGGGCATCCCCTACGTCCTGCTGACCAACGGCAGCGGCTACAATCCGCCGGTGGTGGCTGCGCGCCTGAGGGGCGTGGGCCTGGCGGTCGAGGACGCCCAGATGCTGACGCCGTCGAGCGTCACGGCCGACTACCTCTCCCGCAAAGGCGTGAAGCGCTGCCTCATCCTCGGCACGCCCGGGGTGGGACAGCCCCTGGCGGACGCCGGCGTCGAGGCGGTCCACCCCGAGCACCCCGGCGATCACAACGTCCAGGCGGTCTACGTGGGCTGGCATCCGGACTGCAACATGCGCGACATCGAGGCCGCCTGTCAGTCGATCTGGGCGGGGGCGGGGTTCTACGTCGCCTCCGACGTGCCTTTCTTCGCCACCCAGGCGGGGCGCTCCATCGGCTATTCCCACGCCATCGTCGCGGCGATCCGCAGTCTGACCAAGAAGCGCGCCATCGTGCTGGGCAAGCCCTCCACCCACGCCATGCGCTTCGTCGCCCGCAAGCTCGGCGTCCGCGTCGCCGAGGTGGGCGTGGTCGGCGATGACCCGCAGCTGGAATCCGCCATGGCCATTGCGACGGGGGCGACGGCGTTCGCGGTCGCCACGGGGCTCACGCCTTACGAGGCGTGGATCGCCATGCCGAAAGGCCGCCGTCCGCACCATGCCCTGCACGCCGTCGGAGACCTGCTGAAGAACGGGCTGATCCCATGACCGACGCCATCGTCGTTTCGCGCCGTTACGACCTTCCCGCCGAGCAGGTGTTCGACGCCTGGATCACGCCGGAGACGGCCAAGCGGTTCCTGTTCGCCACCCCGACCGGGACCATGGTCCGCACCGACATCGACGCCCGCGTCGGCGGCCGTTTCACCTTCACCGACCGGCGGAACGGGGACGACATCGACCACGTCGGCGAATATCTCGAGGTCGACCGGCCGCGGCGCCTGGTCTTCAGCTTCGCCGTGCCGAAGTTCTCGGCCGACTACACCACCGTCGCCATCGACATCGCCCCGACTTCCGGCGGCTGCGACCTCACCCTGACCCACACCGGCGTCCTGCCCGAATGGACCGAGCGCACCAGGCAGGGCTGGACCAAGATTCTCGACGCCCTGGCCGCCTCGCTGGCCTGAGCCAACCCAATCCCGCTCATCCCGGCGAAAGCCGCGATCCAGGTTTTGGCCGCGCGCGGCAAGATCGGCCGCTGATCCACTGTGCGGATTTACAAAAAAAGCCTGGGCCCCGGCCCTCGCCGGGATGAGCGGATCTAATGGGATGGATGTCGGGCTGGCTTAGCCCCGTTTCCGAACGCTATACCGCTCCCATGAAAACCGAGATCATGACGGGCGGCGAGGCGATCGTCGCGGCGCTGCAGGACCACAAGGTCGACACCCTGTTCGGCCTGCCCGGCGCCCAGATCTACGGCCTGTTCGACGGGCTGGCCAAGGCGGCGAACGGCATCCGCACCATCGGGGCCCGCCATGAGCAGGGCGTGGCCTACATGGCCTTCGGCTACGCCAAGGCGACGGGCAAGCCGGGCGTCTACGCGGTGGTGCCGGGGCCTGGGATGTTGAACACCTCGGCGGCCCTGCTGACCGCCTACGGGGCGACGGCGCCGGTCCTCTGCCTGACGGGCCAGGTCTCCTCCAACTTCATCAACCGCGAGCGCGGCGCCCTGCACGAGATGCGCGACCAGCTCGGGGTCATGCAGCGCCTGACCAAGTGGGCGGGACGCATGGAGCACCCGTCGGAGGCGCCGCATCTGGTCGCTCGCGCCTTCCAGGAAATGACGTCCGGCCGTCAGGGCCCCGCCGCGATCGAGGCGCCCTGGGACTTCTTCACCAAGACCGCGCCGGTCACCCGCATGCATCCCCTGGCGCCCATCCCCAAGCCGGAGCCCGATCCGGACGCGGTCAAGGCCGCCGCCGCCCTGCTGAAGGACGCGCGCGCGCCGATGATCTTCGTCGGCGGCGGGGCGCTGGAGGCGGGCGAGAGCATCACGCTGCTGGCCGAGGCCCTGGAGGCCCCGGTGGTCTCCTTCCGCTCGGGCCGAGGGATCGTCGACGACCGCCACCCCCTGGGCTTCTCCATCGCGCCGGGCGGTCAGCTCTGGCCTGAGACCGATGCGGCGGTGGTGATCGGCACCCGCTTCGAGCTCCTGGACATGCGCTGGCGCTGGGCGCCGCCGGGGCTGAAGATCATCCGCATCGACATCGATCCGGGCGAGATGCGCCGCCTTTCCTCCGATGTCGCCATCGTCGCCGACTCCGACGACGGGACCCGCGCCCTCCTGGCCGCCGTGCTGAAGGCGGGGGGCCAGCGCACGGGCCGCGCCGACCATATCGCCCAGGCCAAGGCCAAGGGCCTCAAGGCCGTGGAGGCGATCCAGCCCCAGGCCGCCTATCTGCAGGTGATCCGCGACGTCCTGCCCGACGACGGCCTGGTGGTGGACGAGATCAGCCAGGTGGGCTTCACCTCCTGGTACGGCTTTCCCGTCTATGCGCCCCGCACCTTCATCGCCTCGGGCTTCCAGGGGACGCTCGGCTCGGGCTTCCCGACGGCGCTCGGGGTCAAGGCGGCCTGGCCGGACCGGGCGGTGGTCTCCATCACCGGCGACGGCGGCTTCATGTTCGGGGTGCAGGAGCTGGCGACGGCGGTGCAGTACGGGCTGAACCTCGTCACCATCGTCTTCAACAACAACGCCTTCGGCAATGTCCGCCGCGACCAGATCCAGGGCTTCGACGGCCGGCTGATCGGCTCGGAGCTGGTCAATCCGGACTTCATCAAGCTGGCGGAAGCCTTCGGCATGGCCGGTCATCGCGTGACCTCCCCGGAGGGCCTGCGGCCCGTGCTGGAGCACGCCCTGGCCGTCGGCGCCCCGTCCCTGATCGAGGTGGTGGTCGAACGCGGGTCCGAGACCAGCCCCTGGGCCTTCATCCATCCCAACTTCGGCTAGGACCATGAGCGAGGGGCGGGCGGGGATCGGGGCGACCCTCCTGCCCGTCGCCGCCCTGGTCGGCAGCATCGTCAGCCTCTGCGTCGGCACCTCCTTCGCCAAGCACCTGTTCCCGGTGTTGGGCGCGCAAGGGACCGTCGCCCTGCGGGTCGGGTTCGCGGCCCTGATCCTCGTCGCCTTCTGGAGGCCCTGGCGCTGGGCGCTGAGCGGCCGCGACGCCCGCGCCATCGCCCTCTATGGCGCAGTGCTCGGGAGCATGAACCTGATGTTCTACATGGCCTTGCGGACCCTGCCGCTCGGGGTCTGCATCGCCATCGAGTTCACCGGCCCCCTCGCGGTGGCGATCCTCTCCTCGCGCCGCGCCCTGGACTTCCTGTGGATCGGCTTCGCGGTCCTGGGACTGGGTCTGCTGCTGCCCCTGCGGGAGGGCGCGGCGAGGCTCGATCCGGTGGGCGTCGCGTTCACCCTGGGCGCAGCGACCTGCTGGGCGCTCTACATCCTTCTCGGCAAGCGGATCGGCCACCTGCATCCGGGCCAGTCGGTGAGCCTTGGGATGTGCACGGCGGCGGTGGTCGCCGCGCCCTTCGGCATCGCCCATGCAGGCATCCGGCTGCTCGACCCGTCGCTGATGCTCGCGGCCCTGGGCGTCGCGGTCTTCTCCAGCGCCGTGCCCTATACGCTGGAGATGGTCGCCCTGAAGCGCCTGCCCAAACAGGTTTTCGGCGTGCTGCTCAGCCTGGAGCCGGCGGTCGGCGCCCTGTCGGCCCTGGTGATCCTGGGCGAGCGGCCGACTGTGATGCAGTGGGCCGCCATCGCCGCCATCATCGCCGCCTCGGCCGGCGCGGCCCTGACCATCCGCCGCGCCGAGCCGGCCCCGCCCTTGCCCTGAAAAAGTTTTGCGCGAATGTCGGCGGGGACGGAGCCCGCCCGTCATTGAGACAGAGGCTGGCCGCGGGGCCCGCACCCCAGAGGGAGACGAAGCGATGCGCGTCATGGTGATGGTGAAGGCGACCAAGGACAGCGAGGCGAGCGTGATGCCCAGCCACGAGCTGCTCATGGCCATGGGCAAGTTCAACGAGGAGCTGATCGCCGCCGGGATCATGCAGGGCGGCGATGGCCTGAAGGCGTCCAGGAACGGCAAGCGCATCGCCTTCGACGGGCCGAACCGCACCGTCATCGACGGCCCCTTCGCCGAGACCAAGGAACTGGTCGCCGGCTACTGGCTGTGGGAAGTGAAGGACATGGCCGAGGCCGTGGAATGGGTGAAGCGTTGTCCAAATCCGATGCCGGGACCCAGCGAGATCGAGATCCGGCCGATCCTGGGCATGGAGGATTTCGCCGAGGTGATGACTCCCGAGTCCACCGAGCTGCACGACAGGAACCGCGAGGCGCTCGGCGGCTCGTGACCAGGGCGCTCGCCGGGCTGGCGGTCCTGACCCTTAGCGTCGCGGGGCCGCGCCCGGCGTCCGTCGCCGCCCAGACCATCTCGGCGGCGCAGGTCCAGGCGGTGGACAGGCTGTTCGAGGACCCCGACCGGGACGAGGCGCCGGGCTGCACCATAGAGGTGCGCCGCGACGGCCAGCCGGTGATCGGCCGCTCCTTCGGCCTGGCCAACCTCGAATGGCGGATGCCGGTCCGGCGCTTCACCCTGTTCGAGGTGGGGTCGGTCGCCAAGCAGTTCACCGCCGCCGCCGTTGCGGTCCTCGCCGTCCAGGGCAAGCTCTCCCTGGACGACGACGTGCATCGCTTCCTGCCGGAGCTGCCGGATTACGGGACCCCGGTCACCCTGCGCCAGATGCTGACCCACACCAGCGGCCTGCGCGACTGGACCGACATCGAGGAGATGAACAACCGGCCCCGCGCCCTGCACGTCCACAGCCAGGCCGACGTGCTCAGGATCATGTCCCGGCAGAAGACGCTCAACTTCAGGCCGGGGACCGAATTCCTCTACTCGAACTCCAACTACAACCTCCTGGCCATGGTGGTGGAGCGGGCGAGCGGGATGTCCTTCGCGGACTTCACCACCAAGACCCTGTTCGAGCCCCTGAACATGTCCGACACCCAGTGGCGGACCGACGCCTCCGCCGTGGTCGAGCAACGGGCGGAGGCCTACGCCAGGAAGGGCGAGGGCGACTGGCGCAAGGACATGTGGGCCGAGACCGTGGTGGGGGCAGGAGGCCTGATCTCCAGCGTTCCCGACCTGATGCTGTGGAACGAGGCCCTCACCGATCCCGGCCCCGCGAACGCCGCCTGGGTCGCCATGATCCAGCAGCCCGGGCGCCTCGCCGACGGCAGGGCGATCACCTACGCCCTCGGCCTCTTCGTGCTGTCCGTGGACGGGACCGCCATCGTCGCTCACTCCGGCGCGGCGGGGGGCTACCGCGCCTTCCTCGGGCGCATTCCATCGCGGAAGATTTCCGCGGGCATCCTTTGCAACGGATCAGGCTTCGACACCGCGACCCTGGGCATGAAGGTCCTCCACGCCTTCATCGACCCGCCCCCGACCGAGCCCACGCCGGCGCTTCCCTCCGACGTCGCGGTGTTTTCGGCCAAGGCGCCGTCCGGCCCGCCTTGGACGCCCGTCGCCAGGGACCTCGCCGGCTTTGCCGGGGCCTATGCCGGCGCCGAGGCCGAGACGGTGTTCCGGGCCACCGTCCGCGGCGACAAGCTGGTGCTGACCGACGACCAGGGCAATGCGGCGGAGCTGACGCCGCTCTCGCAGGACGTCTTTCAGTATCCCGGCTCGTCGTGGGTGATGACCTTCACGCGCAACGGGGCAGGGGAGATCACCGGCTTCGGCGCCTCGACCGCCCGCACGCGGAACCTGCGCTTCGAGCGCGTCAGAGGCTGAAGAGGTCGAACCCCGTCGTGGTGGGCCCCAGGCCCGCGATGGTGGATCCGTTCTGGACCACGGAGGCGTAGACGCCGGTCAGGTCGACGTTGAACTGGGCGTTCCCGTCGACGAGATCGACCAGGAAGTGGTCCTCGGCGCGGGCGTAGGAGCCAATGTCCGCCTTCACCGCCTCGGCCAGCAGCCAGCCCACAGCCGCCGCCTTGGTGCCCTGTCCGTTCAGTCCGTCGAGGCCGTAGGAGGCGAAGTACTGGCCCCGGGTCATGGTCACCCCGTTCAGCACCAGCAGGGTATCGACGATGCTCGAGACCTTGGCCGCGTCGGGATCGGTCCCGAAGATCTTGGCATAGGCGGTCCTGACCGCCCCGTAGATGTCCAGCGACCCGTAGTCGGCCTGGAAGCGGGCCGCGCCCTCGCCGATCTTACCCAGGTTGGACGCGAAGTTTATGTACCGGTTTTCTATGTTGAATTTGACGTAGTAGGCGTCGTTCAGGTCGTTGGCGTTGGCGGCGCCGGCCACCAGGAAGTCCACCCCGGTCGCCCGGGGCGTCACGCCGGTGAAGAACTGGTAGGCCAGCATCGCCACGCTGGTGGTGGTGTCGGCTTAGTGGGCCACCTGGGCCAGGGCTCCGGCCAGGGTCATCTGCCCGCTGTCGACCTGGGCGGCGAGGCTCGCCAGGGACAGGGCCTGGGCGCGGACGGGGTTGGCCACAGAGGTCCCGTCGGCCAGGGCGATGGTCGCCTGGGTCGCGGCCGTCGAGGTCGGGTCGATCCGCAGCATCTGGGCGAAGGCGGCGTTGAGCACCGTCAGGGTGGCGGTCCCCGGCTTCATCCTGTCGGTGAACTGCAGCCACTCGACGCTGGCGTCGACCTGCTTGGCGTAGGAGACGCCGGTGCGGTCCATGAGCCAGGTCAGGTCGAGGGTGTGCTCGACGAGATAGTTGGCCGCGGGCCCGCCGGCGGCGACCACGTCGATCCCGGTCGTGCCGGTGATCCGGTTCTGCGTTCCCGTCACCGTGTAGCCCAGGTCGGCCAGGACCCCGAGTTCGGTGGCGGTGAAATGGTCGCGCGCCCCGGCGGCGGTCAGGGTGTCGATGAAGCCCCCGACGAGGGGCGCCGGATTGCTGGTCGGCGGCGAGCCCCCGAGGTGGGCGTGATTGTTCTCCGGGTCCGCCGGAACAGGCCCGCCGAAGGCCGTGACCGCATTGACGCCGGTGAAGAAGGTCGCGGCGCCCGACCCGCTCAGGTAGGCCGAGTAGGTGGTGTAGTAGGCCCCGTCGTCGCCCGGCCCGTTGAAGCCGATGACGTGCAGGATCTCGTGGACCATCGACGAGAAGAAGTCGCGTTTGCCCGCCGCGATGTCGTTGGCGGTCGCCAGGATGGTGTCGAAGAAGAAGTAGTTGGCGGCGGCCGCGCCGCCGATGGTGATGCGCCCGTCCGCCGTCGTTCCGTTCTGGTCGCCGCCGCCGCGCCATTCGGCCTCGGCCCCCTGGGCGTACAGGGTCTTGCCGTTCAGGGTCCCGACCCTGGCCAGGGTCAGCGAGCCGCCGTTCGCTGTCAGGATGGCGTCGTCGAAGCGGATCAGGAGATCGATCGATCCCGTCCCCTGGACGAAGGAGTTGATGTAGTAGGCGGCCGCCTTGACCAGGGCGGTGATGACGTTGAGGTCGTAGTCCGGTCGGGTGGAAGGGACCGCGTTCTCGAAGCTGACGGTCGCCTGAATCGCCATCGTACGCGCCCCCCGGGGCCAGTTCTGGCGTTACGCCTCGGCCTCAGCCCGGCCGCCCCCTCCCCCGGATAGGAGAGGGGGCGCCGTGATTTACAGGGTCACGACGACCGACTTGGTCTCGAAGTACTCCTCGACGCCCTCGCGGCCGTTCTCGCGGCCCCAGCCGGACTGCTTGTAGCCGCCCATGGGGAGCGAGGCCTCGATGCCCGCCCGGCCGTTCACCGACACCGTGCCGGCCTTGATCTTCTTGGCCATCTGGTGAGCGATGCTGATGTCGCGGGTCCAGACGTAGGCGGCCAGGCCGTAGGTGGTGTCGTTGGCGATGGCCGCGACCTTGTCCAGGTCGTCGTTGTCGATCGGCATGGCGCAGACCACGGGGCCGAAGATCTCCTCGCGGACCACCCGCATGTCGGCGCTGGTCTGGGCCAGCACCGTCGGCTTCATGAAGAAGCCCGCGCCGTCCACCGACCCGCCGCCGATCACCACTTCGCCGCCCTGCTCCTTGCCGGAGTTGATGTAGCCGGTGACGCGCTCGAGCTGGCCGGCCGAGACCAGGGGTCCCATCTGGGTGGTCGGGTCCTGCCCCGAGCCGATGGTGATATTGGAGGCGATCTCGGTGACGCCCTCGACCACCCGGTCGAACACGTCCTTGTGGACGTAGAGGCGGGAGCCGGCGACGCACACCTGGCCGGAGTTGCCGAAGATGCCCATGGCCGCTTCGGGGATGGCCTTCTCCAGGTCGGCGTCGGGGAACACGATCACCGGCGACTTGCCGCCGAGCTCGAGGCTCACGCGCTTCAGGGTCTTGGCGGCGGACTGGACGATCCACTTGCCGGTCGCGGTGGAGCCGGTGAAGGAGATCTTGTCCACGTCCGGGTGCTCGACCAGGGCCTTGCCGGCCGGGTCGCCGTAGCCGGTGACGATGTTGACCACGCCGGCGGGGAAGCCGCACTGCTCGATCAGCTCGGCCAGGCGCATGGCCGTCAGCGGGGTCAGTTCGGCGGGCTTCAGCACCACGGTGCAGCCGGCGGCGAGCGCCGGCGAGATCTTCGCCACTTCCATGCCGAGGGGGAAGTTCCAGGGCGTGATGGCGCCCACGACGCCGATCGGCTCCTTCAGGGTGTAGGCGTGGCGGTCCGGGGTGGCCAGGTTCGGCGTCTCGCCGGTGATCTTGCCCGCCCAGCCGGCGTTGTAGCGCAGGTTGTTGGCGCAGACGCCCGTGCCCCACATGGCCATGCCCACCGGCATGCCGTTGTCGAGGCTTTCGATCCAGGCGAGGTTCTCGGCGTCGGCCTCGATCGCCTCGGCCAGCTTCCACAGCAGCTTGGCGCGATCCGTGGGGGTCATTTGCGGCCAGGGGCCGGTTTCGAACGCCTTGCGGGCGGCCTTGACCGCCTTGTCCACGTCCGCGGCGCCGCCGGCCGGGACCGAGGCGATCACCTGGCCGGTGGCGGGGTTCACGACCTCGATGGTCTCGCCGGAGACGGCGTCGACGAACTTGCCGTCGATGTACAGCTTGTGGCTCTGGGCGAGGAAGCCGGAGGTGAGAATCTGCAGGCGATTGGGGGCGACGGGGGCGTTCATGGATATTCTCGCGCAACTCTGGTCGGGGGGGGATGTAGGGAACCTTATGATCCGGCTGCTGCAGGCGCAAGGCGAAGGGCTCTTGCGCCGGGCCCCAAGTTCATGCGCGATGCAACCCAGAGCGGGATGCGAAAAAGTGGGGACCGGTTTTTCGCCTCAAATCCCGCTCTAAATGCTTAGAATCTAGGGGCAGTCCGCCGTCAGATGCGGGCGCTGAGGGAGTTTCGGGGATGTCGAGCCCTGAGAGTCCGGCTTCGGCCGGACCGATCGCCGGGAGCGAGACGCTGGCGGACCCGCAGGCCGCCTCTGTCGGCGGCTGGTCGAAGAGCTCGATCTACGCCCTCGCCATCCTGACCCTGATCTCGACGCTGAACTATTTCGACCGCAACGCCATGGCCATGGTGCTGCCGGCGATCAAGAAGGAGATGGGCCTCTCCGACACCGTGCTCGGCTCGATCAACGGACTTATCGTGGTCTACGCCGTCGTCGGCATCCCGGTCGCGTGGCTGGCCGACCGCTGGAGCCGGCGCAATGTCGTGGCCATCGGCCTGGCGTTCTGGAGCGCCATGACCTTCGTCACGGGCTTCTCCGCCAATGTGTGGCAGCTGGCGGTGACGCGCCTTTTGATGGCGGCCGGGGAATCCTGCGGCGGGGCGCCGTCCAACGCCATGCTGTCGGACATCTTCTCCAAGGGCCGCCTGCCGGTGGCGGTGGCCATCTTCACCTGCGCCAGCTCCATCTCGTCGCTGGTGATGACCCCGATCGCGGGCTGGATCGCGGACCACTACGGCTGGCGCATGGTGTTCTTCGCCGCGGGCGCCCCCGGGGTTCTCCTGGCCCTGGTGTTCCTCTTCACGGTGAAGGAGCCGGTCCGCGGCGCCTCGACGGGGCAGGAGGCGGCCGCCCAGAAGACCTCGGCGGAGGGCGGGCTGAAGTTCCTGCTCGGCTCGAAGTCCTTCGTGCTGCTGGTGATCGGCAGCGCCTTCATGGGCACCTACCTCTACGGCATCGGCGCCTGGGTCCCGACCTTCCTGGTGCGCGTCCACCACATGAACCTGACCAGCGTCGGCATCTACTTCGGGGCCATCCGGGGCCTGGTGGGCATGTTCGGCATCCTGCTGGGCGGCGTGCTGGCCATCTGGCTGTCCAAGCGGGACGAGCGCTGGCGGGCCTGGACCCCGGGCCTGGCCTGTCTGGTCCTGGCGCCCTGCGTGGCCCTGTTCGTCCTGTCCGACGAGACCTGGATGTGGGTCGCCGGGCTCACCGCCTCCAGCTTCTTCGGCATCATGCACCAGCCGCCGGTCTATGCCGGGCTGATGGCCGTGGCCAAGCCGCGGATGCGGGCCCTGGCCGTTTCGATAAACCTGCTCGGCGCCACGGTGATCGGCCAGCTCGTCGGCTCGATCCTGATCGGCGCCCTCAACGATCTCCTGGCCGCCGAGTTCGGCCAGACGGCGATCCGCTACTCCATGCTGGTCATTGTCGCCTCCAGCGCCGCGGGCGGCCTCTGCTTCATGGCCGCGGGCAAGTTCATCGCCCGCGACATGGAACGCGCCGGCGTGGTCTGAGGCAGGAGAGCGGGGGACGATGGCGGGCACGATCGACATCGCGGCGGTCATGGACGAGCGGCCGTTCAGCGGCCTGCAGAGGCGCGTCGTGGCGCTCTGCGCCCTCGTGGCCCTGATCGAGGGCTTCGACACCCAGACTGTCGGCTTCGTCGCGCCGGCGCTGTCCAAGGCGTTTCATCTGGCGCCCGACACCCTGGGCCTTTTCTTCTCCGCCGGCCTCGTGGGTCTGATGCTCGGCACCCTGCTGATCGCGCCCCTGGCGGACCGGGTGGGCCGCAAGCCGGTGATCCTGGCCAGCGTCGGTCTGTTCGGCCTCTGCAGCCTGGGCGTCGCCAACGCCGGTTCGGTGGAGATACTGTTCGCCTTCCGCCTTCTGACGGGCCTGGGCATCGGCGGGGCCATGCCCAACCTGATCGCCCTGACCTCGGAGTATTGCCCTAGCCGTAGCCGCTCCTTCACCGTCATGCTGATGTTCTCAGGCTTCACCCTGGGGGCGCTGGTGGCGGGCCTCACCGCGGCGCGCCTGCTTGGGCCCTACGGCTGGTCGATCCTGTTCTGGATCGGCGGGATCGCGCCGCTCCTCTACCTGCCGGTCCTGGCTCTGGCCCTGCCGGAGTCGGTGCGCGTCCTGGCCCTAAGCGAGGGCGGACAGGCCAAGGCGGCCGCCATCCTCAAACGCATCGCCCCCGACCTGACCATCCCCGCGGGCGCGCGGCTGGCGGCGGAGGGAGAAGGGCCGCGCATGTCGGTGGCCGAGCTGTTCCGGCATGGCCGGGCGGTTCGCACGAGCCTCTTGTGGCTCCTCTTCTTCATGAGCCTGCTGGACGTCTATCTCCTGACCAACTGGCTCACGACCCTGATGCACCAGCGCGGCTTCACCGCTTCGACCGCCGCCCTGATCTCAATGGTCCAGCAGTTCGGCGGGGTGGTCGCCACCTTCCCGGTGGGTTGGCTCTCCGCCCGCCGCGCGCCGACCCAGGTGCTGGTCGGGGCCTATCTCTTCGGAGGACTGGCGGTGGCGGCGATCGGCTTCACCCCCGCCGATCCCGTGGTGATCGGGGCGGTGGTGTTTTGCGCCGGGCTGGGCGTGGTCGGCGGGCAGGGGGCGGCCAACGCCCTCGTCGCGGGCCTGCACCCCACGGCCGTCCGCTCCACCGCCGTCGGCTGGGCGCTGGGGATCGGCCGCATCGGGTCCATCGTCGGCCCGGCCATCGCCGGCGTCCTGATCGCGGCCAAGATGCCGACCCGCGACCTCTTCCTGTTCGCCGCCATCCCCACCCTGATCGCTGCCGGGGCCGCCTTCGCCATCGGAAAGATCGGCAAGGCGGAGGGGTGACTCCGCCCCCTCTGGGGGAAGTACGGCGAAGGGCGGGCCGTTCGGTCTGACGGCTCCCCAAAAGGGGGCGCAGTTAGACCTTCAGTTCGGCGCGACCGTGGGCACGCCGCCGAGGCTGGACTGGCCGGCCGCGGCGCGGTCCAGGTGGACCCCGTCGACCCAGTTGCCGTGCAGGCCGAAGCGCAGGCGCATGGGCACGCGGATGGTCGCGATCGGCCCTTCGCCCACCTTCAGGGCGTCGAAGAGCAGCAGGTCCGCGCGCTTCTCCTCGTTCCGCAGGGCCACCTGCACGATGTAGCCGTCGCCCTCGTCCGACTTGCCCGACTTCGGGAAGAAGGCCGGCTCCTGCAGGGTGGAGGCGCCCTCGGCGTGAAAGACGTCCTCCGTCCCCGTGGCGTGGTCGATGTGGGCCAGGCTCGCCCGCCCGTTCGGCCCCTGGGCGAACCCAAGCATCCAGCCGTGGCGGTAGGGGTTCATGGCGTAGCGGTCGTCGATGCGGGGGAACTCGCCGACGAACTGGGCCAGGGTCTCGCGCTTCTCGAACTCGCCGGAGTTGGAGTTCATGTCCACGGTCCAGCGGGTCAGCCGCGAGGCCGAGGCCGGGCCGTCGAAGGGCGCCCCGTGCACGTCCGGGAAGAAGGGGAACATGTTGTTCCGGGCTTCCGGCGTGTCGAAGTGGATGCGCGTGCCGTCGTTGAAGGCGTTCATCACGTGGCTGGCGAAGCAGTTCGGCGCCGTGAAGATCTTCACGTCCTTGGCCTCGCCGTCGCGGGGCAGGATCACGAGGTGGATTTCCTTGGTGGTGTCGAAACCGAAGTGCGGCAGCCCCGCCTCCAGCCGCTCCCAGGAGGAGACGATCGGGACGACGTGGAAGATGGCGTAATCCTTGGTCACGCCGAAGTCGTGCATCATGCAGTAGTAGGGAATCTCGAACCACACCTCCTTGGTCTTCCGGCCTTCGGGTGTGAGCTCGTAATAGACCATGTCCTTGGTCAGGAGCCCCTTGGCCGCGTAGCCGAAGGCGCAGAGGTTGCCGGTTTCGGGGTCGATCTTGGGGTGGGCGGTGAAGGTCGGGCTGGTCACCTGGCCGTCCCAGTCGGTGTAGCCGAAGGTCTCCAGGGTGTTGGGGTCCATCGCCACGGCGGGCGAGTCCTCCTTCAGGCCGTAGAGCTTGCCGCCGTAGAAGAAGGCGTTGGTGTTGGCCGTGCCGCGATAGTGGCCCTTGGCCTTCGGGTCGTCGGTGAGCGGATTGCGATAGGCGCCGAAGAGGGCGTGGCCGGCCTCGCGCTCCATCTTCCACTTGTCGGTCTGGCACCAGCGCTGCTTGAAATTGACCTTGCCGTTCTTGAAGCGGAACTGGGTGATCATCCCGTCGCCGTTGAACATGATGTCGTCCTGCAGCAGCGGCGGCAGCTGCGGGTCCGGCGAGACGCGGAAGAAGGCGCCGTCGATGTCCGAGGGGATCTCGCCCTCGACCTCGAGGTCGAACACGTCGCCCTCGATGCGGACCGGGGTGTTCACGCCGGTGAACGCCATGGTGTCGGGAAACTTGGCCATACGCTGGCTCCCTTGATGATCACTTATCGCCGTTCTGGCTTTGGGTGCTTTTGGCATGTTTGGCCCCGGCAATCGAGACGGCTTTGATCGAGCGCAAGGGTTGGCGGGAAGGACTAGCCGCCGCCGCAAGCTGGGCTATGGTCCCTTCCGAGACGCGCAACCAGAACGCGTCCGAAGGAGGAAACGTGAGCGACGCCACGACGGGCGACGCCCGGCTGCTGAGCAAGGGCTATCGCGGCTGGCTGCTGACGGTCCTGCTGATCGTCTGCACCTTCAACTACGCCGACCGGGCGATCCTGGCGGTCCTGGCCCAGCCGATAAAGATGGACCTCAAGCTCACGGACGGCCAGCTCGGCTGGCTGCAGGGGCTGGCGTTCGCCACCCTCTATTCGGTCCTGGGCGTGCCGATCGGGCGGCTGGCCGAGCGCAAGAGCCGCATCGCCATCATTGGCGTCGCCACGGCCGTCTGGTCGGCGATGACGGCCCTCTGCGGCTTCGCCCACAGCTTCGTGAGCCTCTTCCTTTGCCGGGTCGGCGTCGGGGTCGGGGAGGCGGGCTTCCTCGCCCCGGCGACCTCGCTGCTGGGCGACCACTATCCCCGCGAGAAGCGCGCGTCGGCCTTGGCCGTGGTCATGTTGGGCGTGCCGGCGGGCTACATGCTGGGCGCCATCGTCGGCGGCCAGATCGTGCAGCACTTCAACTGGCGGATGGGCTTCTTCGCCTTCGGCATTCCGGGGATCATCGGAGCTCTGCTCGCCTATTTCACCCTGCGTGAGCCGCCCCGGGGGATGGTCGAGGGCGTCGCGAACGACGTGGTGGAGAAGACCTCGCTTCTGAGCATCATGAAGATCCTCTGGGCCAAGCCGAGCTTTCGCCAGATCCTGATCGGGGGCGCCATCGCCGGGTTCGGGCTGAACGCGGTGGGGCAATTCACCAATCCATACCTGATCCGGGTCCAGCACCTGGACTTCGCCAAGGCTGGACTGATTTTTGGACTGATCTCGGGTTTCGCCAACGGGGCGGGGACGCTGCTGGGCGGGTTCGGGTCCGACTACATGGCCAGGCGCGATCCGCGCTGGGCGGCCTGGTCCTGCTCGCTGGGCCTGCTTATCACCGCGCCGGTCTACGTCATCGCCTGGACCCGGCCCGATGTGGCGTCGCTGATCCCCTTCGTCTTCATCGGCAACATGATGCTGATCACCTTCTACATGCCGACCTTCGCCATGGTGCAGAACCTGGTGGGGCCGCGCATGCGGGCGTCGGCGGTGGCGCTGTTCTCCCTGGTGTTCAGCATGGTGGGGGCGGGCCTGGGGCCCGTCGGGCTCGGATATCTGAGCGACACCTTCGCCGAAGCGGCCTTCGCCGCCGGTCATTTCGCGGCGACCTGCCCCGGCGGCATGGCCCCTGCGGGCTCGGAGGACGCGCTGAAGTCCGCCTGCGCGGCGGCCTCGGCCACGGGGCTGAAGAACGCCATGGTGGCGGTGAACCTCAGCTTCGTCTGGGCGGCGGTGCACTTCTTCCTGGCGGCCAGGACTCTCAAGGCGGACTTCTACCGGACGCCGGCCGAACAGGCCCAGGCGGCCTGACTTTTTCAGCAAAGCGGGGGCGAGGATGACGGGATCGGGACTGCGCAAGGCCGCGCTGGCGGCATGCGGCGCGGCGGCTCTGGCGGCCGCCTTCGGGCTTGGCGGGGCCGTCGCGGCCACGTCCAGGCCGACCCTGGAGCAGCGGCTGCAGAAGGTCGAGGACCGGATGGCGCTGGAGGAGCTGATCTTCGCTTACAACAAGGCGCTCGACGCCCGCGACTGGCACGCCTACGCGGCCGTCTTCTCCGAGGACGCGACGCTCGGGACCGGGCCCAACGCCCGCAAGGGGCGCAAGGCGATCGAGGACTCCATCACCGCCCTGATGAACCGGGCCTTCTCGCGCCCCGATGCGCCGGGCTTCCTGCAGCACAACTTCAACACGCTGCACTTCGAGATCAACGGCGACACGGCCACCGGCTTCCACCACTGGCAGGTGGTCAGCACGACCGCGACCAAGGTCCCCATCGTCACCGAGGCCGGCCACTACGAGGACACCTACCGCCGGGTGAACGGCCGCTGGTTCATCCAGAGCCGCAACAATGTCGGCGACATCCCCCGCGCCCCGGCCGGCGCGGTCGCGATGGCGGGCGGGACGGCGGCGACGGTCCCGGCTCCGGCGCGGGCTGCGGCGCCGTAAGGTCCGTACTCAATACCGAGGGTTTGATTGTTGAGCGTCTGCCCTAGTCGAGGTGCAGCAGTTCGATCTCGTGGCCTTCGGGATCGGTGACCATCGCCACGTGCGCGCCGTTTCCGCCCCTCGGCGCGTAGAGCGACTTGGCGCCGGCGGCGAGGGCTCTGGCGTAGGCGTCGTCGACTTCGGCGGCCTTCAGGTAGAAGCCGATCGGCCCGTTGGCGTTGCCCAGGGCGACCTTGCGGTTGTCCTTGTAATAGACCAGCGCCAGATCGAGCCCGGCGGAGTTGGTCAGGATGACCTCGATGTTGGCGCCGTTATCCAGCCGCTTCTGCTGCGTCAGGCCGAAGGCCGTCTGGTAGAAATTCTGCATCTTGGGCAGGTCGGCCACGGTGAACTTCAGGAACCCGAGGCTGTAGTGCGGCTGGGCCGGCGCGGCGCTGTGGGCGGCCGACGCGAGGGCCAGGCTGGCGGCCGCCAGGATCGACAGGCCGAGGCCATGGATCTTCTTCATTTTCACTCCCCTTAACTTGCGCCGGGAGAGTGCGCGGGCGGGCCGGGGAGATCAACCGGGAGTGCAACCACCTCAAACCGCGTACGGCAGGTCTTCCGCCGGTAGCCGCCTGCCCAGCACCAGGTCGGCGGCCTTTTCGCCGACCATGATGGCGGCGGCGTTGGTGTTGGCGCCGGGGACGGTCGGCATGATCGAGGCGTCGGCGACGCGCAGGCCCTCGATCCCGCGCACGCGAAGCTGGGGATCGACCACGGACTCCGACCCGATGCCCATGGCGCAGGTGCCGACCGGGTGCTGGGTCACGCCCCCGGATTGGCGCAGGATCGCGTCGAGCTCGGCGTCGGTCTGGTGCTCGGCGCCCGGGAAGGTCTCGTCGCCGGTCAGGCTGGCCTGCGGTTCGGTGCGGTAGATGCGGCGGGCTTCGCGGATGCCCCGGCGCATGACCTCGTAGTCGGTGGGGTCGGAGTAGAGGTTGAAGCAGATGCGCGGCTTGTCCGCCGGGTCTGCCGACCGGAGCTTCACCCAGCCGCGGCTGTGCGGATGCAGCTGCACCACCCCGACCTGGAAATGATGATGGTGGCGCTTGGTCAGCAAAGGGAACCACAGGTCCGCCGACATGGCGACCGGGTTGCACATGATCTGGATGTCGGGGGCGGCGAGCTCGGGCCGGGTGCGGATGACCACGTTGCAACTGTTGATCTGGGTCGCGAAGGCGCCGTTCCCGAACAGCCACCACTGGATCACGTGGCGGATGGCCCGGTCGTAGCGCAGCTCCCTGATGAAGGTGACGGGCTTGGTCGCCCTGAACTGCATCATCAGGTTGGGGTGTTCGGAGAGATTCCGGCCCACCCCGGGCAGGTCGGCCACCACCTCGATCCCGTGCTCGCGCAGCTCATCCGCCGGGCCGATCCCCGACAGCATCAGGAGCTGGGGCGAGTTGTAGGCGCCGCCGCAGAGGATCACTTCGCGCATCGCGCGGACGCGGGTGGTCCGACCGTCCTTGGAATATTCGACCCCAACCGCGCGGCCGTTCTCGATGATGACCTTGTGGGTCAGGGCGTGGGTCTCGACCGTCAGATTGGGGCGGCCCATGACGGGGTGCAGATAGGCGCGGCTGGCGTTGGCGCGGTGGCCCTTGGGGTCGATGGTGACCTCGCCCTTGGAGAAACCCTCGGGGTGGAAGCCGCTGATGTCGTCGCTGACCGGATATCCAGCGTTCGCGGCTGTTTCCATAAGCGGGTCGTGCAGCAGGCGGCGGGTGTCGATGGGGGCCACGTGCAGGGGCCCGTCCCCGCCGTGGTAGGGCCCGGCGCCGCGCCAGCTCGTCTCCATCCGCTTGAAGTAGGGCAGGACGTCGGCGTAGCCCCAGCCCTCGCAGCCCATCTGGCGCCAGTCGTCGAAGTCGCGGGGGTGGCCGCGCATGTAGAACATGCCGTTGATGGTGGAGGAGCCGCCCAGCACCTTGCCCCGAGGGACCATCAGCTGGCGCCCGTTCATCTGCGGCTCGGGCTCGGAGCGGTAGCCCCAGCTCATGGCCGGGTTGAACACCGCTTTGAGGAAGCCGAGCGGCATCTTGGTCAGCCAGTTGTCGTCGGCGCCGCCCGCCTCCAGCACCAGCACCCGATGCGTCGGGTCGGCGCTCAGTCGGTTGGCCACGGCGCAGCCGGCCGAGCCCGCGCCGACGACGATGAAGTCGACATCCCTGGAATATTCGCTCAAGCGACTTTCCCTGCGGCCGGGGCAAGCGCCCGGCTCATGACGATCGGCGCGGCGGGCCTCGGCGGCGCGTCCTCGGGTCGTTCCAGGTCGCGGTCGAACACCCGGATCGGCGAGTTGCCGGCGAGGTCCTCCAGCATCGGCTCGACCACCAGGCTGTAGGGGCCCGCGCCCCAGGGGTTCTCGGGGTGGAAGCGCCAGACGGTCTCCTCGGGGGCGACCTCGACCCGGCCGGGCAGGGGCGCGCCGTCGGCATCCGTCACCCGCACCGCATGCTGCAGCATGGCGTGGTCGAGGGGGCGGTCGAAGCGGACCTCCAGCGGGTCGGACGCGCCCGCGGCGGGCCAGAGCTGGCGCCAGCGGACGGGATCGACGTGCTCTCGGATCGGGGCCGCCACCCGGTAGCGGCGGGACGCGGGGGCGGCGAGGGGGCGGCCCTCGGCGTCGCGGAAGCGGTCGGTGACGCGCACCTCGACGGTGGTCCCCTCCACCAGGGGATAGCCCATGGCCTCGTGCGGCCCGAGCCCCCGCTTGATGCGGCCGGGATCGAGCAGCAGGGTCAGGCGGCGGCGCTCGGGGTCCCACAGCTCGTAGCGGCCCTGGAAGAAGACGTCTTCCAGCAGTTCGCCCGTATCCAGCCGGCGCACCTCCACCGCTTCGGCGGCGTCGCCCTCGCGCATGGGGGCGGAGAACTGGACGTAGATCTTGAGGAGGTTCAGCGGCACCTCCGGCGCCGTCGGATGGATGGCGACGACCTCGGCGGGCGCGCCAGCGGCGGCGCGCGGGCGCTCGATCTTCCACACCTGCGGCTCGCCCTCGCCGCGCAGCATCACCGCATAGGTCAGCCCCGCCACGAAGGGCAGCCGGGGGGTGAAGGCGACGTGGTCGCCGGACGCGGTGAAACGCCCGCCCAGCGGCTGCAGGGCGGGCGTCTTCAACGCATGTTGCACAAGGTCGGCCGGCAGGACGGCGAGGCCCCGCGGCGGCTTGCCCCCATCGAGGGCAAGCCCCGCAATGCTCAGACGATCGACGCCCCTCTTCCGGACCCAGCCGAGGACGACAGACCCGTCAGAGGGTCTCGACGGCATAGGATCGCAGGGAAAGGCCGGCCGCCGGGTCCTGCTGCATCATCAGGACGTGCCCGTCGCCGAGGTTGGCGAGGCGGCTCACGCCGGCCTGCGGCAGCTCCTTGCGGGCGGCGCCGACGTGGTCGGCCTGTTTGATGAGGGCCTCCTGCTTGTCGATGTCGCGGCGGGCCACCTTCATCAGGGGATGGCGGCTGTTGGCGACCAGGAAGTAGTCCTCGCCACCCTGGCGGAAGTGCAGCATGTCGGTGGGGGTCGAGCCGGGCCCCAGGTCCGCGACGCTCTTGCCCTTGACCTGCGAGCCCGCGGCCGCGCCGGTCAGGGAGAACTGCACCAGCGGCGTGCAGGTGTAGGCCGCCAGCACGCTCCCTGCGCCGCCGTAGGGGACGAAGCTGGTGATCGGGGAGGCGGTCTCGAACCGGCCGTGGGAGACGTGGAAGATCTCCAGCGAATTGAGCTGGGCCGCGCCGTTGAAGGGGAAGGCGACCCGGCGGAAGGCCGAGGTGAACTCCTCGTTCGAGGCGCCCGCGATCAGCACGGTCCCGTCGGTGTAGGCGAGGTCCGTGACCGTGACGCTGCGCAGGGGTTGGCGGCCGGCGGTGCGCTTGTCGTCCAGGCCCGGGGCCTTTTCGACGGTGGTCTGGGCGAAGGCGATGTTGGTGAGGGCCACCTGCGAAAGCTCGCCCTTGGCGTCGATCTTGACCAGGGCCGGGACCGCCGCGGCGCCGGAGCCGCGCATCACCGAGATGAAGACGATGTTGGAGCCCGGCTGCACCGCCACGTCGCGCACGGCGATGTCGGCGGGGGCCGCGCCCAGGAAGGCGGCGAGACGCATGTCCAGCTTGTCGATGGAGACCGGCTGGGCGGCCATGGCGCGTCCGGCGCCCACGTCGAGCGCGAAGACCTTGGCGCCCACGGGGTCGGCCACGAACAGCACGCCCGCCGGTCCGAAGGCCAGCGGCCCGACCGACTTGATGTCCGGCGCGCCCTTGGTCATGCCATAGCTCGCAGCGGCCTTCGCCGCGCTCGCCACTGTAGCCGTCACAGCCACCGCCACCCCGGCGGTCATCAATTCCCGGCGATCCATATCGACCTCCCTAGCCCAGGGTCCGAGCCTCAGGGCGAAGGACAGTCGCGCCGGGGCTATTTGCTGTCAACGGAGACAGCGTTGTGTGTTGCGCGATGCAGTTTCAAACCAGTCCCCCTCACCCTCCCATGCTGCGCATGGGCCCCTCCCTCTCCCCACCGGGGAGAGGTGTTGAAGAGCGGACGCCGCATCCAAATCCCTCTCCCCAGTGGGGAGAGGGGCCAACGCCCGTTCGGCGTTAGCCGAATGGGAAGGTGAGGGGGGCTGGCCAGCAGCCGAACTAGGGGACCCAAAGGTTTTTTGACCACGCTTTTCGTGGTTCCCCTAACCCCGCTTGCCCACGCGCCCTCGCCTCAGGCTATGCTTGGCGCCGATAAACTGGGCCCAGAGCCATGCAGCGAGGAAGCACCGTGACCGAGGACATTCCTACCCGGATGATGGAAGCGGGCCTCGCGCCCCAACCGCTGTTCCACCCCAGGACCGAGTGGGCCTTCACGATCGCCATCAACCTGGACAAGCCCTACCAGGTGCGCCCCAGCCTCTACGGCAAGTCGGAGCGCTGGGCCGTCTATCTGAAGGACGGCAAGTTCTGGGGGCCAGAGATCAAGGGCGTGGTGGTGCCGTTCTCGGGCGCCGACTGGCCGATCTGGCGCGAGGATGGCGTCATCGACTTCGACGCCCGCTACATCCTCCAGACCGACGACGGCGCGACCATCTACATGCAGAACCGCGGCTACCGCTGGGCCGAGAAGGCCTACATGGAGGCCATGTCGCGCAACGAGGAGGTCCCCTTCGACAAGTACTACATGCGCGTCGCCCCCAAGTTCGAGGCCCCCGCCGGCAAGTACGAATGGCTCTCCAAGCACGTCTTCATCGGCGTGGCGGAAAAGGTCCCGAAGGGCAACTGCATCCACTATTTCAAGGTGCTGTAGCGCCCGCCGCGCTTGGCGGTTGGCGACCACGGGTCTAGTCTTTCCGTCTTCGCCGGGAGGACGGTGCGATGGCTCTGGTCGAGTGGCGTATGCGCGGTCCCGAGGTCGCCAGCTGCAACTGCAGCTGGGGCTGTCCCTGTCAGTTCAACGCCCTGCCTACCCACGGCCACTGCCGGGCCATGACGGCCATGCGGGTTGAACAAGGCAGGTTCGGCGATGTGGACCTCGCGGGGGTGAAGTGGTGCGGCGCCTTCGCCTGGCCGGGACCGATCCACGAGGGCGGCGGCGAGGCCTTCGTCGTCATCGATCCGGCCGCGTCCGAGGCCCAGCGCCAGGCGATCCTGACCATCCTCTCCGGCGCCGAGACCGAGCCGGGGGCCACCATCTTCAACGTCTTCGCCACCGTCATCGACACCCTGCACCCGCCCCAGTATCTGCCGATCGACTTCTCGGTCGATATCGACCGTCGCACGGCGAGGGTCCTGGTCGAGGGCGTCCTCGACACGCAGGTCGAGCCGATCCGAAATCCGATCACCGGAGCGGAGCATCGGGCGAAGGTCGTCCTGCCCAACGGCTTTGAGTACCGCGAGGCCGAGTACGCCAGCGGCCGCACACGGGCCCAAGGTCCGGTGTCCCTGAACTGGGACTCCGGCCACGCCCATCTCGCGCGGCTCGACCTGTCGACCCACGGCGCGGCCTGACCGCCCGCCGTGGCGCAGGACCAGGGGGCGACGGCGAGGGTCTTTCGTCGTGACCGGCTGATCGCCGCCTGCTGCCTCGCCCTCGCGGCTCTTCTGTCCTGGGCCTGGTTGCTCGCAGAGGCGGGGCGCATGGCCGAGGGAACCATGGCGAGCATGCCGGGGATGCCGATGCCCGGCCCGCCGGCCGGGACCCTGGCCTATTTCACCGCCGCGTCCCTGATGTGGCTGCTGATGATGACGGCGATGATGCTTCCGTCCGCCTCGCCGATGATCCTGCTCTACGCCCGGGTGACGGGCCGGATGCGGGCCGACGGTGCGAGCTTGGCGCCCACCTTCGTCTTCGCCGGCGTCTATCTCGCGCTGTGGAGCCTGTTCGCCATGGCCGCCGGCGGCTTGCAGGCCGCGCTCGTCCACTGGGGCGTCCTACATGCCGGCTTGCTGTCCCTGAGGGCCCAGGCTGCGGCGGGAATCCTGCTGCTGCTGGCGGGCGCCTATCAGTTCACCTCCGCCAAACAGGCCTGCCTGGACCGCTGTCGAGCGCCGCTGTCGTTGCTGGTGAACTGGTGGCGGCCCGGCTGGGCGGGCGCGGCGCGGCTGGGCCTCGTCCATGGCCTTTATTGCATCGGCTGCTGCTGGGCCCTGATGGCCCTGCTGTTCGTCGGGGGGGTCATGAACCTGGGCTGGGTCGTCGCCCTCGCGGTCCTGGTGGCGGTCGAGAAACTCGCCCCGTTCAGCCGGGCCGCGACCCTCGCCTCCGGGATCGTCGCTACCGCCACCGGAGTCGGGCTCCTCATCCTCGCCCTGATCGCCCGTCCCTGAGCGGCAAGGCCAGCCCCCGTCCAGGCTCAGGCCTGGGCGGCCTTGCTGCAGGCCGCCGCGATCACGGTGACGTTGTCGGGGGCGCCGCGGGCGAGGCAGAGCTCCATCAGGGAGTCGCAGGTCGCGGCCGGGGGGCCGAGGCGGAGGGCTTCGTAGATTTCGCGGGGGCTGACGCAGCCGTGGAGGCCGTCGCTGCACAACAGGAACCGGTCGCCGGGCCGGACCTCGCCCTCGGCGTAGGCCAGGGCGGGCTCCTCATCGACGCCGACGGCGCGGGTGAGGACGTGGGCCATGGGGTGGCCCCTGGCCTCGTCGGCCGTCATCAGGCCGCGGTCGACCCGTTCCTGCACCTGGGTGTGGTCGCGGGTGAGCTGCACCAGCTCGCCGCCGCGGACACGGTAGGCGCGGCTGTCGCCGGCCCAGAAGACGGCGTAGCGGGCGCCGCTGAGGAGGAGGGTCACGACCGTCGAACCGATCGGGGCGGCGCGGGAGCGCGCCCGCTCGCGGATCAGGCGGTTGGCCTTGGCGACGGCCTCCGCGACACGGTCGCAGTCGGATTCGAGATCGCCCGACAGCGGGGCCTCGGCGAGCTTTTCGGCGATGACGCCGGAGGCCCATTCGCCCCCGTCGTGGCCGCCCATGCCGTCCGCCACGGCCCAGAGGCCGACGTCCGGCCGGGCGACATAGGCGTCCTCGTTGGTGGCGCGCACGTGGCCCGGGTGGGTGCGGGCCGCGTCGGTGGCGAGGATGGCGGTTCGGCGCGGCGGCGCGGCGGGCGCCGGGAAGGGGAGGGGAAGGGCCTCGCTCATCGGGCAGCCCCCGGTTCGGCCGAGCACTGGGCGGCGCCGATGTCCTTCCAGCGCGCCAGTACGCCCGTGCCCTTGAGCTGCAGCTTGCCGTTGTAGCGCCGGAGCTGCTGGTCGCCCCAGCGGCCGTAGATGACCTGGCATTCCTTGTCGAAGACGCGGGCCGAGCAGCCCTGGCGGCTGGCGTAGCCGATGTAGGTCCAGCCATTGCCGACAGCGCGCCAGCAGGCCTGGTCGGCGCCGTTGGAGGCGGCCGTGGCGGTGACGGGCGCGGCGGGCTCGGCGGCGGCCTTGGGGGCGGGGGCGGAAGCGACCGGGAGTTCGGGCGCGGAGGCGGCAAGCTGGATGGGGCGCGGGGCAGCGACGACGGCGATCGGCGCCCGGGCCTTGGCGACCGGTTTCGGGGTCGGCGGCGCTGCCGGGAGGGCTTCCGCCGCGGCCAAGGGGGCGGCGGCGGTCGGGGCCACTTCGGTGGGAATGTCCGCTTCGGCAAGCGCGACCGCGTGGGGCGGCTCGACCGGGAGCTGGATCGGAACCGTCGCCGTCGCCGGCTGGGGCGTGCGGGGGCGGGTGGCGAGGGTGACGCCGAAGGCCGCCACGGCGCCGCCCAGCAGGAGCAGGCTGACGACCAGGGCGCGGGGCGCGCGGCGCGGCGTCGGCGCGTCCTCGGCGGGGGGCTCTTCGTGCGGGATCGCTTCGGCGACGGGCGCGGTCGCGGCGGTCGCGGGGGCGGGGAGCCCGATGGCGTCCAGGGCCTCGATCACCTCGGCCATGGTCTGGAAGCGGTGCGCGGGGTCGGGCGCCAGCATGCGCTGGAACACCGGCCGCAGGGCCTCGGGCAGAGGAGAGAGGTCCACGCCCTCGCGGCGGCGGTCCACCGCCTCGACCAGGGTCACGCCCATGTCCACGGCCTGTCCGGCGGCCAGGGCCAGGACCACGAGGCCCAGGCTATAGATGTCGGTCCAGGGACCGATCTGGCGGCCGAAGTCGCCGAACTGCTCGGGGGCGACGTAGGCGAGCTTGCCCGCGAAGCTGTCGCCGATGATGGTCTGGTGCGGAAGGTTCGACTCCCGGGCGATGCCGAAGTCGATGATCTTGGCGTGCTCCAGCCGCCCCTGTGGCAGGAGCACGTTGTCGGGGGACATGTCCCGGTGCACGGCGCCGTGGGCATGGGCGGCGGCCAAGCCGTCGGCGAGGCGCCGCGTCAGCGCCTTCAGCTCGTCGCTGGAGGGTCGCAGCTTGCCCAGGAGATCGGAGATCGACTGGCCGTCGATGAACTCGGTGACGATGTAGAACAGGTCGAGGTGCGGCTCCTGCGCCAGGACGCGGTAGCGCACCAGGGCCGGATGGGCGAGCTCGGTGAGGATGCGCGCCTCTTTGCGGAACATGGCCTGGACCTTGGGGTCGGCGGCCAGCTGCGGCAGCATCACCTTGATGGCGACGCGCTCGTCGGTGTTGACGTTCACCCCGGCGTAGACCTCGCCCATGCCGCCCCGGGCGAGGAAGCTGCGGACCTCGTAGATGTTGTTGAGCAGGGTTCCGGGGGCCAGGCCGCCCCGCCGCGAATAGGCGGTGGGCTCGTTCCTGAAGGACGAGTCGTCCGCCAAGGGCTGGAAGATGGTCCGCTGGTCCTGGTCTTCGAGCGTGCTCACGAAATCCTCGGGCCGGCGGGACAGCTGATGAGCGGACCCTAGCGGCTCAGGCTTTCGGTCGGGTTAAGCATCGGTGTTTCCACGAGATTAAGCATCGCTGTTCATCTGGCAGCAGCACCTTCTCGCGTAGCCTGCGGGAAGAAGCCGCGGATTCCGCCCCTAGATGCCGAGACCCCAGTCCAGCGCCGGTTCGGCGCCCCTCGCCGTCGGCCGCTTCCAGGCGGCTGTGGCCACATGCGCCGCGCTCGCCGCGGCTTTTCCGATTCTGGCGCTGTTGTCGCGCAGCCAGCAGGACGCCGGGCTGCCCCTGGCGTTCCTGGGCAGCGTCCTGGCCGTGGCCATGCTGATCCGGCTGTTGCGGCCGCTGGCGCGGGTGGCCGCAGGACTGCAGGACTGCCTGTCCGACACCCCTTCGGCCGTATCGCCCGCCGCCGACCCGGCCGCCGCGGGCGGCATGGCGGGCGACGTCGCCCGGCTGGCCCTTCGTCTCGACGGCATGCGCCAGAGGCTGACCAACCGCCATCCCGTCACCGGCCTGCCGACGCGCGAGCCCTTCCTCGCGGACATCCTCGCGGACCTCCCCGACGCCGAGGGCCACGTCGTGCTCGGCGTCGTCCGCTTCGCCGACTACGACCGCCTCGCCGCCTTCGACCAGGCCGCCGCCGACCGGGCGCTCTCGGCCTTCGCGGACCGGCTCAGAGGCGCCCTCGCCAAGTCCCGCCGCCTGGCGCAGGTGGACCGCGACTGTTTCGCCGCCTGGTTCAAGGACGCCCCCGACCGCGACGCCGCCGCCCGTGAGCTGCAGGCCCTGGCTTACGTCCTCGGGCAGGAATTCACCGCCGGGGACCTGACCCTGGCCCCCGACGTCGCCATCGGCGCGGCGGTGTTCCCGGACGACGGCGCCACACCGGCCGAGCTCTTGACCCGCGCCGTCGCGGCTTTGGAGACTGCCCGGCAGGCCGACAAGCCGATGGCCTTCTTCTCCGCCCAGGGCTCGGCGGAGGCGCAGGAGCGCTTCTCCCTCGCCCAGGATCTTCGCGGCGCCGTCAGCCGGGACGAGCTCCTGCTGCATTTCCAGCCGCTGGTGGATGTGCGCGAGGGGCGGGCGGTCGGCGCCGAGGCCCTGTTGCGCTGGCGCCATCCGACGCTCGGGCTGCTCGGTCCCAACCAGTTCATGCCGATCCTGGAGCAGTCGCCGGTCATGGCGGAGGTGGGCTTGTGGGTCCTGAACGCCGCCTGCCGCGAGCTGCGCAGCTGGCGCGACCAGGGCCTGGGCGACTTGAGGATCGCGGTGAACCTCTCCCCTACCCAGTGCCGCGACCCGCGGCTGAACGGCATGGTGATGCGCACTCTGGAGCGACACGGCCTGCCGGCCTCGGCGGTGGAGCTGGAGCTGACGGAAACCGTGGCCATGGAGGACGCGGACCATACGCGCCGCCTGCTGAGCGATCTGCGCGCCCAGGGCGTCAGCGTCGCCATCGACGATTTCGGCGCGGGCTATTCCAGCCTGAGCTACCTGAAGAACCTGCCGTTCTCGAAGCTGAAGATCGACCGGGAGTTCGTCACCGGCGTTGACCAGCGCAGCGACAGCCGCGCCATCTGCGCCGCCCTGATCGCCCTGTCGCGCGGGCTCGGCATATCCCTGGTGGCCGAAGGGGTGGAGACAGCCGAGGAGGTCGCCACCCTGCGCGCCATGGGCTGCGAGATGTTCCAGGGTTATTTCTTCGCCCGGCCGATGGAGGGGGCCGCCTTTGTCCGCAAGGTCCGCGATCCGGCCTGGCTGACGCCGGACGCCTTTGACCGCGACGGGCGAACGCAAAGGAGGATGGCCCTATGAGCGCCGCCAGAGCCGCCGCCAAAGCCGTTTCCGGAGCCGCTCCCGAGGCCGTGACGCGGCCCGGGCCTGTTCCCGCCTATCGTCCGCGCACCTTGGTGCTGAAGCTGTTCGACCAGGCCGATCCGGCCGTCGAACTGGCCACCCGCACCTTCGCCGGCGGCGAACTGGCGATCGGCCGGGGCCCCGGCGTCGACTGGGCCATCCCCGATCCGAGCAAGGGCCTGTCGCGCGTCCACTGCGTGCTGGCGCTGCAGAACGGCGTGCTGGCGATCCGCGACGCCAGCACCAACGGCGTCTTCCTCGACACCTGCGGCCGCATCGCCCGGGGCGCCCCGACGCCCCTGGCGGTCGGCGAAACCCTGAGGCTCGGTCGCTTCCTCCTGCGCATCGAGCCGGGCGCCCAGGAAAACCCGGCGCCCCCGCCCGCCACGGCCGAGCCCGACGCAGCCCTCCCGGCCGAACCCCGCGCGGCGGCCGAATCCCAGGGCGCGCTGCTCGAAGCCTTTTGCGCCGGGGCCCATCTCGACGCCTCGGTGCTGTCGGCGGAGGACCCTGCCGAAGTCATGCGCCGGCTGGGCGCGGTGTACCGCCAGATGGTGCTCGGCCTGTCCCAACTGATGGCCGAGCGGACGGTGGCCAAGGCGCGCTACAGCCTCGAATGGACCACCGTGCAGGCCATCGACAACAACCCCTTCCGGTGGGCGCCGCCCCAGCGGGTGGCCATCGACCTGCTTCAGGCCAGGCAGGACGGTTTCCTGGACGGGGAGGCGGCGGTCCGGGCGTCCTTCGATGACCTGCTCTCGCACCAACAGGGCCTGATGGCGGGCTGCCGGGCGGCCATAGACTCCGCCATCGAGGACCTGGGCCCCGACCACATCGCCGAGACCCCGAAGCCGGGGGCGTTCCTCCGAAGCCGGGCCGACGCACTGTGGTCAGCCTATGTGGAGCGCCACGCCGAGGTCCGCCGGGAAGTCGTCACGGTCTGGGGGGAGGGCTCGGTCACCCAGGCCTTCCGCACGGTCTATCATTCGGGCGGCGCCCTGCCGCCGCTTGCGCCGAAGGATCCGGCGGGGGACTGACGGTCCTACCTCACGAACGGCAGCTTCATATCCGGCCCGAAGATCCAGTCCTCGCGGACGAAGAACCCGGTCATGGCGTTGTCGGGGCCGGCGGGGCCCCAGATCCAGCCGGTGTTGATCCAATAGCCCGTGTACGCATCCGCGGCGCCTTCGGGGCCCCAGATCCAGTTGTCGTGGATCCAGTAGCGGCCGTTCTGCTCAGGGTCCTCGGTGAAGATCCAGCCATCGCTGATCCAGGCCACGGGCAGGCTCACGGTCGCGGTCCCTTCGGGCGCGCCAGACAGGGGCGCGGGAACGTCCTGCTTACTTCTTCGTCCGCACCGTCGCCAGATCGCGCGCCAGCCTGATCCACAGGAGCACGAACCCGGTCAGCACCATGAACAGGGTGACGGCCGTGGTGATGATGATCAGGGGGTGGTTGAAGTTGTTGCCCGTCTTCCAGTCCATGGCGTGCAGTCGCCAGAAGAAGTCGTAGAAGCGCCAGGTGTCGGAGCGGCGGCTCAGGACCTCGCCGGTGAAGGCGTCGAGGTAGAGGCTGGTGTGGTCCCTGTCGTCGAAGTCCACGCGGAAGAGGGGAGCCGTGGCGTCGGCCTCCTCGGGGACCACATCGTCCAGCAGGGTCGAGCGGATGGGCTTGCCGGCGCCGGTGAAGCCGGACGCCGCGGCCTTCGAGGCCTCCGCCGGGGTCAGCTCGCGCACGTCATCGCCCGTGGTCGCCGCGTAGTAGCCCTCGCTGCCGCGGGCCGAGCGCAGCACCCAGATCGGTCCCTGGGGCGTCGCTTTCAGGATGGCCTCGTTGGGCTCCTTGAAGCCGCTCTTGGCGACGATCTCGGCGGGGGAGAGCACGGAGGCCAGCGGGATCGGCCCGTTGTCGACCGGCTTGGCGTGATGCTCGCCGCGCACCTTGCCGATGGGGATGGAGGTCATGACCAGGCCCCCGCCCACCCAGAACAGGACCTGCAGCCCCACGACCAGGGCGATCCACTTGTGCAGTTGCAAAGCCCAGCGGAGCATGGGTTCGTTCCTCGAATTCACCTCTCCCCTCGTGGGAGAGGGAGGGACCCATCCGTAGCATGGGAAGGAGAGGGGCCGCAGCCCGCTGACCCCTCTCCCGGCGGGCTTCGCCCGTCCGCCTCTCCCGCGAGGGGAGAGGTGGCTAAGCGAACGCCAGCTGCTTGTCGGCGAACCAGTTGCCGTGGACCTGGCTCGAGAGGCGGAAGGGCATGATCACGCGGGCCACTTCCTGCATCTGGGCGGCGTCGATGATGACGAGCTCGGAGCGCATCTCGCGGTAGTTGGAGGCGACGCCGATCAGATAGCCGTCGCCCTCGGGGGCGGTCGGGCTCTTGGGCGCGAAGCAGCCTTCCTGCAGGGCGTGGGCGTCGCCGGCGAAGTAGGTGGCGAGGCGGTTGGTCGAAAGGTCCCAGCGGCCGTAGCTGTTGGTGACGCGCCCCTTCAGGCCGGGGCCTCCCTTGGCCTCGTCGAAGGGCTTTTCCCGGTCGGCGAAGCCGCAGTAGGCGTAGCGGTAGTCGCGGCCCGTGTAGCGGTCGTCGATCCGCCCGAGGCCCGTCATGTCCGTGCCCTCCACCACCTCGTCGGTGAAGCCGTCGCTCTTGGAGTTGAGGTCGAAGGTCTGGCGGCGCAGGAAGCAGCGGCCCCCCAATGGATTGTACGGGCCGCCGTCGATCGAGGGGAAGAAGGGGAAGGGGTTCGAGGTCCCGATCGGCGCCTCCATGATCACCTTGTTCCCCACCGTGCGGGCGTTGAAGGTGTGGACGGTGGAGGACTCCGGTCCCTTGAACCAGCGGACGTCCTTGGCCTCCCCGTCGCGGGGCAGGATGCCGACGTAGCTGGGCAGTTTCGAATCCCAATGCCAGTGCACCCCGCCCTGGCGCAGCCGCTCGACGCTGGCGGTATAGCCGCAGACCGGGATCAGGATGTGCTTCTCGGTGATGGCGATGTCGTGGAGCATGGCCACGTAGGGGGCCTTGAAGCGGACCTCGCGCTTCTTCTTTCCCGCCTTGTCGAAGAACTGGAACACGATGTCGTTGCTCGCCAGCCCCGAGGCCTCGTAGCCGAAGGCGATCATCTCTCCCGTCTCGGGGTCGAGCTTGGGGTGGGCGGTGAAGGTCTCGCCCGTCCACTGGCCGCCGAAGTTGTAGGAGCCGACCGTCTCCAGGGTCTTCGGGTCGATGCGGATCGGCAGGCCGTCTTCCTTGAGGGTGAAGAGCTTGCCGTCGAAGGCGAAGGTGTTGGTGTTCGACACCGTGCGCAGGTTGGGCCGCGAGGGGTCGCGCACGCTGGGATCATCGGTGAAGGGGTTGCGGTAGTAGCCGTAGAGCTGGCGGCCGGCCTTGCGGTCAGCCTCGAACCTGGGGGTGCGCACCCAGCGGCCGGTGTAGTCCACGATCCCGTTGCGGAAGCGGAACATGGAGACGTAGCCGTCCGCGTTGAACGGGGAGTCGTCCGGCTTCATGGGCGGGTAGAACCACTCCCCGCCCACCCGCACGAAGGCGCCGTTCAGGGACGTCGGGACCTTGCCCACGACCTCGCAGTCGTAGACCGAGCCCTCGAACCGCATGGGCGCGCCAAACCCGCGGCCCCCCGTGACGTCCCCGAAACTGACCATGGCCTATCCCATCATTTGAAGAGGTCGAGCACGTCCTGCGGCGCTTCCGACGTTTCCGGCTTGTCCCAGCCCTTCTCGAGGTAGGTCTCCCAGGCCTTGGCCCAGGGGCGGCCGTAGTAGTCGACGAAGTTCGGGTCCGAGGAGGGCAGCTGCTGCGGCTTGCCGTTCACGTTCTTGATGTTCGACAGGCACTCGATGACGGTGAAGCGCGCCTTGGGATCGTCCGGCAGGGCGATGCGCAGATAGCGCTCCGTCAGCCGCACCGGCTGCAGCAGGGCGATGGGGTCGTACCAGATGGTCTCGTGGTCGATGCCGATGAACTTGCCCTTGGCGTCGCGGGCCGGCTTGAAGGTCTCCACCGATTCCAGCTGGGCGCTGTTCTCGAAGGCCGAGTGCTGGGTCCAGGGCTGGATGTTGGCGGTCCAGGTGACCAGGGTGTCCTTGTCCCAGAAGCCCACGGCCTCGCCGTACCACTGCGGCACCTTCTGCACGTGCTCGCGGCCGATCTGGATCTGGCGGATGAAATTGTCGGCCACCCCGCCGAGGAAATCGATCCTGGACGGGGTCACGGTCAGGACGAAGTTGGTGGCCTGGGAGGCGGCCGCCCACAGGCGGATGAAGCCCTCGGGGTAGCAGAACGAGGCGTTCCACTGCTTCGAGTTGTCCACCGTCTCGTGATAAATCTCCTGCACCAGGCGCTTCTGGTACTCGGGCGTCAGCAGCGAGACCATGGTGGAGGCCTGGGTGATCCCGCCCCAGATCCAGCGCTCGCCCTGGCCCGGTCCGCCATTGGGACGGTCGGAGAGATAGGCCGCGCCCGGCGTGTCGCTCGCCACGGGATCACGCGAATAATAGCCGTCCCAGTCGGGGGTCGTGGCCTTGGTGTACTTGGTCGGTCCGCCCCGCTTCTTCGCCGCCGCCATCAGGGCCGCGTAGTGCTCCTTGGCGGTCTTGTAGGCGTAGGGGCTGACGATCTTCTCGCGGGGGAAGGCGTCCTTGCAGCTGTCGGCCCAGGAGGCCGAGGTCGGCGGGTTCGGCCCGATCCGGCCCTGCTCCCACATGGCCTCGACCATCTGACGCGGGGTGTTGCAACGGTAGTACCGGGGGTCGGACCAGGAGGCCTGGTCCTTGTAGAAGTTCTTCGAGGTGAAGAGGTCGATCGGCAGGGGCGTGACGCCCGCGGGCGGTCCCTTGATCTCCGCCGCAACCCGCGTGCCGCCGGCGCCGAAGCCCTGGAAGTTGGGCGGGAAGGCGTTGGGGAAGGGGTTGTCCAGCCCGAACGGCCCGCCGAAGCCGAAGCCGCCGCGCGCGCCTCCGGCCGCCGGCGCTCCCGCATAGACGGGCGGCGCCACGGAGGCGGCGAGCAGGGCGGCCGAGGTCGCCAGGCTGACTAAAGTCCGTACGTTCACGCGTTCCACTCCCGATGACGGCTTATCGTTGTTCAGGACAAGCTAGCGACCACAGGTTTCCTGTCAAAAGTTTCCCCTCCCCACGCGGGGGGAGGGAATAGAGTCTACCCCTGGGCGATGACCTTGGTGACCATGCAGTCCTCGACGCCTTCGGGGCCGTCCTCGGCGCCGTGGCCGCTTTCCTTGACCCCCAGGAAGGGGCTGTCGGCGGCGGCGATGGCGTTGGTGTTGACGCCCACCATCCCCGCCTCGATGGCGTCGCCGACCAGGGCCGCGCGCTTGGCCGAGTTGGTGTGGGCGAAGGCCGCGAGGCCGTAAGGCAGGCGGTTGGCCTGTTCGATCGCCTCGTCGAAGGTGGCGAAGGGGGTCATCATGGCGACGGGCCCGAACGGCTCCTCGTTCATGATCCGGCTGTCGATCGGCGGGCGGTCCAGCACCGTCGGGCGCCAGAAGAAGCCGTCCCCGTCCATGGCCTCCCCCCCGGCCAGCACCTTCGCGCCGGCTTTGATCGCGTCGGGCACCAGGGTCTGCATGGCGGTGATGCGGCGGGGGTTGGCCATGGGGCCCATCTGGATGCCCTGCTCCAGGCCGTCGCCGACCTTCAGGGCCTGGGTGCGCTCGGTGAAGCCTTTGACGAAGGCGTCGTAGATTCCCTCCTGCACGTAGAAGCGGGTGGGAGAGACGCAGACCTGCCCCGCGTTCCTGAACTTCTGCGGCACCACGATGCCGAGGGTCTTCTCGAGGTCGGCGTCGTCGAACACCAGCACCGGGGCGTGGCCGCCGAGCTCCATGGTGGTGCGCTTCATCCCCTCAGCCGCCAGCTTCATCAGGTGCTTGCCCACCGGCACCGAGCCGGTGAACGAGACCTTCCGCGTGATCGGCGAGCGGATCAGGTGGGTGGAGACCTCGTCGGGGACCCCGAAGACGATCTGGGCCACGCCCGGGGGCAGGCCCGCGTCCAGCAGGGCGCGCAGCACCTCGAGGGCCGAGTTGGGGGCTTCCTCGGGGGGCATGAGGATACAGGCGCAGCCGGCGGCCAGGGCCCCGCCGAACTTGCGGGCCGGATTGCCGATGGGGAAGTTCCAGGGGGAGAAGGCGGCGATCACGCCGATCGGCTCCTTGACCACCAGGTGGCGGATGCCCGCCGGGCGGACCAGCACCCGGCCGTAGGTGCGCTTGGCCTCCTCGCCGGCGAACTCCAGCCAGGCGGCGGAGGCCATGGTCTCGACCTTGGCCTCGGCGAAGGTCTTGCCCTGTTCGGTGGTGGCGATGCGGGCGATCTGGTCGGCCCGCTGGCGCATGCGGTCGGCCGCGCCCTTCAGCACCCGGCAGCGTTCCTCGGCGGGGGTGGCGCGCCAGAGCTTGAAGGCCCGCGCCGCGGCGTCCAGCGCCCGGTCGAGGTCGGCGATGTCGGCGAAGGGCAGCTCGCCCAGCACCGCGCCGGTGGCCGGATTGACCACCTGTCGCACGCGCCGCTGGCCCGCGCCCACCCACTCTCCGTCGATGTACATGGCAAGCTGCGGATAGTCGGACATGCGGCGGCGCTCCTCGGCAATTGAGCATCGATAACCGATGACGCCGGGCCGCGCCACGGCCAGGCTGGCGCCTTGGGCGGCGCCCGGTTTTTCGGCTGAAGAGTCAGGGTGTTGCGGGAACCTGCGCACACCCGAGGCATTTTGACCGTTCTGTCAGTTTGTGGTGGCTTTTCAACGCTTGGTTGTCATAAACCGCCGCTAAGTTTGAACTCGCCTCTCAAGCGAGCGAAACGGGAGACGTCCAAGTTGGTGTATCTGCTGCATTTCTTCGACCAGCACGAACATGTGCGCCGCTCGATCCGGCTCGACGCCCGGACCGACGAGGAAGCCGTGCTGCGCGCCGCCCAGATGGATCATCCCCACGTCATGGAAGTCTGGACCGGCGATCGTTGCGTCCGCCGCTTCGAGGCGGAACACGAGATGGCTGTCGCCTAGAGTCCTTGCCCATCGCGGAGGCGACCTCGTAGGGTCCCGCGCCTCCGCCATGGGATTACGAGACGATGACCTCGACCAACGCACCTCCGCGCGTCCCCGGCCGTCACTTCCTGCAAATTCCGGGTCCTAGCCCGATCCCGGACCGGGTGCTGCGGGCCATGGCCATGCCGATCATCGATCATCGGGGCCCCGAATTTCAGCGCCTGGGGTTCAAGGTGCTGGAAGGGATCAAGTCGATCTTCGGGACGGCGGGCCCGGTCATCATCTATCCGGCCTCCGGCACCGGGGCCTGGGAGGCGGCGCTCACCAACACCCTGTCCCCCGGCGACCGGGTGCTGATGGTCGAGACGGGCCATTTCGCCAGCCTGTGGAAGGCCATGGCCGAGAAGCTGGGCGTCAGGCCCGAGTTCATGGCGGCCGACTGGCGCACAGGCGTGGACGCTGCGGCCATCGAACAGCGGCTGCGCCAGGACACGGGCCACGAGCTCAAGGCCGTCTGCGTGGTGCACAACGAGACCTCCACCGGGACCCTGTCGCGCATGGACGAGGTCCGCGCCGCCATCGACGCGGCCGGCCATCCGGCCCTGTTCATGGTCGACGCGGTCTCCTCGCTGGGGTCGGTCGACTACCAGCACGACGCCTGGGGCGTGGACGTCACCGTGGCCGGTTCGCAGAAGGGGCTGATGCTGCCCCCGGGCCTGTCGTTCAACGCCCTCAGCGCAAAGGCGCTGGAGCGATCCAAGACCGCGACCCTGCCCAGGGCCTTCTGGTCCTGGAGCGACATGATCGCCGCCAACGCCAAGGGGTCGTTCCCCTATACCCCGGCGACCAACACCCTCTACGGCCTGGCCGAGGCCATCGACATGCTGCACGAGGAGGGGCTGGACCGGGTCTTCGCCCGCCACATCCGCCACGGCGAGGCGACCCGGCGGGCGGTGCGCGCCTGGGGCCTGGAGGTCTTCTGCCGGACGCCCGAGCACTATTCGCCCGTGGTGACCGCCGTGCTCATGCCGGGCGGGCAGGGCGCCGACCACGTCCGCGCGGTGGCGCTGGAGCACTTCGACATTTCGCTGGGCATGGGGCTGTCCAAGGTGGCGGACAAGGTGTTCCGCATCGGCCACCTGGGGGACATCAACGACCTCACCCTGGTCGGCGCCCTCGGCGGCGTCGAGATGGCCCTCGGCCTGGCGGGCGTTCCGCACAAGGCGGGGGGCGTGCAGGCGGCCATGGCCTATCTGGCGGAGACCGCCAAGCTCTGATCTGATCCACCCTGGGGAAACGCCAGGAAATAGGCGGGGGCGCCGACATGAAGAGACTTCTTCGATCGCCAACCATCGTGTTGGCGCTGCTCTGCGCCATGTACTTCCTCACCTACGTCGACCGGGTGAACATCAACACGGCGGCGTCCTCCATCAAAGAGCAGTTCCACCTCAACAACACCCAGCTCGGCTTCGTCTTCTCCGCCTTCGCCTATCCCTATCTCGCCTGCCAGATCGTCGGTGGCCTGATCTCCGACCGCTGGGGCGCGCGCAAGACCCTGGTGATCTGCGGCCTGGTCTGGGCCGTCGCGACCATGCTGACGGGCCTCTCCATGGGCCTGGTCTCCCTCTTCATGGCCCGGTTGCTGCTCGGCCTGGGGGAGGGCGCGACCTTCCCGGCCGCGACCCAGGCGATGCAGAAGTGGGTGCCGGCGCACAGGCGCGGCTTCGCGCAAGGGTTGACCCATTCGTTCTCGCGCTTCGGCAACGCGGTCACCCCCCCGATCGTCGCCGCCCTGGTGGTGTCCCTGACCTGGCGCGGCTCCTTCTTCGTCATCGGCGCGATCAGCCTGATCTGGGTGGTGCTGTGGGGCCTCTATTTCCGAGACGACCCTCGCGACCATCCCGGGATGACGCCCGAGGACCTCGCGGCCCTGCCGCCGCCCGTGGAGAAGCGCAAGGTCGCGATCCCCTGGGGCGCGCTGGTCAAGCGCATGTGGCCGGTGACCCTGACCTATTTCTGCTACGGCTGGACCCTGTGGATCTACCTCAACTGGATCCCATCGTTCTTCAAGAACAGCTACCAGATGGACATCAAGGACTCGGCGATCTTCGCGGCGGGGGTGTTCCTGGCCGGGGTGGTCGGAGACACCCTGGGCGGGGTGGTCTCGGACCGGATTCTGCGGCGCACCGGCAAGCTCCGGCTGGCGCGCCTGACCGTGATCGTGGGCGGCTTCGTGGGCGCCCTGATCTCCCTGATCCCCTTGTTGTTCGTACGCGACCTGACGACGGTGGTCCTGTCGCTCTCCGCCGGCTTCTTCTTCGCCGAGCTGGTGGTCGGGCCGATCTGGTCGGTGCCGATGGACATCGCCCCGGAGCACTCGGGCACGGCGGCGGGCCTGATGAACATCGGCTCGGCCGGAGCCGCGATCGTCTCGCCGATCATCGGCGGCTATCTGATCGACGTCACCGGCAACTGGTACCTGCCCTTCATCGTGACGATGGGCATGCTGGGGCTGGGCGCGGTCTGCGCCTTCGGCATGCCGATCCGCTCGGAGCCGGCGCGCTCGACCTAGTGCATCCGGGGCTTGGCGTCCGCGTCGGCCTCGGCGATCTCGGCCAGCAGGGCTCGTGCGTCCAGGAACGGCTGGCTGCGGCGGAAGTCCTCGCCCTTCTCGTCCACGATCACCCGCTGCTCCTCTATGGCTTCGACGAGGTCCAGGAGGGCGACGACGAGCCTGTTGATCAGCGGCTTGGGCATGGAAGGCAAACGCAAAGCTCGGCCGTGGGTTCTCACTAAACCGAGGGCTTTCGCGCGCTGCGTTCCGCCAGCAGGATTCCAGCCAGCACCAGGGCGAGCGCGGCAGCGTGATAGAGCCCGAACTGCTCGTGAAGGATGATCACGGCCAGGATCGCCCCGAAGATCGGCACCAGGTTGACGAAGAGGCCCGCCCGTCCCGGCCCGATCAGGGCCACGGCCCGCATGAAGGAGAGCTGGGCCAGGGCCGTCGGGATCAGGCCGATGTAGCTCAGCAGCAGCCAGCCCTTCAGCGTCGGCCATTGCTCCTGGTGGAGGGCCGCCTCCAGCCCCATCAGCGGCAGGGAGGTGAGGAAGGCCGCGACCGCCATACCGGCGAAGAGGGCTAGCCCCGGTATGCCCTGCAGACCGCGCAAGGCCACGGTGAAGCCCGAATAGAGCACGCACGCCCCGAGGATCATGATGTCGCCGACGTTGAACCCCAGGGTCAAAAGGGTCTCCAGGTGTCCCTTGCAGGCGACGACGGCGATCCCCGCGAGGGTGATGGTCATGCCCGCGACCTGCCCCTTGCGGATCGGCGTGCGGTAGACCGCCAGGCCCCCCAGGAGCACCAGCGCCGGCATGGCCCCCTGGATGATCGACAGGTTCACCGCGGTGGTGTGGTGCGCGGCGGTGAAATAGAGGGCGTTGAAGAAGGTATAGCCCGAGGCGCCCATGGCCAGGACCGTGGGCCAGCGGGCCCACACCGCCGGCCAGCCGGCGGCGATGCGCCGCCACTGCAGCCCGAAAAGGGCGATCAGCACGAGGCCCCAGCGCACCGAGGTCAGGACCATGGGCGAGACCTCGCCCACCGCCAGCCGGCTGGCGATGGAGTTGCCCGCCCAGGCGAGCATGGTGAGGAGGAGGAGCGTGTAGGGCCGGTGGCTCAGCCAGGCGACGGGGCCCCCGGCCACGCCCTAAAGTTCCCGCACCTGCACCTTGCGGAATTTCACCACGCCTGAGCCGTACTGCAGGGCGATGCGTCCGTGGGCGTGCAGATCGTCCCTGGCTTTGTCCACGGTCTTCACCCCGTTGACCGAGACGGTGAAGACGTCGCCCTGGGCGATGATTTCCATCACGTTCCAGCGCCCGCCGGTCTTGGGGACGGGGGAGACCTTGCCCACGTCGACGATGCCGCCGGTGGCGTAGGTCTGGTCCGGGCGCTTGTCGAAGATGTTGACCTCGTAGGCGTTGCCGGTCTTGCCGGCGCTGATGGTCAGGGGATTGGTGCAGCGGATGAAAACCCCCGAATTGGCGTCGTCGCTGACCCAGAACTCGGCGCGCGCCTCGAAGTCCCCGTAGGTCTCGTCCGAGACCAGGAAGCCGCCGGCGCCCTTGTCGGCCTCAACGGCGCCGTCCTTCAGCGACCAGTTGGCCTCGCCGATCGGGCTCCAGCCCTTGAGGCTCCTGCCGTCGAAGATGGTCTTCCAGCCGCGCCGGGCGGCGGCCATCGCGAGGGTGGGGGCGACCGCGGCCGTCAGGCCGAGCGCGAGGATGGACCGGCGCAGCATGGGAGCCTCCCTGTTCTTCTCGACGGCGCTTGAAACGGCGCGGGCGCAAGGTAGCGCCGCCCCGCCCTTTGGCAAACCGGCCTGCCTTGACCGCGCCGGGCGCCGCCGCGAAGGTGCGGCGCGCGGGCGTGAGTGAACAATGGCAAGTTACGACTACATCATCGTCGGGGCCGGCTCGGCCGGCTGCGTGCTGGCCAACCGGCTGTCGGCGGACCCCGCGCGCACCGTGCTGCTGCTGGAGGCCGGCGGGTCGGACGACCGGCCGCTGATGGCCATGCCGCTGGCCTGGCGCGATACCTTCATGGATCCGGTCGTGGGCTGGGGCTACGAGAGCGAGCCCGAGCCCTACGCCGACAACCGCAAGGTCCGCTCGCCGCGCGGCAAGGTGCTGGGCGGGTCGTCCTCGGTGAACGGGATGATGTACCAGCGGGGCCACGCCTTCGACTACGACCAGTGGGCCCAGATGGGGCTGAAGGGCTGGTCCTACGCCGAGGTCCTGCCCTACTTCCGCAAGATGGAGACGAGCTGGCGGGGGGAGGGGCCCTACCACGGCGGCTCCGGCCCCCTGACCGTTTCGCGCCACCATGCCGACCCGGTGATCTATCCGGCCGTGATCCGGACCGCCGAGGCGCTCGGCTACAAGCACCTGGACGACTTCCACGGCGCGGAGGCCGAGGGCTTCTCGTCGCCGGAGTTCACCGTGCACAAGGGCCGGCGGGGCTCGACCTCGCAGCGCTACCTGCATCCGGTGATGGGCCGCCCCAACCTCACGGTCGAGACCCATGCCCTGACCCACAAGGTGCTGATCCAGGACGGCCGCGCGGTGGGGGTGCGCTTCGAACAAAAGGGAGAGGTCAGGGACGTCATGGCGACCCGCGAGGTGATCCTGGCGGCGGGCACCTTCAACTCGCCCCAGGTCCTGCTGCTGTCCGGCGTCGGCCCGGCGGAGGCGCTGAAGGCGGCGGGGGTCGAGGTGGTCCACGACCTGCCCGGCGTCGGCAAGAACCTGCAGGACCACCACTCCATCGGCGTGGCCTACAACGCGAAGGGCAAGATCGGCTTCGACAGCCAGCTTCGCTTCGACCGCATGGCCCTGGCGGTCGTGCAGTGGCGGCTGTTCGGAACCGGCCCCATCGCCGACCTGCCGGTCTCGGCCCAGGGCTTCTACCGCAGCCGGCCGGGGCTGGAGGCGCCCGACGTGCAGTTCCTGATCAGCCCGGTCTCCATGCTGGCCAAGGTCTGGTTCCCCGGCTGGCGCAAGGGCGCCGGCCACGTCTTCTCCTTCGCCAACGTGCTGCTGCGTCCCGCCTCCACCGGCGAGGTGACGCTGAGGTCCGCCGACCCCGCCGACAAGCCGAAGATCCTCTACAACCTCCTGAAGGAGGAGAGCGACCGCGACGCCTTCCGCCGCATGGTCCGCTTCATCCGCCGCTTCTTCGCCACCGAGCCTGCCGCGAGCCTCGTCGACGGCGAGCGCATGCCGGGCCCGGACGTGCAGACCGACGCCGAGATCGACGCCTATGTCCGCGGCATGATCGGCACGGCCATGCACCCCACCTCGACCTGCGCCATGGGCACCGGCCCGATGGCGGTGCTCGACAACGCGTGCCGGGTGCGAGGCATCGAGGGCCTGCGGGTGGTGGACGCCTCGTCCTTCCCCGCCATCGTCGGCGGCAACACCAACGCCCCGGTGATCATGCTGGCGGAGCGGGCGTCGGACCTGATCCTGGGGAACGCCCCTTTGCCTGCGGCCACCGTCTAAAATTCACAAAACCCGCTCACCCCGGCGGAAGCCGGGGCCCAGGCTTGGGCGGCTGGGCATGCGGGCTTCAGAAAAAGCCTGGGTCCCGGCTTTCGCCGGGATGAGCGGAAAATAAGAGGACGGGAGAGGTACTCGGTCAGCCTCTCCGGCCCGCTAAAGCACCGCCCAATACCGGAACAGGCTGTGATCCACGTCGCCGTCCTTGGCGGGTTTGCGCTCGCCCGCGCCCAGCACCACGGTCCGGTTCAGCCACTCGTGGGGTCCGTCGGGGGCGCGGAAATAGGGGGTGCAGCGGAAGTAGCCGGGGCGCTCGGGCAGGCCATCGCCGGCCGCGCGGGGGCCGTACACATAGCCCTTGTTCTGGATGTAGATCTTGGCCCCGTCGTCAGCCTCCAGCATGTAGTGGGCGTTCAGCTCCACCACCCCGTCGGTGCGCACAACGGGCCAGTCGGCGCCGGAGACATCCACCACCACCCCGTTCAGCCGGGGCCCGCTGACGATGCCGCTCTTGACCGAGGTGTAGCCGTGGCTTGGCCCGCCCGGATGGATCGGGCCCCACATCCAGCGGTCCTTGAAGTCGATGCGGATGTCGAAGGCGTGCTCGAGCCTGGGGGTCCCGCCCTGGTAGTCCATCGCGTCTGTCTCCGGCGTTGCTTGGTCGGACAAGGGCTAGCCCAGGACGGCCGTCCCGTCGAACCCTAAGCCGGTCGTGTTCGCGGCGAATAAGAAACGGCCCCCCGCCCGTCCGAAAGGCGAGGGGCCGCTAGCTGGTGCGGCGGGGGGCGCCTACCAGCGAGTGCGAAGAGTGGCGAAGAACTCCCGCGGGCGGTTGTAAGTGGCGAACACCACCGCCACCCCGCCCTGGTTCTGGCCGGTCACCACGTAGCGTTGATCCGAAAGGTTGGTCCCGCCCACGGTCAGCTCCCAGCGGTCCTTGGGGGCCCTGTAGGTGGCCGACATGTTGAAGTCGTTGACCACCGGCCGGGCCAGGAGGGCGGTGTTGCCGAGGTCGTTGAACATGGCCGAGGTGCGCGTGTAGTCGGCGTTGATCTGGATGCGCCCGCCGTTCGAGAGGTCGAACTGCAGCTGCGGTCCGAAGTTGATCTTCAGCTCCGGCGTCTTGGGCAGGCTGAAGGCGGTGGTGATGTTGACCCCATTGTCGCCGACCCCCGGGGCCACCCGGCTGTAGCGGGCGTGGATGTAGCCGAGGCTGCCGTTGAACGAGAGGTTGGCGTTGATCACCGTCTGGACCTCGCCCTCGAAGCCCCAGATCACCGCGTCGCCCGCGTTCAGGAAGGTGGGGGAGATGCCCTGCTGCGAGTTGAGCTGGATGTTCTTGTAGCTGGTGTGGAAGGTGGCGAGGTTCAGCCGCACCCGCCGCTCGAACAGCTGCGACTTCAGCCCGAATTCCTCGGCGGTGGCCTTCTCCGGATCGAAGTGGAGGGAGGCGTCGTAGGTCGGGTGCGGGTTGGACAGGCGCGTCGTCCAGCTGCCGGTCTTGAAGCCCTGGGAGTAGGAGACATAGGCCATGACGTCGTCGCTGAGGGCCAGCTCCAGCCCCAGCTTCGGCGCGAAGTTGCTGAAGTTCTGCACCCTCACCCCGGCCGGATAGTAGCGGTAGGGCTGGCTCGGATTGGGGAAGCCCAGGAAGGACTGGCAGTTGACGCCGGCCGGCGCCGGGAAGCCCAGGGCCAGGGCCGAGCCGCTGGGCGGATTGCAGCCGCTGATCTTGTAGGCAAGGCCGTTGTCGTCGGTCTGAAAGCCCTCGAAGGTCTTGTGCTCGTCGGTGTAGCGGCCGCCGACCGTCAGGCTGAGGATGTCGGTGAGCTTGAAGTTGGTGTGGAAGTAGAGCGCCCAGGCCCGGGTGGCGAGATCGTTCGGTCCGTCGATCTGCAGGAGCGCGCCCGGGAAGGTCACATAGTCGTGCAGGTGGCCGGATTCCTTGAAGTAATAGGCGCCCAGCACATAGCTCAGCCGCTTGCTCAAGGCGTCGCCGGTGAGCTGGGCCTCTTCCGAGAACTCGTGCTGCGGCATGGCGAAGGAGGTGTGCAGGATGTCGAGCGGCGAGCCGTCGAGGTCCATCCCCGCCTTCCAGTTCAGCTTGCGAAAGGCCGTGATCGACTTGAGCGCCATGGAGTCGCTCAGGGCCCAGTCGATGGTCCCCGCCACGCCCCAGTTGTTCAGCTTGGAGAAGCTGTTGCCGGTGGCGTAGCTGGTGTCGATGTCGCCGGTGACGAAGCGCTTGTCGTAAGGAAGGCGGTTGTCGGTCGCGATCCCGTTGACGTTCACCCCGCCCAGGGCCGGCAGCACCTGCATCGCCGTCGGCGTGCCCGGCAGGCCGCCCCGCGTCGAAGAGCAGAGCACCCCCAGCGGCACGCCGTTCAGGCACAGGTTGTAGAGGCCCGCCAGGCCCCCGCTGTTGGGGTCGATGGCCAGGACCGAGTTGGCCGAGGCCGACTGGTTCACCCGGGTGTAGTCGCCGGTGACCGTCAGCTTCAGGGCGTCGGTGGCCAGGAACAGGGCCTTGCCGCGCACGGTCCAGGAGTTCTGCCCGCCCTCGCGGCTCGAGGTCTTGTAGCCGGCGGCCGGCAGCTTGTCGTAGCCGTCGATGGCGTAGTTGCAGACGGTCCCCGAGGCGAGGGCGTCGCAGTCCGGGATGCCCGAGGTCTTGGCCGACGAGCCGGGGAAGGGGATGCGCTTCTGGTAGCCGTCGCGGTGCAGGTAGGAGAACGACAGGCTGGTCAGGACCTTGTCGCTGATCGGCAGGTCGGCCGTGGCCAGCACGTCGCGCCGGGCGTAGCTGCCGCCGGTCACTTCGCCGCGGAACATGAACTGGTTCTTCGGGTCGCGGGTGACGATGGAGATGGCGCCGCCGATGGTGTTGCGGCCGAACAGGTCCCCTTGCGGGCCCTTCAGCACCTCGACCCGCTCGACGTCCAGCAGGCCCGTATTGGCCCCCACCGAACGGGCGAGATAGACCCCGTCCACATAGACCCCCACGCCGGGGTCGAAGTTGAAGGCGAAGTCGTTCTGGCCGATGCCGCGGACATAGGCCGCCAGCACGGTGTCCGAGCCGGAGAAGGGCGTGCCGGCGTCGAGGGTCACGTTCGGCGTCGAGTTGGAGAGCTGGGAGACCTCGCGGATGCCCTTTGCCTCGAGCGCCGCGGCGCTGAAGGCGGTGACCGCGATCGGCACGTTCTGGACGTTTTCGGCCCGCTTCTGGGAGGTGACCACCACCTCCTCGACCGTGCCCTGCTGCTGGGCCGCCGCAGCGCCCGCCAGGCCCAGGACAAGGGCTCCGGTGAAGACAGAACTCAGCAGACGCGCGCGGGCGCCTATCCTTCCTACGGTCATCCTGGGTCTCCCTCTATGCCCGCCGGAACTTGAGCGCCCGGCTTGGTGATCGCCGTACGGTTATCATAGGTAACTTGGGAAGAATACGCCCGCCAAGCTTGCTCCGGCGCAAATACGCGCAATGCGTGCAAGGGCGCCACACCGGAGCTGCCTGTCGCCAAGCGCGGCGCGTCCTGTCATTGAGACGGGAGCGGATTCACAAGGCCCGGGATCGAAGCTTTCATGGTCGCGACGCTTCTCTGCCTCCTGGCCGCCTCGGTCCTGTTCGTATCCCTGTCGCGCCGCCTCGGGTTCGGCAGCATCGTCGGCTACCTGGTGGCCGGGGTGTTGATCGGGCCCTCGGGCCTGCGCCTCGTCAGCGACGTCAAGGACATCGCCGAGATCTCCGAATTCGGCGTGCTGATGCTGCTGTTCCTGATCGGGCTGGAGCTGCGCCCGCAGCGCATCTGGGTCATGCGCCGGGCGGTGTTCGGCCTCGGCACGGCCCAGGTGGTGGTCACGGGCCTGGCGCTGGCGGGCGGCGCCTGGCTGATGGGCATGGGCGGGCCGGCCGCCCTGATCGTGGGCCTGGGCCTGGCGCTCTCGTCCACCGCCATCGTCCTGCCCATGCTGAGCGAGCGCGAGCTCCTGAGTTCGGCCGCCGGACGCGACGCCTTCGCCGTGCTGCTGCTGCAGGACGTGGCCTCCGTGCCCCTGATCGCCCTGGTGCCGTTCCTGGCGGGCGCCGGCGCTCACGATGCGCCCCAGCTCCTGGACATGGCCAAGGGGATCGGCGCGGTGGCCGTCATCCTGCTCGGCGGGCGCTTCCTGGTGCGGCCCCTGTTCCGGGTGATCGGCGGGGCCAAGACCCCCGAGGTCTTCACCGCCACGGCCCTGCTGGTGGTGGTGGGGGCCGCGGCCCTGGCCCACTACGCCGGCCTGCCCATGTCGCTGGGCGCTTTCGCCGCCGGGGTGGTCTTGTCGGAGTCCGAGTACCGTCACGAACTCGAGGCCGACATCCAGCCCTTCGAGGGCCTGCTGCTGGGCTTCTTCTTCACCTCGGTCGGCATGTCGGCGAACCTGGCGCTCGCGGTGGCCGAGCCCGTCGCGATCGTGTCCGGCGCCATCGGCCTGATCGCGGTCAAGGCCCTGGTCGCCTACGGCCTGGCGCGCCTGCGCAAGCAGCCGCCCCGCACCGCCATCCGCTTCGCCCTGGCCATCCCGCAAGGCAGCGAGTTCGCCTTCGTGCTGTTCGGCGCGGCTCTGGCCGCCGGGGCCCTGTCGAAGGGGGCGGTCGACCGGGTGACGCTGATGATCGCCGTCTCCATGCTGGCGAGCCCGGTGCTGTTCGCCCTTTCCGAGCGCTGGCTGATCCCCTGGATCGTCGCCCGCAAGGCCAGGCCCTATGACACCGCCGAGGACGCCAAGGCCGCGCCCGTCGTCATCTGCGGCTTCGGCCGGGTGGGGCAGATCGTGGGCCGGATCCTCACCGCGCGGCAGATCGCCTACAACGCCCTCGACCCCGATCCGGACAACATCGAGGTGATCCGCCGCTTCGGCCACAAGGTCTATTACGGCGATCCGTCGCGCCTGGACCTCCTGCGCGCGGTGGGCGCCGGGGAGGCGAAGCTCCTGGTGGTGACCCTGGGCGACGTCGCCCAGAACATGAAGGTGGTGGAGACCGCCCGCCGCGCCTTCCCGGACCTGCAGATCATCGCCCGCAACCGCCGCCACGCGCACCTGTTGATGGACCAGGGGGTGGAGACGATCGTGCGCGAGACCTTCTTCTCCAGCCTGCGCCTCAGCGAGCTGGCGCTGCTTTCCCTTGGCATGAATCCCGACGAGGCCAAGCGCACCGTCCAGGTGTTCCGCGAGCGCGACGAGCAGTCCCTGATCGACAGCCACGGCATGTACAAGGACGAGAAGCAGATGATCCAGACCGCCGCCCAGGTCATCGAGGAGCTGAAGAGCCTCTATGAGGCGGACAAGAAGACCTGACCGGGGACGATCACGAGCAGTTGAACAGCCAAGCTATTGCTGCGGTGCAGCATGGGGCGTAATCCGCCGCCCGCGATCGCTGGGGCATCCCCCGACTCGCTGGAGCAAACTGGCAATGACGACCGGCGAACCCTCGTTCGCCACGCCTTCGTCTCCTTCCCTCGATACCGAAACCTCCACGTCCGGCCATACGCCGGGCGCGCGCTTCTGGCCTCTGAGTTTGGGCGCCGTTGGTGTGGTCTATGGCGATATCGGCACAAGTCCGCTGTACGCCTTCCGTGAAGCCCTGGGACAGACGACCGCGAACGGCGTTCAGGCCGAGGCGGTGGTCGGCGTGGTGTCCCTGGCCCTTTGGGCCCTGATCGTCGTGGTGACGATCAAGTATGTCCTCTTCCTCATGCGCGCCGACAACAAGGGCGAGGGCGGCGTGCTCTCGCTCATGGCCCTGGCCCAGACCGCGGTCGGCAAGCGCACGGCCCTCGTGTTCGGCCTGGGGGTCGCGGGCGCGGCCCTGTTCTACGGCGACGCCATCATCACTCCGGCCATCTCGGTCCTCTCCGCGGTGGAGGGGCTTCGCACCGCCCCGGGGCTGGAGCACAGCGTCTCGCCGACGGCGTTGATCCTCCTCAGCCTGGTGATCCTGGTGGTCCTCTTCGCCGTCCAGGCGCGGGGCACGGCCAGGGTGGCGCGCCTGTTCGGGCCGATCTGCCTGGTATGGTTCGCGGTCATCGCGGGGCTGGGCGTCCATCACCTGATCAAGGCGCCGGGCGTGCTCATCGCCCTGGACCCCTTGCACGCTGTCCGCTTCGCCACGGGCCATGGGGTGACGGGCCTGTTCGTCCTCGGCTCGGTCTTCCTGACCGTGACCGGCGCGGAGGCGCTCTACGCCGACATGGGCCACTTCGGCCGTTGGCCGATCCAGGCGGCGTGGTTGTTTCTCGTGCTGCCGGCGCTGGCTCTCAACTACCTAGGTCAGGGCGCCTTCGCCCTTACCATGCTGCGGCAGGCGGGAGGCGCGCCGCTTCAGAACATGGACTGGTTCTTCATGATGGCGCCCGACTCCTTGCGCCTGCCGCTCGTGATCCTCGCGACGGCCGCGACCATCATCGCCAGTCAGGCGGTCATCACCGGGGCCTTCTCCCTGACCAGCCAGGCCATCCAACTCGGCCTCCTGCCGCGCATGGCCATACTGCAGACCTCCGAGACCCAGGCGGGCCAGATTTACCTGCCGCGGATCAACCTGATGCTGGCGGTCGGGGTCATCCTCCTGATCGCCATCTTCAAGTCCTCCAGCGCCCTCGCCCACGCCTACGGCCTGGCGGTGACGGGGACCATGGCGGTGACGACCTCGCTCGCCTTCCTGGTGGTGTGGAAGGGTTGGCGCTGGCCGCTCGCCGGCGTGCTCGCGCTGGTCGTGCCCCTGCTGCTGGTCGACCTCGTCTTCCTCGGCGCAAACGCCCTGAAGCTGCTCTCCGGCGGGTTCGTCCCCCTGCTGCTCGGCGGGGCCTGTTTCGCGGTCATGGCGACGTGGGTGCGGGGCGGAAAGCTGGTGGCCAACAAGATCCGCCGCGACAGCCCGCCGCTTTCCGACACCATCGCCATGCTCAAGCTGCGCGGCCCGCATCGCACGCCGGGGGTGGCGGTCTATCTCACCGCCGACGCCGACCGGACCCCCGGCGCCCTGCTGCACAATCTCAAGCACAACCGGGTGCTGCACGCCAAGAACGTGATCCTGACCGTGCGCACCGCTCCCTCGCCCCGGGTCGCGCCCGAGGCGCGGGCGCGGCTGGAGCGGATCGACGAGGACTTCTCGCGCATGAGCCTTACCTACGGCTTCATGGAGACGCCCGACGTGGTGAGGGACCTGCGCGCCGCCCGCACGCCCGAGCTGCCCTTCGACATCATGGCGACCTCCTTCTTCCTGGGACGAAGAAGCGTGGTGGCTTCGCCGAAGTCACCCATGCCCGGCTGGCAGGAGCGACTGTTCATCGCGCTCGCCAGGAACGCGGCCAGCCCGACCGACTTCTTCCACATCCCACCGGGGCGTGTGGTGGAGATGGGCTCGCAGATCGGAGTCTAGCCGGTCAGCAGCACGGCGGCGGCGGGGGACCAGCACAGCCACACCGGCTCGCCCGCCTCTATGTCCACCCGCGGGGCGGCGTGGGGCGCGCTGACGCGCAGGACCAGGCCGCCGGCTGTCTCCACCTCGTAGAGGGTCTCGGCGCCGAGGTAGCTCGCCCGCCGCACGGTCCCGGCGACCACATTGCTTCCCTTGGGCGCGCCGGGCGGGGTCGGAGGCGGGATGTCGTCGACGCGGCGCACCAGGGCGATCCTCTCCGGCCGCAGGGCCGCCCAGGCGTTCCGCGTTCCCGGTGGCGCCGCTTGGGCGATGTGCAGCGGGCAGCCAAGGGTTGGGGAGGCGAGGCTCGTGTGGGCCGGGCCGTGGTCCGCCACCTCGCCCACGATCAGGTTCACCTGGCCGATGAACCCGGCGACGAAGCGGTTGGCCGGGGCGTCGTAGAGCTCGGCTGGAGAGCCCACCTGTTCCAGCTGGCCGGCGTCCATCACCGCGCAGCGGGACGCCAGACTTAGGGCCTCCTGCTGGTCGTGGGTGACCATCACGAAGGTGACGCCCACCCGCTCCTGGAGTTGCGCCAGCTCCATCCGCATCTGCTCGCGCAGCTTGGCGTCGAGGGCGGACAGGGGCTCGTCCAGCAGCAGCACCCGTGGCCGCTTCACC